>SVCW01000003.1 GCA_015058155.1 Clostridiales bacterium | reverse complement strand
TACAACTGCACTCCGCATAGAAATCTGCCTTTACCAAGTTCGATCCTACAAAAAGGCAACCACGAGCCAAATCATCGGTTACAAAAACAACGTTTTTTCGTATCTTGCCTAAAATCATGGTTGAAACGAATATTTTTGTACCTGCAAAAAGTACCGAGAAATCCAGAAATCGACGTCAAATTATAATAAACTTTTCAAATCATCCCAATAAAGACATATATACAATAATTATTATACATTTTTTTACAATCAGCTTGCTTTCAACACTCCTTTTCTGTAAAATATTACCATTTATCGAACAGATGTGGTCTGTGAACATACCTCCCTCCGTCAAAATGACGGAGGGAGGTTCTTTATATTCCAAATCAGTCCAAAAGGTAAAAGGGAGTTTCCGTCATGAAGATTGACCGGATTTGTGCAAAATGATATAATAATTGATTATGATACTTGAATTATGGACTTAATATTTATATATATTGTTTGGAAAAAGAGGGGATAAAATGGAATACGATAGAAATGAAAATTGTCTTAGGGAGTGGAATGATGGTCCGGTTTACTGTCGTGAGAGAAGAATCTCTTTCAATGAAAGCGATATGTACGGCAGAATCAAGCTTCCGGAACTCATGATGATTTTTACAGATGCTGCAGGTGATGATTACAGCAGAAGAGGACTTACTTACGAAGTAATGGCAAGGGAGGGAAACGTTGTTTTCCTTATTTCCAAGATGAGCATCAGATATTTCGGAAAGATCAAGTACGATAGTGTTGTTACAATGAAAACCTGGGAAGCTGAACTTTCAGGCGTGAAGTTCAACCGTCATTTCCATCTTTATGATGAAGAAGGTAATATTGTTGCTCAGGCGCGTACACTCTGGCTTGCCGTTAACCCGGAAACAAGAAAGATAATCCGCCCGAATGCATATCCTTATATGGATGATATAAGGCTTAATCCTGTAGACGTAGACTGCCGTGAAAACGGCAAGATCAAACTTCCTGAAAAGACTTTTGAACTCGGAAGCAGGAAAATCGTTTTCAGTGATATCGACACAAATGGCCATGTCAACAATACCAGATATGCAGCGTTTGCAGAAGACTGTATGCCTGCAGAATTCATGACTGAAAATATCCGTGATTTCAGGATCAACTTTGTAAACGAAGCAAAGCTCGGCGATACTATTGATTTTATCGGCGGGTATGACGAAGAAGAAAAGAAGGTTGTTATTGTAGGAAGAAATCACGATCAGATTAGTTTTGAATGTGAATTTTATTTATAAATATCAGTATGAAATCTGAAATTTTATTTTAGAGGAGGAAAAATGGAAGACAAAAAATTAGACTCAATCATGACAACATATCAGAGTATGCCGTGGGCAGAAAGAATTGAATATATAATCAATAGCAGAAGAAAACTTCCACAGAATGAAGGAAGACTCAACAGCATGTTTGAAGGGAAGTTCATTTCTGCAAACGATGAAAAGAAGGTATTCATAGTAGAATACAAAATTGAAAGATGGATGGAAAATCCGAGAGGTGAGCTTCACGGCGGTGCACTCGCAACACTTTTCGATACAGTAGCGGGAATGGGAAGTATTTCAGTAGCCGAAAGTCCTAATATTGCGACACTTGATCTTTATATCAATTATCTCGCAAGAGCAGAAGGTACTGATACTGTTGTTATGAATGCAAGAATAGTAAAAGCGGGAAGACGTTTTATAAGACAGACAATTGATGCTTTTTCAAAGGATAAAGGTCATCTTATTGCGACATGTACAGCTAACTTTGCAGTTCTTGCACCTGAAACTGCGAAGCCTATGAACTTTGAGCTCAAGGAAAAAGACGAAAAATAGAACCAGCCCGGAAAACGCATAACGACGTGAAAGGAACACTGAAATGAAGGCATTAGAAGACAAGATTTTAAAAGAAGGACAGGCTATAGGAAGTGAAATCGTAAAGGTTGACGGTTTTATCAATCATCAGATTGATGTTGCGTTCATGGATGAAATGGGTGACGAAATCGCACGCCTTTTCAAGGATTCAGGCGCAACAAAGGTTCTCACTGTTGAAGCAAGCGGTATCCCGATTGCGTGCAGTGCAGCCAGAAGTATGGGAAATCTTCCGGTTGTTTTTGCAAAGAAAGCTGCACCTAATACGATGACGGAAGAATTTTACGGAGCAGAAGCAAAGTCATTCACAAAAGGCACAGTTTCAATGCTCAGAATTTCAAAGAAGTACCTCCAGGAAGGCGAAAAAGTAATAATAATCGATGACTTTCTTGCTCATGGAGAAGCAGGAACTGCACTCTGCGAAATCGTAAAGATGGCAGGTGCTGAAGTTGTAGGTTTCAGTGCCGCAATCGAAAAGAAATTCCAGGGTGGAGCTGAAAAAATAAGAGCACTCGGAGTTCCGGTAAAATCGCTTGCAGTAATCGAAAAAATTGTCGATGGAGTTATCGAATTTGAAAAATAACTTATTTACATCACCGAATTAAAGCGATATAATTTATATGTTAAAAATATACCTTTTATCACAACTAGAGTAATATCAAAGGAGAGGAAAAAATGAAGAAACTTTTAGTAGTTTTACTCGCACTCGTAATGGTATTCGGCCTTGTTGCATGTGGTGGTGGCGAAGATACATCAACAGATGCTCCTGAATTAAAGGTTGGATTCATCTTTATCGGACCTATCAATGATGGTGGTTTCACACAGTCAATGTATGAAGGCGCACTTGCTTCAAAGGAACACTTTGCAGGCAAGATGGACTTCATCTATCGTGAAAACGTTCCTGAAGATACTCAGGAAGTAAAGAGCACAGCTCTCAACATGATTGATGAAGGATGCAACGTAATCATCGCTTGCTCATTCGGTTTCATGGATGCACTCAACGAACTCAGTGCTGAATATCCTGACTTAACATTCCTTCACTTCTCAGGATACATGAAGAACGACACTAACTTTGACAACTGGTTCGGTTCAATGGAAGAAGCTAGATACTTAACAGGTATGGCTGCAGGTGCTGTAACAGAAGCTAACGTTCTCGGTTATGTAGCAGCTCATCCTTACACTGAAGTACAGATCGGTATCAACGCATTCACACTCGGCGCACAGGCTGTAAATCCTGACGTTGAAGTTAAGGTTGTATATATCAATACTTGGGGCGATGCTGAACTCGAAAAGACTGGTGCTGAACAGCTCCTTGATGCTGGCGCAGACGTTATCTGCTACCACGCTGACTCAACAGCTGCACAGCTCGCAGCAGCTGAAAGAGGCGCATATGCAATCGGCTGGAACTATCCTAAGAACGATGCTGGCGACAAGTACCTCACAGCAGCTTACTGGAATCCAGAAGTTTACTACAACTATGCACTCCAGGCAGTACTCGACGGAACATTCGTACCTGAAAGCTACTACGGAACAATGCAGGACGGCCTCATCGCTATTGATGAAGTAAGCGAAGCAGTTCCTGAAGACGTAAGAGCTCAGATTGCTGACATCAAGGCTAAGATGGAAGCTGGCGAATTCGACGTATTCACAGGCCCTATCTACTATGATGACGGAACAGTTCTCTGCGAAGAAGGACAGACTCTTGACAGAGAAGGCATCTGGTCAATCACGAATGAAATCCAGGGAGTAAGCGCTATCTAAGTTTACAAAGCTGTGACTTTATAACGGAATAAACGTTTTGTATGGTTAAAGGGACCGTCTTATGACAGTCCTTTTAACTGCGTTTTTGGAGGATAATATGCAGAGGCAGATTGCAATAGAAATGCGAAATATCACCAAGTCATTCGGTGATAAAAAGGCCAATGAAAATGTAAATCTTCAGGTATATGCAGGCGAAGTTCATGCACTTCTCGGAGAAAACGGTGCCGGAAAGACTACGCTCATGAATATGCTTTCAGGAATTTATACTCCTGATGAAGGTGAGATTTATATTAACGGCGAAAAGGTAGTTTTCCATTCGCCTGCAGATTCGATCAAGCTTGGAATCGGTATGATTCACCAGCACTTCAAGCTCATTGACGTTATGACTGCGAAGGAGAACGTAATTATAGGTCAGAAAACAAGTTTCTTCACAAAAGGTAAAGCTCTCTCTCAGGAAATCAAAACTCTTTCAGATAAATATGGTCTTGATATAGACCCGGACAAGAAAGTTTATGAAATGTCTGTAGGGGAAAAGCAGACTCTTGAAATCATCAAGGTGCTCTACAGAGGCGCAAAGATTTTAATTCTTGACGAACCTACAGCAGTACTTACACCACAGGAAATCCAGAAACTCTTCAAGGTTATAAACAACATGAAGGCTCAGGGTTGTGCCATTGTAATCATTACTCACAAGCTCAACGAAGTAATGGAAATTTCAGACCGTGTAACAGTACTCCGTAAGGGACAGTCGGTTGAAACAGTAATCACAAAGGAATCAAGCATTCCTTCACTCATCGAATCAATGGTAGGAAAGAAGATGAACCTTGCAATTACAAGAGAAAAGGTTCAGAAGGGTCTTCCTATTCTCAAGCTCGACGGTGTAACAGTTAAGAATGCTGACGGAAAGGAAATGCTTTCGAATGCAAGCTTTGATCTTTCACGTTATGAAATTCTTGGGGTTGCAGGCGTTGCAAACAGCGGACAGAAAGAACTTTGCGAAGTAATCGCAGGTCTTGTAAAAGCTGATAAAGGAAGAATCTACTTTGAAGATGAAAATATCGTTGGAAAAACTCCACGAGATATTATAAAGCTTGGAATCAGAATGGGATTCATTCCTGAAGACAGACTCGGAATGGGTCTTGTCGGTGGTATGGATATCGTTCATAATATCGTTCTCAAGGATTATCAGAATCAGCCTGGTATTCTTCTCAGAAGAGGACCTTGCATCGAAAAGGCAAAGAAAATCGTCGATGCCCTCGATATCCTTACACCAAGCATCAACACTCCGGTAAAGAAACTTTCGGGTGGTAATATCCAGAAGGTTCTTCTCGGACGTGAAATCGATTCTGCACCGAAAGTTCTCATCACTGCATACCCTGTAAGAGGTCTTGATATCGGTGCATCACATAAGATTTACGATCTTCTCAACGAGCAGAAAAAAGCCGGCGTAGGAGTTCTTTTCGTAGGTGAAGACCTCGATGTTCTTATGGAACTCTGCGACAGAATCATGGTTCTCTGCCATGGAGAAATTACAGGAATCGTTGATCCGGAAAAGGTTACCAAGGAAGATATCGGTCTTCTTATGACTGGTCAGAAAATAGGAGAGGAGGCTGCCGTTTAGTATGAATATCAGAGTAACAAAACGTGCGGATATGCCTAAAAAACAGGAATATATCGTCCGCATCATAGCAGTTCTTCTTTCAATCGTATTTGCAGGGCTTATTCTTCTTGCATTCGGACTCAATCCAATCAAGATTTTCGTGACAATCATCAAAGGTTCAATCGGAAGTAAGATCAGACTCCAGCAGACTGTAATAAGATGTATCCCGCTTCTTATTACTTCGCTCGGAATCATGGTTGCTTTCAAGATGAAGTTCTGGAATATCGGTGCTGAAGGCCAGATTACTATGGGGGCACTCGGTGCGACATGGGTTGCACTTCACCTTCCTGAAACTCTTCCTGCACCTGTAATGCTCGGAGCAATGATGCTCGCGGCAGTTCTCTGCGGAGGATTCTGGGCATTTATCCCTGCGATTTTCAAGGCGAAGATGGGAACAAACGAAACTATCTTCACTCTTATGATGAACTACATAGCAATCAAATTCGTAACATATCTCCAGTACGGTCCTTGGATGGATCCAAATGCAGGAGGTTTCCCTAGAATTGCAAAATTCCCTCAGAATGCAGTTCTTCCTTCACTCTTCGGAGCGAATATCGGATGGGTTTTCGGACTTATTTTCGTAGTGCTCGTATTCTTCTTCATGAACTACACAAAGAAGGGATACGAAATAGCAGTAATCGGTGAATCGGTTGAAACAGCTAGATATGCGGGAATGAATATCGGAAGGATTATCATCGTTGCGACTTTCATTTCAGGAGGTCTTTGTGGAATCGTCGGTATGATTCAGGCTTCGGCGATTGAAAAGACTCTTACATCAACAATCGCAGCAGGTTACGGTTTCACAGCAATCATTCCTGCATGGCTTTCAAGACTCAACGCAGTTTCAAACCTCTTCATATGCATTGCTTTTGCGATGCTCATTCAGGGCGGTAATTATCTCCAGGTTTCAATCGGAGTTTCAAGTGCCGTTGCATCAATCGTACAGGGCGTAATCCTCTTCTTCGTACTCGGTTCGGAATTCTTCCTCCAGTACAAGGTAAGCTTTGGAAACAAGTCAGGTCATTCAAAGGAGGTGGCATAATGGAAGGCTTCTTAGCAGCATGTGTAGTAGCAGGTGTACCTCTTCTGTTTGCCACAGTAGGTGCCCTTATAACTGAAAAAGTCGGTAACAGTAACCTCGGTGTTGAAGGTATGATGCTTATGGGAGCTGTTATGGCATATGTGACAGCGATGGCAACAAAGAATCCGTTCCTTACAGTTGTCGTTGCAGCAGTCGCAGGTGCAGCAGGAGCGCTCATCTACGCGATTCTCACAATCACATTCAAATCAAACCAGATTGTAACAGGACTTACTCTTACAATTTTCGGTACAGGCTTTGCGAAGTTTGTAGGACAGCCTTTCCTCGGGAAGGCAGTACCTTCGGAAGTAACTAATTTCTTCGTGAAAAAGTCTATTCCTGTGCTCGGCGATATTCCGTTCCTCGGACCTGTATTCTTCCGTCAGGATGTATATGTGTATCTTTCGTATATTGTAGTAATCGTTGCTGCGATTTATATGTACAAGACTAGATGGGGAACAAATCTCAAGGCTGTAGGCGAAAATACTGCAGCAGCTGACGCATCAGGTATTAACATTACACTCTACAAATACGTTCACGTTCTTATAGGAGGAGCTCTCTCGGGACTCGGCGGAGCTTACCTTTCAATCGTTCGTATTCCGCTCTGGCAGGAAGACGTTGTAAACGGACGTGGATGGATTGCCGTAGCACTCGTAATTTTCGTAGCATGGAACCCTATCAAGGCGTTCTTCGGCTCAATCCTTTTCGGGGGACTTTCAATTGCCGGTATGAGACTTCAGGTACTCGGAGTTGGTATTTCTCAGTATCTCTTCGACATGATTCCATACATAGCAACAATTTTAATCGTAATATTAAGTACACACAAGAAGAGAAAGGAGAGCCAGCCACCGGCAGACTTAAGCAATAATTATTTCCGTGAAGAGAGATAGCGCGTCGGAACTGGCAAACATATGGGGAAAACTAAAACAGTAAATTTTACTAAGGAAGATATCTGGAAGGTCAATCTGATTGCCCTCTGGTTATCTCAGTTATTTATAAACATGGGATACGGACTTGCAATGCCATTCATTCCGTATCATCTTGAAGCCATGGGAAACCTTACTGCTGACGAACTCAGTTTCTACACAGGGCTCTCATCAAGTATCCCGGCTGCAGCAATGGCGGTTGCATCACCTTTCTGGGGCAAGATGTCGGATAGATACGGACGTAAGAATATGCTCGTAAGAGCGATTATCTGCGGATCTATAGCGCTCTTCTTCATGGGTGCTGCAAAAAGCATTCCTATGTTCATGATATTCAGAGTGTTCCAGGGATTCTTTACAGGCTCATTTCCTGCATCTATGGCACTCGTTTCAGCAAACACACCGGACAGAAATCTCTCTCAGGCAATCGGTTTCATGACATCTTCAGGATTCCTGGGATATGCAATCGGTCCTGTAATTGGAGGTTTTCTCTGCAACTATTTCAGCTACACAGCATGTTTCTACATCGGAACAGTTATAAACACACTCGGTCTTGTTGTATGTATAGTTGTTAAGGAACTTCCTGATACATATGGCAAAGCGCTTATAGAAGAGCGCAGGAGAAAGAAGGCAGAAGGAACTCATACAGGCGGCATGATGTCTGCCGGTGTACTCCTTATCCTTGTAACTATGCTTTTCATGAGACTTTCAAGAACTGTTTTCCAGCCATTCATTCCTCTCTATGTAAGAGAAGTTCTCGGCGGCATGGATGGTGCAACAACATACATCGGTATCCTTAATGGTGCGGTATGCGTAACAACAGCAGTTGCATCAGTAACTCTTGCAAGACTCGGTGACAGATACGATAAGTTCGGATTTACAGCAATATTAACTGTAATTTCACTCGTTTTCACTGTAATCGTATGCTTTGATCTCCCACTCTGGTGGTTCATTATCGGTTACGGTGCGTACTTCTTCTTTATCGGCGCAGTTGAACCTGTAGCAACATCAGCTGCATC
The DNA here is from genome assembly GCA_015058155.1 of Clostridiales bacterium. Classification (GTDB taxonomy): domain Bacteria; phylum Bacillota; class Clostridia; order Peptostreptococcales; family Anaerovoracaceae; genus QAKD01. The sequence goes on along the minus strand of SVCW01000003.1, from coordinate 96,606 downwards.
AGAAATCGTGGATCCTGGTGTACTCGGAGTACTTTTCGGATGGCTTAATACTGTAAGCTCACTCGGACAGATGTTTGCGCCTATGGTTGGTACAGCACTTTCAGTTGCTATGGGTACAAGAGCAATCCTTCTTGCAATGCCTGCATTCACAGCGCTGGAACTTATAACAACTATCATGCTTGTTTCATATGCCAAGAAAAAGAGAGAAGCATAATAAAATATTTATTTAATGCACTTAGTTATTTTGTCAAGAGGTGAACATCTTTGAAAAAGACAGAAACAATTTTAACTAAAGAGGCAATATGGAAGAAAAATCTCTATGCAATGTGGACTTCACAGTTTCTCGTAAACATGGGGTTCGGTCTTGCAATGTCATTCATTCCATACTTCCTTGAAGAAATCGCAACATTAACAGAAAACCAGCTCAGCCTTTATACAGGCCTTTCTTCAACAATTCCTTCGGCGGCGATGGCAGTCGCAGCTCCTTTCTGGGGCAAGATGTCGGACAGATACGGACGAAAGAATATGCTTGTGAGAGCTTTGGTTTTCGGTTCGATAACACTGGTACTCATCGGTTCTTCAAAATCCATACTCTTCTTCCTTTTTGCAAGAGCTTTTCAGGGATTTTTTACAGGATCAGTTCCTGCATCAATGGCTCTTATCTCGGCTAATACTCCGGATAAGGAAATGACAAAGGCTCTCGGAGTCATGACATCGTCTAACTTCCTCGGATATGCTGTGGGTCCTCTTCTCGGAGGCTTTATATGCGAATGGATCGGATATTCAGGATGTTTCTACGTAGGTTCAGTCGTTAACACTATCGGACTTCTTATCGTAGTATTCATGATTAAGGAGATTCCGGGAACATACGGCAGAGAACTTGTTGAACAGCAGAAACTCAAGAAAGCAGCCGGAGAAAAAACAGGTGTGCTTACAACTGGAATCATCATGATTCTCGTAACAATGCTCTGCATGAGACTTGCGCGTACTGTATTCGGACCGTTCCTTGCAATTTTCGTAAGAGAAGTGCTTGGCACTATGGATGGAGCGACTCAGATGATAGGTATAATCAACCTCGTTACTTGTGTAGCGACTGGTGTTTCATCGATTACACTCGCAAGACTCGGAGACAAGTACGATAAGTTCAAGTATGCAGGACTTCTTACTGTAGGGGCCTTTGTAGTATCATTACTCATGGGACTTCCTGTAAGCATCTGGGTATTCATCGCCTTCTACGGAATGTTCTACTTCCTTGTAGGAGGAATCGAACCTGTACTTACATCAGCAGCATCAGAAATTGTTGATCCGGGTTCAAGAGGTGTTCTTTTCGGACTTCTCAGCACATGCAGTTCACTCGGAATGATGTTCTCACCTATGCTCGGTTCAGTAGTATCGGTTGTATTCGGAGTAAGACAGATTATCTTCGTTATTCCGATGTTTATCTTCCTCGAACTCATTGCAACACTCGTAATGATCAATTATGCAAAGAAAAAGAGAATGGAGAATGAAGCTTAATGGTATATGTTTTTTTAGCAGAAGGCTTTGAAGAAATGGAAGCTATCACACCTGTTGATGTGCTCAGAAGAGTTGATATTCCGGCGTATCTTGTAAGTACTGTTCCGGGAGAAAAGACAGTTACAGGTGCTCACGGTATAAAGATTACTGCAGACTTTTGTTTTGAAGAAGCAGACTTTGATGCATGCAATATGATTGTGCTTCCGGGAGGCCTTCCTGGTGCAACTAATCTTGGAGCACATGAAGGACTTTGCGAAAAAATCAAGGAATTTGCGGCAGCCGGAGAAGAAGCCGGTAAGTATGTTGCTGCAATATGTGCGGCACCTATGGTTCTTGGAGAGCTTGGCGTACTCGAAGGCAAAATGGCGACTATCTATCCTGGTATGGAAGAAGAACTTAAGGGTGCAATTCCTATGAAAAATCGTGTTGTTGTTGATGGTAACATCATCACTTCAAAGGGTCCTGGAACAGCGATGGAATTTGCTGTTGAAATCGCAGGTGTTCTAAAGGATAAGCTTACTATGGCAACGCTTACATTTGACCTTATCATGCCAAAGGGTCTCAGATAATTCAGTAATAAGAATCGTGAATTTCAAGAAGGGAAAACCATGAATAATAGTTTGAAAGTGGACCTTCATATTCATACGTGTTATTCAGACGGGGCATATACTCCGTCTGAAATTGTATTGAGATATAAGGATCGGGGATACAATTTAATAGCAATAACTGACCACGATACAATCGATGGGGTGGCGGAAGCTGTAAAAAAGGGAGAAGAACTGCAGATCCGGGTAATTCGTGGAATTGAGTTTTCAACTCGTAACGAAGACGGAGTGGAGATGCATATCCTGGGATATGGTATAGACATTCAGAATCCTGCCCTTCTCGAAAAACTTGAAGAAATCAGGGATGCAAGAAGGAGACGAAATGCAAGGCTTATAGAGTATCTTGCGAGCGTGGGTTATGAACTGACATACGACGAACTCCTCATAGGAAAGATGGGAGATTATATCGGAAAGCCTGATTTCGGCCGGGCAATGGTAAGACGCGGATATATAAAAGAGCCATGGGAAATCTTTACTCCGGGCGAATACCTTGAAGCACCGGAAGCAAAAAAGATTAAAAAAGATATGATTGATACTATCGAAGCAATCAGGCTTATAAGAGAGTGCGGTGGTATTCCTGTACTTGCGCATCCTGCAAAAATCAAGCAGATTGCACCGGGATACGGCGAAACGAAAGAACAGCATTATACTGATCTGAACAGACTCCTTGATATTATGGTTCCTGCCGGACTTGGCGGGATTGAAGCATATCATTCCGATCACATGTGGGAACAGGCAATGAGATATATCGGAATTGCTGAAGAGAGAGGGCTCATTCATACGAAGGGTTCTGATTACCACGGTGATGATTTCAAGCTAAGAAAACTGTCGCCGGAAATGGACGGTATGCCGTTAAATGATAGCGATATAGAAACACTTATGATAGCAAATGGAAACAGAGCGCAGGAATAGACTGCACTCTGTTTTTGATTTCGTTATGAATTTGCTTTGGGTCACGTCTGACTATAACATAACGTGCCCGGGATAAAACGGCTTTAGCAACCGCACGAATTGTTTTCGTGATTTCCGCATCCTCCGCCACATCCGAATATGCTCGGATTGCAGAAAAGAAGAACGAGGATTAAGAAGAAAAAGAGTAAGGAATCATCGATTCCGCTATTGTTATAGTACGCCATATAGTACCTCCGTCTAGTTTTGAGTTCTATATACTATATGCCTCGGGACCCGCTTGTGTGTCAGTTATATGCCTCGGGACCCGCCTGTGTCAGTCGGCTGCGGTGACTGTTTGCTGGATGCAATTCTCATGTACCACAGGACCGCCATGCTATGAAGCACTCTTATCGTCCGCATCAGAAGAGGTTCACATCGTGCGAAGGGACGTACTCATCATCAGAATCCAAAACGGACGCAGGCAAGTCTTCTGAATCAGGTGCGGATACTGGCTCCAGCTTTGGTTCCTGTACTGAAGGTGCGTGCTCTTCAGCGGTTTCCTGCGCAGGCAGGCTTTGATTATCTGCGTATTCTTGTGCTGTAGTGCCCTGTTCTTTTGCGGTTTCCTGTGCAGGTGTACTTTGAGCTTCTTTGTTATCCTGAGTAGCAATGCTCTGTCCCATTGCAGCTTCCTGCACTGGGGCACCCTGTCTATCTGCAGCTTCGCTGGCAGGTGCCTTCTGCATTTCTGCAGCTTCATTGGCAGGTGTTCTCTGCATTTCTGTAGCTTCGCGTTTTTCGCGGAGAGCCTTGAGTCTTTCTTTCCTTTCGGCAAGTGCGTCAAGCATAAGAGCCATCTCGGAATCGGTAAGGGTAATGCCCTTAGTCATTCTTGTGTGGTTATGATTCCACTCGCGGATATCCCACTTCGGAGGAAGGCCTCGAAAAGAAACCCTGTTGAATTCCTTTGTGAATCCGTCCTCTCTGGTCTGCCCCAGCTTGCAGATGTGCTCCACAATTTCAAACGTAAAACTCTCTCTGTTGTTGTCTGTCATTTTCTCATCTCCCTTAAACAAATAATAATACGCCCTTTCCAACACACATCCATTTCCATTATTTTACAGTATATGTTGCAAGAAAGCAAGGCTTTTGGAAGAAAATGTAAAAAAATAGAAGTTAGAGAAGTTTCACGCGGATAATGGCATCGACTTCCGCCATATCGATTGAACCATCCTCATAATCGTAAGTCAGAATCAGATTGTCCCATGGTACGATACCGATTTCTTCGTATTCTTCGAGTTTACGTTTGTTTAAGCGTCTGTAATTGGGGTTGTTCATCATTCCCAGGTGCTCCCAGTAATAAAGTTTTCCGCTTGTGCTGGGCACTATAAAGTCCGGTATGCGGATTATTCCGTTTTTTTGAATTATTTCTTCATATCGCAGTGGAACCATGTGCGCGTAAAGTCTTTCAACAATACTGAGCTCCGATTTAGTTCGGGTGAAGAGCCCGTAAGAAGATCTGTGTTTCAAATCCTCTGCCCGATATGAACTACGATTGTATTTGCTTGCTGCCCAGTCGAGAATAAATCCCGGGTATCGGCTTTTGTCAATCGGATGCCTGAGCGGAGTACTCAGTTTATCAATTCCTTTAAGATAGTAGTCTTCATATGCAGGCGAACGCCGTCCGTCTTTCAGTTCTTCGAGCACACCGGCGACCGAAGTGTCTCTGTACTGCGTTCTGAACAGCTCTTTTGCCTTTTCAAGCAGCTGAACATTTTCGTTCATCATCTTGATTTCCTGTCTCAAGTAATCTTTCCGTGCAAGCTCGGCGATGAGTTCAGGGTTATTGTTTAAAAGGATACGTTTTTTCTGACCGTTATGAACGGTTCCGTTATAATATCTGATCTCGTTTCCACGCATTTCCGTCCAAAGCTTCCCATCGGCAGCTTTTTCAAAATCCCGAGTGGACAATTTAATTCTGTGTTTTAAGAGTTCCACTTTTTTATCAAAAAAATAATCAAAATCCATAAAAAATCCCCTTTCTTTATCAGGTTAGTGGACATTACTATTGAAACCACAGCATATTCCGTAAAAAAAGCCCATTTTAGGTGGAATGGGAATATGGTGAGCCACAAATATCCACTGCAAACGATAACATACATGAAAAAACGAATAAAAACCCGTGTAAATAAGGAAATAGGTGGAACTATCCGCATGTAAGAAAGAATTGTCCACTTATATACACTCGTGTGACGGGACTGAAGCACAAACACCCGAATGAACATAGATACAGCATTTAAACACTGTGACGGGACTGAAGCACAAACGCCTGGATCGCAGCACTTTCATAAAATCAAGTATCAATATCTCCGATTTCATGTCGATTGCAAGCGGGCATATGAAAAAGATGCAGAAAGTCATAAAACTGCAAGCGATCTATTTCCAATATTTTACAGCAAACGGCATCAAAAAGCAACACAAATGGAATAAAATGTAAAAATAATGACGCACTTTATGACACCTGAAAATACAACCCGTGCCTGCGGATCTCGCATTTTCACCCTTCTTCGCATATCCGAATCGCGCATTTTCACTCTTCTCCACATATCCGAATCACACATTTTCACCCTCCTTCGCATATCCGAATCACACATTTTCCCCCTTCTCCACATATCCAAATCTGTGCCTCGCCAGAATCCTGCATATATATGTAGAGAAGTGTGTTTCAATCCCCTAAAATAGAGGGGATTTCGCCTACAATTGTTTGCATTTGTCGAAATGTATGGTATAATTATTTAGTTTAATAGTATAATGCGTGAATTGTAATTATTGGCATTGCAATTCAGTTAAAATAGTGTTTGGAGGATTATAATAATGGCTATAGAAAAAGTGCGTGAATATTTCAGACAGTTCGGAATGGAAGATAAGATTCTTGAGTTTGATGTTTCAAGTGCGACAGTAGAACTCGCAGCTCAGGCTGTTGGTGTTGAAGGTGCAAGAATCTGCAAGACACTTTCATTCAAGACACCTGAGGGCGGATGCATTCTTATCGAAACAGCCGGCGACGGAAAGATTAACAATGGAAAATTCAAGCACCAGTTCGGATATAAGGCAAAGATGCTCACAGCAGAAGAAGTTGTTGAATTTACAGGCCATGCAATCGGCGGTGTTTGTGCTTTTGCAATCGAACATCCTGACGTAAAGGCTTATACAGATATTTCACTCAAGCGTTTCGAAACAGTATTCCCTGCATGCGGAAGCAGCAACAGCGCAATCGAACTTACACCGGATGAACTCCACAAATACTCAAATGCAGTAGAGTGGATTGACGTATGTAAGCTCCCTGATGAAGAGTAGCAGATAGTAGACAGGAAGAAAAACGCCAGAACAGAAGAAGCAAAGGCAAAAGCGTAAAATGCAAGAAAGAGGTTAGGATTATGTGCGTAGCAGTACCAGGCAAGGTAGTTGCCATTAACGGAGATATGGCACAGGTGGATTTCAAGGGAAATCTTGTGCCGGTTAATACAGGACTTGTGGATCCGAAGGTAGGAGACTATGTTCTCGTGCACGCAGGATGCGCAATTGAAGTAATGGAAAAAGACAAGGCTGAAGAAATCATTGAGCTCTTTATGGAACTCGAGGAGGTAATGGGCTAGTGAAGACAGAAGACGTTATAAAATATCTTCAAGGATATGACGGACGCCAGATAAAAATAATGGAAGTCTGCGGTACACATACTGCAAGCATTTTCAAGAGCGGTATCCGTTCTCTTATTTCACCGAAGATTAAACTTATATCAGGACCGGGATGTCCTGTATGTGTAACGCCTACAGCATTTATTGACAAAGTAATCGATTATGCAAAAAAGCCGGGCCATAAGGTATACACATTTGGCGACATGATGAAGGTACCGGGAACAAACGGAAGCCTGTCAGACATGAAAGGCGAAGGCATAAATGTTGAAATGATGTATTCACCGTTTGATGTAATCGAAAAGGCTGCAGCAGACCCTGATACAACATTTGTCATCGCGGCAGTAGGATTTGAAACGACAGCTCCTGTGTATGCACTTGCAATGAAGCAGGCGACAGCACGCGGAGTTAGGAATATCAGGTTTGTAACAGCGCTCAAGACGGTTATTCCGGCGCTTACATGGATTTGCGACAATCAGGATGATATCGATGGATTCATCTGTCCGGGTCATGTAAGTACAATAATCGGAAGCCATGCTTACGAAGAACTCGCTGAGAAATATGGAAAACCTTTTGTAGTTGCAGGATTCGAACCGGAACACATACTTGCGGTTATCTATGATATCGTAAGGCAGGTAGAGCGAGGCGATGGCGATGTAAGGAACCTCTACAAAAACGCCGTTCGCGACGAAGGAAATAAAAAGGCGCTGGAAGTGCTTGAAAAATATTTCGAGCCGGGAGCAGCGACATGGCGCGGACTCGGTGAGATTCCGGATTCAGGTCTTTATCTTAAACCGGAATATGCAGAGTACGATGGCGGAAGCCGCGGACTTGATGCAGACATGGAGCTTCCGGAAGCATGTTCGTGCGCAAGCGTAATCGTAGGTAAAATCAATCCAAACGAGTGCCCTATGTTCGGCAAAGGATGCACACCACTTCATCCTTACGGACCTTGTATGGTTTCGGCTGAAGGGGCATGCGGAATATGGTATAGGAGTATATAATGGAAAAAATCGTAATGGCTCACGGCTCCGGCGGTAAAACCGGCGCAGAGCTTATGGAAAAGATATTCGGAAAACATTTCAAAAACGATGTTCTCGACAAGATGGAAGATGCTGCAGTTCTTGAAATTAACGGACGTATCGCATTCAGCACGGACTCTTTTGTTGTTACGCCTGTAGAATTCAAAGGTGGTGACATCGGTAAACTCTGCATATGCGGGACAGTAAACGATCTTCTCATGATGGGAGCTGTACCTAAGTACATAACATGCGGTTTCATTCTTGAAGAGGGCCTTGATATTGAAGTGCTCGACAGACTTGTTGAATCAATGGCAGCTACTGCAAAGAAGGCAGGCGTGAAAATCGTTGCCGGAGATACAAAAGTAGTTGAAGGAAACGGCGGACTTTACATCAATACATCGGGCATCGGAATCATTCCTGAGGGAAGAGATGTAAGTGCTGCAAATATGAAGCCCGGAGATTCAATAATCGTTTCAGGAACACTTGGTGATCATCATGCATGTATCCTGAGTGCAAGAATGGGAATCGAAAACGGTATCAGAAGCGACTGCGGAGTACTTGCAGATATTCCAAACGGACTTTTCGAAGCAGGCATCAATGTAAAAACTATGCGTGACGTTACACGCGGAGGCCTTGGCACAATCCTGAATGAGATTGCCGAAAAGTCAGAATGCGCAATCGAACTTTCGGAAACTGCAATCCCAGTAAATGACGAAGTCAGAGGCTTTTGCGATATCCTCGGACTCGATCCGCTTTACATGGGAAACGAAGGAAAGATGATTGTAGTTGTTCCCGGAGAAGATGAAGAAAAAGCTCTTGAAATCATAAAGAATACGGAAGCGGGCAAGGAAGCGTGCGTAATCGGACATGTAACTTCCGGTAAGGGCGTAGTAATGATTACAAGACTTGGCGGAAAGCGCGTTGTTGATGTGCTTTACGGAGAAGGACTTCCGAGAATCTGCTAGTACAGAATTAATCATACAAGATATTAATTAAGGAATTCTGAATTATGAAAGAAATGGCAAAGTATCCGTTAAAATACCGGATAGCATATAAAATCGTGAGAAGCGTTATCACGCCTTTCATGCTTAAGAAATATTCTTACACAACGGAAATCGCACCGAAAATGAGTGAACCATATCTCGTTCTTTCAAACCATACCACAGAAAGAGACATGCTTATGGTGCTTTCAGGTTTCCCTCAGCCTATGTACTACGTAGGAGGCGCACACCTCTTCCGTACAAAACTCAAGTGGTTCATCACAAATATCGCTGATATCATTCCTGCTCCTCGTGGCGGAAACATGATGAAGCCGATAAAGGAAATCCTCAAGAGAATCAAGGCCGGTTACAGCGTAATAATGTTTCCGGAAGGCTGCCGTTCATTCTGCGGAGATACTATGAAGGTTACTATGCCGACTGTAAAGCTCCTGAGAAAGGCAGGCTGTGCACTTATTACATACAGACTCGTAGGTGGTTATTTCGTAGCACCGAGATGGGCGCATGTTCACAGAGAAGGAAAGGTCGAAGGAAAGGTTGTAGGCGTATATTCATCAGAACAGCTCGCACAGATGACTGATGAAGAAATCCTTGAGCTCATCAATCGTGATATAGGCGAACAGGCATACGAAACTCAGGAACAGAAAATGCTTCCGTACACATGCGAAGCACTTGCAGAAGGACTTGAAAATTATTTAATTATTTGCCCTGAGTGCGGTAAGTATGATACTATGGTGACAGAGGGTCACAACTTCAGATGTTCCCACTGCGGACTTGAAGGAACATATACGGAATACGGATATCTTGAAGGTGAAAATCTTCCGTTCAAAAGAGTTGACGACTGGGGCCACTGGATGCTTCCTAGATTCGACGAAGATATGGAAAAACTCGAAAGAGGAACGCTTATCTTCGAAGAAAAGGATGTGCTCCTCTATCAGATGGGACCGGATAATTCAAGAACAGATATCGGTACGGGAACTCTCAAGGTTTATCACGACAGAATGGAATGGGAAGACAGAGTTTTCGAATTCAGGGGAATCACAGCAATGTCGCTTCTCTACTTCGGAAAATCGTTCCTGTTTACAGATAAATCAGGTTATTACGGACTTACAGGCGAAGGCTTCCATGCATGGAAGGTCGAAAGACTTGCACAGCTTGAGCTTGGAATGAAGGATGCCGAATTATAAAAAAGAAAACTCCAAGTTTCGATCAGTTAACTTATCAAAATATTTTATTTTAGGAGGAAAAAAAGATGAAAAAACTGATGGCCGTTTTATTAGTTGTAGCCATGGTATTAGGTATGGTTGCATGCGGTGGTGGCAGTGAAGACACTGACACAGACGTTATCACTATTGATGTTGCGTATATGCCTAACTGGGGTGCTCTCTGGGCAGTTGCAGTAGCTGATGAATTAGGATACTTTGCTGAAGAAGGTCTTGAAATCAACCTCGTTCAGTTCCCTGACGGTCCTACTGAAATCGCTGCAATGGAATCAGGAGACATTGACATTTCTTACATCGGTGCAGGAGCTCACAGACTCTGCTCAACAGGAAATGCAAAGATTATCACTCTCCAGCACTTAGACAACGCTGACGCTGTTATCGGCCTCAACGGAATCACTTCACTTGAAGAACTCAAGGGAAAGACTGTTGGATACGCAGCAGGTACATCATCAGAAACTATTCTTCTCGAAGCTCTTGCATCAGTTGGTCTCACAATGGATGACATCAACGCTCTCTCAATGGATGCAACAGCACTCACAACAGCTGCAATGGCTGGATCAGTTGACGCAGTAGCTGCATGGTCACCATACACTCTCACAATCATGGAAGAAATGGGCGACAAGGCAGTTAAGCTTTGCGAAAACATCGACTTCGAAACTCTCGTTTCACCAGCAAGCTGGGTAGTAAATCCAGGCTGGGCTGAAGAAAACGAAGAAACAATCGTTAAGTTCTTAAGAGCTATCTTAAAGGGTATGGATTACGGTTCAAATCCTGAAAACTTCGAAGAAATCGCTGAATACCAGGCTGCAGTAATCGCAAGCACAACTGAAGAATTACTTGCTCAGCAGTATGACGGAGACTGGCTCTCATCAGCTAGAATCGCTGGTTACCTCGAAAGCGGCGAAATGCTTGACTTCTACAGAGCACAGCAGACAACATTCGTTAACAATGGCGTTCTCGAAGCAGAAGGTCTTCTCACTCCAGAAGAATTCGTTCTCACTGATTTACTCGAAGAAGCTTTAGCAGAATAATTTAAATACTGAAAAAGATATTGTAGTAGTAACTGAGACAGAAACTGACCAAAAAAGTATCATTTCCGAGGCATTCTGAAAAGGGTGCCTCGGAAAAGTGTTTGAAAGGTAGGGCTTTGAATTGAAAATAGTCCCTAGAAGAAAAAGAAAAAAAGATTATGTAGCAATGATTCCTGATGCGGTATGGCTCGCTCTCTCGCTCGTTACAGCATGCGTCGTTTGGTATTTCTTATCAAAGGGCGAAGTAACAGGCAGAAGCTTTCCACCGCTTGTTGAAGTTTTTGAGTCATATTTCGATATGTCACAGCCTAGAGACATGGGTGGCCGTGGAGTATTCTGGAGTGACGTAAAGAGCTCACTTATTTCAGCAGGATGCGGATTTGCACTTGGATTTATTTATGGTGTACCTGTAGCATTCCTTATGGCATGGTACAGACCACTCAGATATATTGTGGAGCCATGGATCCAGTTTGTACGTAATATCCCACCTCTCGCATATGTACCACTCGTAGTAATTGCTCTTGGTGTAGGACGTGCGCCTCAGATTGCAGTAATCTGCCTCGCAACATTCCTCACAATCACAATTACAGTTTATCAGGGTGTTACAAACGTGGACAACACACTCATCAAGGCTGCCCGCGTGCTTGGTGCGAGAAATGACGTGGTAATCTTCCTCAAGGTTATCTTCCCTGCAACAATGCCGTACATTATCACAGCGATAAGACTCGGTATATCTGTTGCACTCACAACACTCATCGCAGCCGAATCAACCGGTGCTTCAGCAGGTCTCGGCATGCGTATCAGAGCGCTCAGCTCGGAATTCTATGTAGAAGCTATGATGCTCTACATCATTGTAGTAGGTATTATCGGTATTGCAGCCGAAAACGTACTCAGATTCTTTGAAAGGAGACTCACATCATGGCAGGAGAAGAGAAACGCTTAGAAGAACTTGAAAATGAAAATGCTATCGTGATCGAAGGCGATACTGAGCCAAAAGTAATCCTCCGTGGAGTACGTAAGGTTTATAAGGGTGGAAACGGTGAAACAGTTGCCCTTGATAACGTTGATCTCGATATTTATGATAACGAATTTGTTTGCGTTGTTGGTCCGTCAGGATGCGGAAAATCAACACTCCTTAACATTATTGCAGGGCTTCAGGATCCGACTGAAGGTGATGTGATTTGTGACGGTGAATATGTTGAAGATACCGGCGTTGACCGTGGAGTTGTTTTCCAGCAGTATGCGCTTTTCCCTTGGCTTACAGTTAAGAAAAACGTAGAATTCGGACTTAAGCTCAAGCGTGAATACACAAAGCAGCAGCGTGAAGAAATCGCAATGAAATATATAAAGATGGTAGGGCTTGAAAGGTTCGTGAATTCATTCCCGAAGGAACTTTCAGGCGGTATGAAGCAGAGAGTAGCTCTCGCAAGAGCTTATGCCGTTAACCCTAGCATTCTTCTTCTCGATGAGCCGTTTGGAGCACTTGACGCTCAGACAAGAGTTCAGCTTCAGACAGAGCTTCTTAAAATGTGGGAAGAAGAAAGAAAAACTTGTTTCTTTATCACGCACGATGTAGAGGAAGCTATACTTCTTGCATCAAAGGTAGTGGTAATGTCAGCAAGTCCGGGACGTATCATTGAAATCGTTGACGTGGATATCCCGTATCCAAGAACACAGGAAACAAAGATGCTCCCGAGATTCACTGAAATCAAAAACTATGTATGGAACATGGTTTACAAAGAATATCTCGAAGTTCAGAAATAGTTTCGGAAGGAGGGGCGACTATGCATCACGATTATTATTATTTTAATAAAGAAGAACTTATAGCTGCTCCGAAGATCCCGATGGTGGTTATGGAGGACAAGCCTGTCGTATTTGAAGCGATTGCAAGAGAAATGGCTGATTTCATAAAAGCTAGGAACGAAGCTTCAGAAAAAACAGTATTTATCTGTCCTGTGGGTCCTGTCGGACAGTACCCTTATTTCGTCGATATCGTTAATTCAGAAGAGATTTCACTTAAAAATGTCTGGATTATCAATATGGACGAATATCTCGGAGATGATATGAAGTGGATTGATATCAATCATCCGCTCAGTTTCAGAGGTTTCATGGAAAAGAATGTTTACTCGAAGATTCGCGAAGAGCTAAATGTTCCAGAAGATCAGAGAATTTTTCCTGACCCTGATAAAATCGAGCTTATCCCTGAACTTATTGAAAGCCTCGGCGGAGTTGATATCTGTTTCGGCGGAATCGGAATAAATGGTCACCTTGCATTTAACGAGCCTGAACCTGAAATGTCTGTTGAAGAATTCAAGGCTCTTAAGACACGCGTGCTTCCGATTTCAAGAGAGACACGTACAGCAAACGCAATCGGTGATTTCGGCGGAAGACTTGAAGATATGCCGACTCATTGCGTGACTATAGGTTTCAATGAAATCTATAACTCAAGAAAAATTCGTCTCGGTGTGTTCCGTGACTGGCACAAGGCGGTTATAAGACGAACAGGTTACGGCGAAATGACTACAGAGTTTCCTGTATCAATCCTCGCTGACCACCCTGACGTGCTTATCCGTATGACAGAGTTTGTAGCAGATCCGGAATAATATGGTGAATCATATGTCTAAAAAGACTTATATCAGAAATGCTCAAGTTTATATTGAGCATTTCTTTGTAGAAAAAACAATATTGATTGAAGACGGCAAGCTCAAGGTTCTTCCTGCCGCTTTCGAAATACCTGAAGATGCAGAAGTGTTTGATGCATCAGGTCTTTATGCAGTTCCCGGATTTATAGATATCCATACACATGGCGCTGCAGGAGTTGATATCAATTCGGCAGATACGGAAGGACTTCTCTGCATTTCTGAGTTTTTTGCAGATTGCGGTGTCACATCATGGCTGGCGTCAGTTCTGACTGATACGGAAGAACAGACCATTTCGGTTTTACACAAAGTTCAGAAGCAGCTGGCGAATAATTACAGGAGCAGTCAAACGGGTCTCTCCCTGACTGATGATTGTGACAGCCAGCTCGAGAGCCGTTTGTCTGCTCATATAACACATTCTCAAACGATGCAGCCGAAAGCTGCTTCTGAACTTCTTGGAGTACATCTTGAAGGGCCGTTTCTTGCGCATGAATACAAAGGCGCGATGCCGGAAGAACTGCTTAAGAAACCGGATCCGCAGCTTCTTGAAAAATACCAGATAGAATCCGGAAACTCTATAAAGTATCTTACGGTTTCGCCTGAACTTGAAGGTACTGCAGAACTCATAGAAAAAGCAACAGAACTTGGTATTACAGTAAGCATCGGCCATTCTGGTGCGACTTATGAAGAAGCGATGAAGGCAATTGAAAAAGGCGCTGCATCAGGAACACATGTAGGAAACGCCATGAGGCTTTTCCACCAGCATGAGCCTGCAATCTTCGGTGCACTTCTCGAATCTGATTGTTACTGTGAAATTATTGCGGACGGAATACATCTTGTGCCCGGCACAGTAAAGATGTTGTCGAAGATTAAGGGAATGCATCGTTTAATTGCGATAAGTGATTCGATAATGGCGGCAGGCCTTCCTGACGGAGATTATAAACTGGGAGTAAACGAAATAGTCGTTTCTGACGGTGATGCAAAACTTAAGAGTGATGGCACACGTGCCGGTTCGACACTTACGCTTGACAGAGCATTGAAAAATATTATTAAGTTTACAGGTCTCAGCCTTGAAGAAGTAATTCCTGTACTTACGGAAAATCCGGCGAGACTTATAAATGTTTATGACAGAAAAGGAAGTATAGAAGACGGTAAAGACGCCGATATAGTATTCCTTAATGAAAACAGTGATATAATCGCAGTATATGCGAGAGGGGTAAAGGTGAAATAATGAAGAAGAAAATGACAAGAAAAGAAAAGAAAGAAATAAGAAGAAAGCGCAGAAACAGAGCGCTTCTCGGAACTGCTGCAGTTACAGCCGTAACAGCGGGAGCTGCCGCAGCAGCTGCATATCAGTTTACATTCGGAAGAACTAAAATAGGTCACAATCTTTCACTCGGAACAAGATCAGACGAGTTCAACGATGCACGTGAATACGGAGCATATAAGTTAAGAGAACTCAATCCTGAGATTTACGAAATTGATTCAGCCAGGGGAAACAGACTCAAGGGTTTTTACTATCCTTGCAGTGATGAACCTACCGGAAAAATCGCATTCATAGTACACGGACGCCATACTGAACACAGAGAAGCAGCGGGACTTTATTTCGAATATTATCATAAAAACGGATTTGATGTTTTCGCATGTGACCATACGGGTGCAGGTGAAAGCACAGGAAATCTTACAGGATTCGGAATGTATGAAAGCGAAGACTGTCTGCTCTGGCTCGACTTCCTTTATGAACGTTTTGGGGAAGATATTCAGGTGGTGCTTCATGGTTTTTCGATGGGTGCTGCAACAATTCTCAAATTCTGTGATTACTGTCATGAAAGCGTAAGATTTATCGTTGCTGACAGTGCTTATACAGACGCAGCTTCGCTTCTTAAACCAAAAGCAGGCGTTCTTTATGAACCTCTCAGAATCCTGAATGCGCTTATTGCAGGTTACGACCTTTCGGATATGCAGGTTATAAGCCATGTTGCAGATTGTGATATTCCTGTACTCTTTGTGCATGGTACAGAAGATACAGTCGTGCCTTTTGAAATGGCTGAAGAGCTTTATGAGCTCCATCCGGGAGAAAAGGACTGCCTTTTTGTTGAAGGTGCAGGCCATGTTGAAGCAATGTTCAAGGCGAAGGAAGAGTACGAAGCAAAAATTGACGAATTTATCAAAAAATATATCATTGACTACAAATGGTAAGGTACATTTTTGTTATAAAAACACAAAAACATGGTTGACTTAGGTACTTTGCCGTGATAAAATGACAAAGTAAGTTAAATTACGACAAAATAATGGTTAACGGAGACTGGTTATGAAGAAGATCGCTTGTTATACATCAGTGATTACACTTCTCATTAGCATTATTCTAATTCTCGTGGTGGGAATTAACAAAAAGGATAATGCTAAAAGTCATGCCTGGGATTTGTAAATTATTTCGTTTCAATCGTTATTTTTAAAGCATTCGAATTAAAATCAAACCTTACGACTTTTAGCCGTAAGGTTTTTTTAGTTATCAAAGGAGGAAGTATTATGCAGTTAAACGGAGCACAAATCATAATGGAGTGCTTACTTGAACAGGGTGTTGATACAATCTTCGGATATCCGGGTGGTACAATCATCGGCGTTTACGATGAACTCTACAGATATCAGGATAAAATCAAGCACATCCTCACTTCACACGAACAGGGTGCGGCTCACGCAGCTGACGGTTATGCACGAAGCACAGGAAAAGTTGGTGTATGCTTTGCAACATCAGGACCTGGAGCAACAAATCTTACAACAGGAATAGCAACAGCTTATATGGATTCATCTCCTGTACTTTTCCTTTCATGTAACGTAGGGGAAACTCTCATCGGTAAGGATGCGTTCCAGGAAGTTGATATCACAGGTATTACAATGCCTATCACAAAGTTCAACTTCATCGTTCGTAACATTGAAGAACTCGCAGATGCAATCAGAGAAGGATTTGCCGTTGCAAAGAGCGGTCGTCCGGGACCTGTTTTCATCGATATCTTAAATCACATCATTCCGCAGACTACTGAATTTGAAGCACTTCCAAAGGAAGAACATGCAAATCACGGAAGACTCAAGTCACTTATCGGAAGAGCATCAGACGATAGAAAGCCACCTACACCGGATATGGATGACATCGATAAGCTCATCGATATGATCAATGCTTCAGAAAAACCGCTCCTCATCTGCGGCGGCGGCGTAGTAAGAGGAAGAGCACATGAAGAATTCAACGAATTCGCAAACAAACTCGATGCGCCTGTAGCAATCACACTCATGGGCGGCGGCGGATTCAGAGGTGTTAACCCGCTTACAACAGGAATGATCGGAATGCACGGTTCACAGGCTTCAAACATGGCATGCGATGACTGCGACCTTCTTATAGCAGTAGGATGCCGTTTCTCAAACAGAGTAGCGCTCAATCCTGAAACATTTGCAAGAAAGGCAAAAATCGTTCAGATTGACATAGACCGTTCGGAAATCAATAAGAACGTAAAGACTGATCATCATATCGTCGGAGATGCAAAGAAGGTTCTCCAGCTCCTCCTCGAAAGATTCGAGCAGAAGGACCACACTCCTTGGAAGGAATACGTATTCTCATTCCCTACAGAAACATCATATGAAACTGCATCAGACAGACTTACTCCGAAGCAGATCAGTGATACAATCGCAAAGATGCTTCCACAGGATACAATCGTAGCAACAGACGTAGGTCAGCACCAGATGTGGGCAGCACAGCACTTACATTATGATTATCCGGGACAGCTTATCACATCAGGCGGATTCGGAACAATGGGATTCGGACTCGGTGCAGCAATCGGCGCTAAGCTCGGTAACCCTGACAAGACAGTAATCCACATCACAGGTGACGGATGCTTCACAATGAACAGCCACGAAATGGCAACAGAAAAGTTCTACGACATTCCGGTAATCACATTCGTATACAACAACGGCGCACTCGGTATGGTAAGACAGTGGCAGACTCTTACAAAGGACAAGAGATACTCACAGACAGATCTCGGAAGAGGCCTTGACTTTGTAAAACTCGCAGATGCTTACGGACTCAAGGGCAAGAGATGCACAAACGTTGCAGAGCTTGAAGAAGCGATTACAGAAGCTCTCGAATGCGGACACGGATACGTTATCGACTGTACTATCGGTAAGGATGAAATGGTTCGTCCGATGGTTAACGGCGGAAACGATATTACAGATTTCTTAACACTTTAAAGAAAGGAGAACATAAAATGGGCGAAAAGAAAAGACATACACTCGCGGTGCTCGTTGACAATGAAGCCGGCGTATTATCACAGGTTTCAAGAATGTTCTCACGAAAGGGATACAATATCGAGTCACTCGCTGTAGGAACTACAGACACACCAACAATCTCACGTATCACTATTGAAGTTATGGCTGACGACGATCAGATCGAACTTCTTTCAAACCAGCTCAGAAAACTCATCCCTGTTCACTCACTCAAGGTAATGAACATGGACAATGCAATAAGAAGAGAACTCGTACTCTTCAAGGTTAAGGCTTCATCAAGTGAAGCAAGAAATTCAATCATCCAGATTGCAAATATTTTCAGAGCACAGATTGTAGACGTATCAATCGGAGCTCTCACACTCGCAATGATCGGTGAAGAACCGAAAATCGAAGCTATTGAAAAGATCCTCGAAGAGTTCGAAGTTATGGAACTTGTAAAGACAGGTATCGTTGCACTCGAACGCGGACTGGAAACTATTTATGATAACACTAAGGAAAAAGGAGAATTCAACTATGGCAAGAATGTATTATGAGAAGGATTGTGATATCAATAAGTTAAATGGAAAGACAATCGCAATCGTAGGTTATGGTTCACAGGGACACGCACATGCGCTTAACTTAAGAGACTCAGGATGCAATGTAATTATCGGTCTTCGCGAAGGCGGCAAGTCATGGCCGGTTGCTGAAAAGGATGGATTCGACGTTTATACAGTAGCAGAAGCTACTAAGAAGGCCGACATCATTATGATCCTCATCAACGACGAAGCTCAGGCTGATATGTACAAGAAGGACATCGCTCCAAACCTCACACCTGGCAAGGCAATCGCGTTTGCACACGGTTTCAATATCAGATACAAGCAGATCGTTCCACCTGCTGACATCGACGTATTCATGGCAGCTCCAAAGGGCCCTGGCCACACAGTAAGAAGCCAGTACGTTGCTGGTAAGGGAGTTCCTTGCCTCATCGCTGTAGAACAGAACGCAACAGGACAGGCTTATGATCTCGGTCTTGCTTACATCGCTGGTATCGGCGGCGCAAGAGCAGGCGTACTCGAAACTACTATGGATCAGGAAACTGAAACTGACCTCTTCGGTGAACAGGCAGTTCTCTGCGGTGGTGTTGTAGACCTCATGAGAATGGGATTCGAAACACTCGTAGAAGCAGGATACGAACCAGTAAACGCTTACTTCGAATGTATCCACGAAATGAAGCTCATCATCGACCTCATCAACAAGGCAGGCGTTGAAGGCATGAACTACTCAATTTCAGATACAGCAGAATACGGCGAATACGTATCAGGTCCAAGAATTCTCCCTGAAAAGGAAATCAAGGAAAACATGAGAGCCGTTCTCAAGGACATCCAGGACGGAACTTTCGCAGGCAAGTGGATTGCTGAAAACAAGAACGGAAGAACATTCTTCAATTCAAAGAGAGCTCAGCTCGCTAAGCACCCTATGGAAATCGTAGGTAAGGAATTAAGAGAACAGATGCTCTGGAAGAGCGATTCAGACCTCGACACAGCATCAAACTAATTTAAAAATATAACCACAATTCGGAGGAAATAAAATGCGCTCAGATAATGTAAAGAAGGGCATAGAAAGAACCCCAAACAGAAGCTTACTATATGCACTAGGACTTACAGATGAAGAACTTTCAAGACCACTCGTTGGTATCGTTAGTTCATACAATGAAATAGTTCCGGGTCATATGAACCTTGATAAAATCACAGAAGCCGTAAAAGCAGGCGTAAGAGCAGCAGGCGGAACTCCTATCATGTTCCCTGCAATCGCAGTATGCGACGGTATCGCAATGGGACATATCGGAATGAAGTATTCACTCGTAACTCGTGACCTTATAGCTGACTCAACAGAAGCTATGGTAACTGCTCATCAGTTCGACGGTCTCGTTATGGTTCCAAACTGTGACAAGAATGTTCCGGGTCTTCTCATGGCAGCAGCAAGACTTGACATTCCTACAATTTTCTGTTCAGGCGGCCCGATGCTCGCAGGTCATCTTGAAGACGGAAGACGTACATGTCTGAGCCATATGTTCGAAGCAGTAGGTGCTTTCAAAGCAGGAACAATGGATGAAGCAGGCGTTTCGGATTATACAGAAAACGCCTGCCCATCATGTGGTTCATGTTCAGGAATGTACACTGCAAACTCAATGAACTGCCTTACTGAAGCAATCGGTATGGCTCTTCCTGGAAACGGTACAATCCCTGCACCGCTTTCAGCACGTATCCGTCTTGCAAAGAAGACTGGTATGCAGATCATGGAACTCATCAAGCGTGACATCAAGCCTAGTGACATCATGACAGAAGCTGCTTTCCAGAATGCAGAAACTGTTGACATGGCTCTCGGATGTTCAACAAACACTATGCTTCACCTCCCTGCAATTGCGCACGAAGCAGGCGTGAAGATCAACCTCGAAACTGCAAACGAAACTAGTGCGAAGACTCCTAACCTCTGTCATCTCGCACCTGCCGGAGATACATTCATGGAAGATCTCGAAAGAGCCGGCGGAGTTTATGCAGTAATGAAGGAACTCACAAAGAAGAATCTTCTCGATACAAGCGTTATGACAGTAACAGGCGAAACTATGGAGAAGAATCTTGAAAACGTAGTAAATAAGAACACAGACATCATCAGACCTATCGAAAACCCTTATTCAGAAACTGGCGGTATTGCAGTACTTAAGGGTAACATCGCAAAGGACGGCTGCGTAGTAAAGCAGTCAGCCGTATCACCTGAAATGATGCAGCACGAAGGACCTGCAAGAGTATTCAATTCAGAAGAAGAAGCGATCGAATCAATCTACGCAGGTAACATCAAGGCTGGTGACGTTGTAGTTATCAGATATGAAGGCCCTAAGGGAGGCCCTGGAATGAGAGAAATGCTTAACCCGACATCAGCAATCTGCGGTATGGGTCTTGACGAAAGCGTAGCACTCATCACAGACGGTCGTTTCTCAGGAGCTACAAGAGGCGCAGCAATCGGACATGTAAGTCCTGAAGCAGCAGCCGGCGGCACAATCGCTCTCGTTGAAGAAGGAGACATCATTGCAATCGATATCAAGAACTGCAGTGTTGAACTCAAAGTATCGGACGAAGAGCTCGAAAAGAGAAGAGCTGCATGGGTTTGTCCTGAACCAAAGGTTAAGACAGGATACCTCGCAAGATATGCAAAGCTCGTTTCATCAGCAGACAAGGGCGCAATTCTCACAGTATAGGGGGCTTGCGCCATCCCCATATTATAAAGAGGAGACAAATAATGAGACATATTAAGATTTTTGATACAACTTTAAGAGATGGTGAACAGGCTCCGGGCTGCAGTATGAACTTATCAGAAAAGCTCGAAGTTGCGAAGTGTCTCGAAAAATTAAATGTAGATGTCATTGAGGCGGGATTTGCTATCGCATCACCTGGAGATTTTGAATCAGTAAAAGCTATTGCTGATACTATCAAGGGTTGCTCAGTAGCATCACTCGCCAGATCAAATATGAAAGATATCGACGCGGCATGGAATGCAGTAAAGGGCGGAGCAGACCCTAGAATCCACGTATTCCTTGCTACTTCACCGCTTCATATGCAGTACAAGCTCAAGATGACTGAAGATCAGGTTATCGAAACAGCTACAAATATGGTTGCATACGCTGCAAAGTACTTATCAAACATTGAATTCTCAGCAGAAGACGCTACAAGATCAGACTGGGATTTCCTCGTTAAGGTAGTAAACGCAGTAGTAAAGGCGGGAGCAAGAACAATCAACCTTCCTGATACAGTAGGTTACACAACTCCTGAAGAGATGAGAGCTCTCATCGAATACATGAGAGAAAAAGTTGAAAGACCTGACCTCATCGACTTTTCAGTACACTGCCACAACGACCTCGGAATGGCTGTAGCAAACTCACTCGCAGGAGTACAGGGCGGAGCTACTCAGATCGAATGCTCAATCAATGGTCTTGGCGAAAGAGCCGGAAACACTTCACTCGAAGAAGTTGTTATGGCACTCAAAACTCGTGCAGACATGTACAGTGATGTTGCTACAAGAATTGATACTACTCAGATTGCACGTGCATCAAAGACTGTTTACAACGTAATCGGGCAGAGTGCACCTTTCAACAAGCCTATCGTTGGTAAGAACGCATTTGCACACGAATCAGGAATTCATCAGCACGGCGTACTCGCAAACAAGGCAACATATGAAATTCTTACTCCTGAATCAATCGGTATCGTGACAAACAATATCGTACTCGGAAAGCATTCAGGTAAGCACGCTTTCGAAACTCAGCTCAATTCAATGGGTTATACACTCAGTGAAGAAGAACTCGTAAAGGCATTTGAAGAATTCAAGATTCTCTGCGATAAGAAGAAGACAATCAGCGAAGCTGATCTCGAAGCTATCGTAATGCACAACTCTACAGTCAAGGCTGAAGAAGATCCTAACGCATGGAAGCTCGACTGGTTCTCAGTACATACAAGTAACTTCACTACTGCAACATGTACTGTATCACTCAAGAAGGGCGAAGAGAAGATCGAAGCAGTTGCACTTGGTGCCGGTCCGCTTGACGCAGCATACAATGCAGTTGACAGCATCATAAATCCACCTGAATATACATTTGATGACTTCAAGATTGACTCAGTTTCAGACGGAACTGACGCTCTCGGTGACGTATTCCTCAAGGTTGCAACAGGAGGAGCACAGTTCACAGGAAGAGGACTTTCAACAGATATCATCGAAGCAAGTATCAATGCGTACTTAAACGCTATGAACAAGGTATTTGCTGCCGAAAAGAAAGCTAAGGAGGCTTAATACAATGGGAATGACAATGACTCAGAAGATTCTCGCTGCACACGCAGGGCTTGACGAAGTAAAAGCCGGAGATCTTATCGAAGCAAAGATTGACTTTACATTTGGTAACGATATTTCAGGACCTGTAGCAATCGAAGTATTTGAAAAAGAAGGATTTACAAAAGTATTTGACAATACAAAGGTTGCAATGATACTTGACCACAATACACCTTGTAAGGATATCAAGTCTGCTGAACTCTGTGCTATCTGCAGAAGATTCGCAAAGGAGCAGAACTTAAAGCATTTCTACGATGTAGGATGTATGGGTGTTGAACATGCTATCATTCCTGAAAAGGGTATGGTAGGCCCTGGAGACTGCGTTATCGGAGCGGATTCACATACTTGTACATACGGAGCACTCGGTGCTTTCTCAACAGGTATCGGGTCAACTGACCTTGCAGGAGCTATGGCAACAGGCCAGACATGGTTCAAGGTTCCTCAGGCAATCAAGGTTGTTCTCACAGGTAAGAAGCCTGAGTATGTAAGCGGTAAGGACGTTATTATCCACCTCATCGGTATCATCGGTGTTGATGGCGCAAGATACATGTCAATCGAGTTTGCGGGAGAAGGCGTTAAGGAACTTTCAATCGACGACAGATTCACAATTGCAAACATGGCAATCGAAGCAGGCGGAAAGAATGGTATTTTCCCTGTTGACGAAATCACAATGGAATATGTAAACGGAAGATTTGACAGAGAAATCAAGGTTTACGAAGCAGACGAAGATGCAGAGTACGAACAGGTTGTTGAAATCGACTTAAGCACTCTCAAGCCTACAGTAGCTATGCCTTTCCTCCCTGGAAACGCAAAGACAGTTGACGAAGTCAAGGGCATCCATATCGATCAGGTAATCATCGGATCATGTACAAACGGCAGAATCTCAGACATGAGAATTGCTGCAGAAGTATTAAAGGGAAAGAAGGTTGCTGACGGTGTAAGATGCATCGTTATCCCTGCAACTCAGGACATTTATATGCAGTGCATCAATGAAGGTCTTACTCAGATTTTCGTAGAAGCAGGATGTGCAGTTTCAACTCCTACTTGCGGACCTTGCCTCGGCGGTCACATGGGAGTACTTGCAGCAGGCGAAAGAGCAGTAACTACAACTAACAGAAACTTTGTAGGAAGAATGGGTCACGAAACTAGTGAAATCATCCTCGCAAGCCCTGCAGTAGCAGCAGCATCAGCAATCGCAGGATGCCTCGCATCACCTGAAGAAGTATAGGAGGGATATGAAATGGCAACAGGAAAAGTTTTTAAATACGGAAACAATATCGATACAGACGTTATCATCCCTGCAAGATACTTAAATGCTCCTTCACCTGAAGAACTCGCAAAGCACTGCATGGAAGATATTGATAAGGAATTTATCAAGAAGGTTCAGGCCGGTGACATCATGGTCGGCGGTTCAAACTTCGGATGCGGTTCATCAAGAGAACATGCTCCTATCGCAATCAGAGCGGCAGGATGCTCATGCGTAATCGCAGCAAGCTTTGCAAGAATTTTCTACAGAAACGCAATCAACATCGGATTCCCTATCCTCGAATGTCCTGAAGCGGCAGAAAAAATTAATGATGGCGACACAGTTACAGTAGACTTTGAAACAGGCGTTATCACTGACGAAACTACAGGCGAAACATTCCAGGCAGTAGCATTCCCGCCATTCATCGCAAAGATTATTGAAAAGGGCGGACTCTTCGAATATATCAAGAGTAAGGCAGAATAAACGGAGGAAAATCTGATGAATTTCAATATCGCACTTATAAAAGGTGACGGAGTTGGCCCTGAAATCATTTCAGGTGCAGTAAAAGTGCTTAACGTGGTTGCAGAAAAATACGGTCACAATTTCATCTTTAATGAATACCTTGCAGGAGGAGCAGCGATTGATGCAACAGGAGTTCCTCTTCCGCAGGAAACAATCGATGGTTGTAAAGCAAGCGACAGCGTACTTTTCGGTGCTATCGGCGGACCTAAGTGGGATAGTATGCCAGGGCATCTCAGACCTGAAAAGGCACTCCTCGGACTTCGTACAGAACTCGGCCTTTTTACTAATTTAAGACCGGCGAAGATTTACCCTGCACTTGCAGGAGCAAGCACACTTCGTCCTGACATCATAGCAAAGGGCTTTGACATGGTAATCGTAAGAGAACTTACAGGTGGTATTTATTTCGGTGAACGCGGAAGAAGAGACGGTAAGTACGGCCCAGAAGCTTACGATACAGAATGTTACAGCGTAATGGAAGTTGAAAGAATAGCGAGAGTTGCATTCGAGACTGCCATGAAGAGAAACAAGAAGGTAACAAGTGTTGACAAGGCAAACGTGCTTGAATCATCAAGACTCTGGAGAGAAACTGTTCACAGAATCGCAGAAGAATATCCGGAAGTTGAAGTAGTTGATATGTACGTTGACAATGCTGCAATGCAGCTCGTACGTGAACCATCAGCGTTTGACGTTGTAGTTACTTCAAATATGTTCGGCGACATTCTTTCAGACGAAGCTTCCCAGATTACAGGTTCAATCGGACTTCTCGCATCATCATCACTCGGAAGCAGCAAGTGCGGTTTCTACGAACCGATTCATGGATCAGCACCTGACATTGCAGGAAAGAACATAGTTAACCCTATTGCGACTATTCTCTCTGCAGCAATGATGCTCAGATATTCATTCGACCTCGAAGAAGAAGCTGACTGCATCGAAGCAGCTGTAAACAAGGCAATTGAAGACGGACTCAGAACAGCTGATATTATCGGCGATTCAGAAGGTACTCCTCTCACTTGCACTGAAATGACAGATGCAATTATTGCAAGACTTTAAAAAACAAAATACAATTTGCACGCTGAGTGCTTAACGGTCTTGTTTGCCAGGTTTTTCTGCAAATAAGACCGTTTTTTTGTGTGTAAATCGGCCGGACAAGTATTTTTTCGTGTTTTGTGATTTTTTAAGGTGAAAATATGGTCTTGTCCTATAGTTTTGTGTTAAAATAAGACCATATAAAGACTTAAATGCAGTTTATTATTATTATAAAGGTCTTATTTCGAAGTCTTTTTGCGAAACAAGACCATTTTGGAGGTATGTATGTATAATCTTGTATCCAGATTCCTGCTTTACAGCAATATCAGCGATGACAGTATTCTCAAGACTCTCGCATCAACTTTTGAAGCACATAACAGAAAAATGTCATCAAGACAGTTCCTTTCCGAAGAAGAAATCGAACAGAACAAAACAGAAACAATCCAGAAAATTTATACTCAGATTAAGAAAATCCTTGATCTCGGTACAACTTACGGATTCAACACAAACCTCTGGCACAATTATCTTACTTATTTAATGATTTCAACTGAGAATTCATTTACACTTACTTGTGAACGTATGGGCGCACAGCCTGGCGGTTCAGTCAATATTTTTGCGAGAAAAGACTTTGCAATCTTCAAGCAGCTCTTCGAGTATGACTTCAGCAAGATTGAAAAGGATCTTGATATTGATGTATTTTCAACAATTACAGACTATAAGGCAATTGCAAAGAAGGAAAACATCTACAACAAAGAAGTCAGCAGAATAGTTCAGGATCTGAGCCTTAAGATTGCTGCGGCAGAAGATGAAGATGAGATTTTCGATATCGTTACAGAGCACTACAAGAACTGTGGTGTAGGTCTTTTCGGTATCAATCGTGCTTTCAGAATCAAGAACGAAGGAAATGGCATCGAATTCATTCCTGTTGTAAATTCAGATCATGTCAGACTTGATGACCTTATTGGTCTTGAATATCAGAAGGAACAGCTCGTTTATAATACGCTCGCATTCGTAAACGGAAGAAAGGCAAACAACGTACTCCTTTACGGAGATGCCGGCACAGGAAAGTCAACAAGTGTAAGAGCAGTTCTTAATGAGTACCACGACAAGGGACTCAGGATGATTGAAATCTACAAGCATCAGTTCAAGGATCTTGCTGCAGTAATTGCAAAGATCAAGGACAGAAACTACAGATTCATTATTTTCATAGACGATCTTTCATTTGAAGAATACGAAGTTGAATACAAGTTCCTCAAGGCAGTCATCGAAGGCGGAGTAGAATCAAGACCTGAAAACATTCTGATTTACGCAACATCGAACAGACGTCACCTTATCAAGGAACAGTGGAAGGACAGAGACGATATGGAACACAGCTCAAACGGCGAACTCCATCGTTCAGATACACTCGAAGAAAAGCTTTCGCTTGCAGGAAGATTCGGAGTACTTATCAACTTCTCAGCTCCTAGAAGAGAAGAGTTCTATGAAATCGTAAAAGTACTTGCAGAAAGACACGGAATCAAAATGGACGAAGAAACACTTATCGCTGAAGCAAACAAGTGGGAAATCAGCCACGGCGGAGTTTCAGGAAGAACAGCACAGCAGTTTATTAATTATCTCGAAGGGCTTGAATAAAGCCCTTTTTTTATGCCTTAAGTTATTGACATATGCCGGAAACGGGAGTATGATAATTATATAAATGGCATATGCCATTAATAATGGAGGCAGGAGGTGACAGATGCCAAGACCAAGAAAATGCAGAAGAATCGGAAGGATGCCGGGAGCAAAGATGTATCTTCCCGTAGAAGTTGACGCCGAAAGCGGAGCACTCAGGATTCAGTCTGGTGCAGGCGAAAGCGGCAGGAAGGAAGTGCAGTTTATCACGCTTGCTGTTGATGAGTACGAGACACTAAGACTCATTGACAAGGAAGGCCTTTCTCAGGAAGAATGCGGTCAGGAGATGCAGGTTGCAAGAACTACGGTTCAGCAGATTTATAATACTGCCAGAGCAAAAGTTGCCGAAGCGCTTGTAGAAGGCCTCGCAATAAGAATTGAAGGAGGAGACTACGAAGTCTGCCAGGGAGCTGAGAACGGCTGCGGCTGCGGACACTGCCGACGCCACAGAGAGAAACATGAATGTGATTGCGGTCACAATCATGAAGAAGGCCACAGCTGTGGCTGCGGTCATGGTGAGCATACATGCGGATGCTCGGAATAGTAATGTTAAAAATTAATTGAAATAGAAAAGGAGACTAATTATGAAAATTGCAGTAACTTATGAAAACGGACAGATCTTCCAGCATTTCGGACATACAGAACAGTTCAAGGTTTACGAAATCGAAGATAACAAGATTGTAAATACAGTAATCGTTGGTTCAAACGGCAGCGGTCACGGTGCACTTGCTGAACTTCTTGCAAACTACGATGTAGACGTACTCGTTTGCGGTGGAATCGGCGGCGGAGCTCAGAATGCACTTGCAGAAGCTGGAATCAAGCTCTTCGGCGGAGTATCAGGAGATGCTGATGCAGCAGTAGAAGCACTTCTTGCAGGAAATCTCGAATATAATCCTGACGTTAAGTGTAATCACCATGACCACGAACACGGTGAAGGACACACTTGCGGAAGCCACGGCTGCGGTGGACACGGACACGGCGAAGGCGGCTGCGGACATCACTGCCACTAATTTCTGATCCTGAAAGAGAGAGTACGATATGAACGAGGAAGAAAAAATCTTTATGGGGAAAATGTTCGATCCCAGAAAGAAAGAACTGAAAGATATAAAGCACAAGGCACACGAGGCCTGCAGAAAATATAATTCAATGGACGAGTATGATCCTGAAAGGTTAGGCATTCTTCGTGAAGTACTCGGTAAAACAGGAAAGACTTTTTATTTTCAGGGACCGGTTCAGATAAACTACGGAAGCCACACATTCATAGGAGAGAACTTCTTTGCAAACTTCAATACGGTAATCATGGACGATGCGAGAGTATATATCGGTGATAACGTTTGTTTCGGACCAAACGTATCTCTCATGGCTACAAACCATCCGCTGATTGCAAGTGAAAGAATGGGACAGAATCCTGACGGAAGTACAACAATGGCGGAATTCGCAGAAGAAATTCATATCGGCGACAATGTCTGGCTCGCCTGCAATGTTACAGTACTCGGCGGAGTTACAATCGGTAATAATGTCGTAGTAGGAGCGGGAAGCGTTGTAACCAAGGATATTCCGGACGGCTATCTTGCATATGGCAATCCTTGCAAACCTATACGCCCGATAACTGAAGAAGATTCGATGCTTCATCTTTACCTTGACGAAGACAGACCTCTGAAATAAACAAATATAAATCCAAAGGCACATGACAAGCAAATTGTTACTTTGCGAGTTATGTGCCTTGTTTTTTTTATCTATGGTGATAAAATGAAAATGGTGTGACTAATCCTGGAAGCACTAGTGGAAGAAAATAAAAGGAGAAAGTAAAATGAAAAACAAAATCGGTGACACATTCAAGAACCTCAATACAGATGCAATCGGAAAAGCAGGCGAAGCACTCGGAAAAGCAGGTGGCAAAGCCGGTGAAACTCTTGGTAAATTCGGATCAAACTTTGACCTCAATACAGACGCAGATGCTGAAGAAGTAAAGACTATAACAGGAAAATTCCTCGGCGGCGAAAATACAAGAATCGGTACAAAGATTGTAAAGTTTGCGAAGTTCTTTGAAATTGTCAGTGTAATAGATATTATTCTTGGGTTACTTGCAATGGTTCTCGGACTTATCGCAACAGTATTCAATGTAATCGTAGGTGAATTCTGGGCTGTAGGAATCTGCCTTATCATTGTTGCGTCAGGCCTTCTCGTTATTTTCATTGCATTTTTCAGTATAGCTACTACATGGGCACTCTACGGATTCGGTCAGGTAGTTAATGATGTGCAGTCAATCAGAAAGAATACTGAGGGCGGATTTGCAGCCAGCGGACAGGTAGTAACAAACCCTGATAATTTACCTGAACTTTAATCGGGAGGCAGAAAAATGGCTGAACGTTATGTAAAGCGCTACAGTCTTTCTGAACGCCAGTATATTGCAGGGGCACCAGTCGTGCTCTCAAAAGGAGCATTGCTCGAAGATAAGGAAGAAAAAAGACTTGTAGCACAGCTGAAGTTTACAAATATAGATAGCAAGCCGGTTTCGAGAGTCAAAGTTACAGTCGTGGCATTTCTTGAAAACGGTAATAAGGTTTCAGAAGTTACTTACATATACAATATAGGAAAAGCAAATCGAGGACAGTCTTTCGGACATTATTTAGCGATTCCGCTTCCTCTTTCAGAAGCAAACAGTATTAAGGTTGAGCTTAAAGCAGTTGCCTATACAGACGGCAGCGTGTGGAGAAACAGCGATAACAACTGGATAGTGCTCCCTGCCTTTACAAAACTCACTCTTGAAGGAGAACTTCTCGATTTCTCAAGAAGACATATTTCTGACGGCAGATATGAATACGAGCAGGTATCAGACATCTGGTACTGTACTTGCGGTGCAGTAAATAAAGCCGGTGAACACAGATGTCACAAGTGCAGACTTTTGCATGATCAGGTTGCAAAGTATGCTCATCCGGAAACAGTCGCAGCATTACTTCAGGCAAAGAAGGATGCTGAGCAGAAGCGTCAGGAGGACATCGAAAAGTTCAAGGCCGAAGCCGGTGCAAAGCTTAATGCGTTCAAGGAAGCTGCAGAAAAGAAAGCAATTGACGTTGCTGCAAGTATTGAACTTGCGAAGGAAGAAAAAGCGAGAGCCAAGGCTGAAAAAGAAGCGCTCGCAGCTGCGGCGGCAGCTGCTGCTATGGCGGAAACTATCGTAATAGAAGAGCCAGCTGACGAGGTGCATGTTACTGAAGTACAGCCTGCTCCTCCTAAGCCTTCGAAGAAACGTGCTTTGAGAAAGTTTAAGGTAATAGCTGTAATTGCGATACTTCTCATCGCGGCCATTGCATCTGCACTTCCTAAAATCATGGGCGATGTAAACAGACCTTCAAGCGGACGAGTAAAAGTAAATGTTACGTCTGAATACGACATTGAAGATGTTGAAGTAGTATTTACCGAAAACCAGTACGGCGATGTATTTGTCAACATGGATACTTTGAATGAGTATTTCCCTGAAGGAGATACATTCGTTATGGAAGGAACTCCTTATCTTGGTGATGAACTTGATTCCTACATCAGAACAAGTTTCGCTATGGCAGAACTTGTCGGTTCTGAAGGAGAATGGCATTACGGCTACGGAAACTTCAATTTCAATCCATCATGGGAAAACGGCATCATGTCCATTCTTATATTTGAAGATGATAAAGAGATTTGCGGTTACGGTGTCGGATATTTCGAAGATCTCGGAAACGGCGAATGGGCATTTGATATGAAGTCGTGTGACTATGATATCGGAAGTCTTTTAAGAGAAGAAACAAGAGCTTTCCAGAGCGATCAGATACCTGAACTCGGACCGGAAGCAATCTTTGACGATGACGTTAAATACTTCATTCGCGGTATTAATTACGGTACAAACTCAGAAGAATATAATAACATACAGAAGTATTCACTCTGGAGCAGATATACTTCAGGATGTGGAGATTACTTTATTTCGGCGGAGTATCTTGAAAATTATCTTCCTGAAAAGATGGACAATAACCCTATTTGGACTTATTTCCTTCTCCTCAATGAAGATTACAGCCTTATAGGATACAGCTGCTACACAACATATGACTCTTCATCAGCGGGAACTTACACAATCGAAACTCCTTACGATAAAGAAATGATCGAATACAGAGTTCCGATTGTAAACGATTCGATGAAGTTTGAACTCGAGGTCCTCAAGGAAATCATGCCGCAGGCTGACATATTCACTATGAATCTTATTAATATTCCGCCTGTAAAGACTGACATTGAAGAGTATATCAAAATCAGTAGTTATATGAGTAATTATGTGCTTAACGGAGGAAAACTGACAAACAGCTGGCAGGGTAGCGCGTCCATGCATACAGGCTCAACCGGATATGCACTCCTCCTCTATAGTGAAGACGGAAGACTTGTAGGATATTCAGTCGGTGTCCCTGACAGAAATCAGTCTACAGAAATGCCTATACAGATTACGCTCTGCGACTACGATATAAACGGACTTCTTGCAGAGACTTACGCACAATTCGAGAGCGAAGGTTTCTATGAAGAAATAGAATACATCCCTCTTGAAATTGCAACAGAAACAGGTGAAGCAGAATACGTACTTGCAGGTATAAACAGCGGATCGAGCGACTACGAATGGGTAAAGACTATGAATGAATTCCACTTCTGGTCACTTTCGGGATTCCCTGAATATCTTGATCACATCCAAAACGGTATTGATACAATCGATTACTATAATGTAGGCGAAGGTGGACTTCCTTTCCTCCTGCTTGACAGTAACCACGATGTGATCGGATACACTATCAAGAATCCTTACTAAACTTAATACTTTCTCAAAAATATGAATCCGGGGGCAACTTGAACTGCTGCTCCCGGATATTTTAATTGCGAGATAATTCCGGCATTTTTGTCAATGCTTGAAAAGTCGTCGGTTTTGGTATATAGTATTCTATGCTGGGTTTAATCCCGGAGCTTTCAGGTTTTGTATTTAGGAGATTTAATGGATATATTTATTACAGTTGTCGTATGTATAATAGCAGGTGCGGCTGCAGGTCTCGGAACAGGTTTTGCCGGAATGAGTGCTGCCGTTGCAATCAGCCCTATGCTGATTACATTTCTTGATATGGATGCATATGAAGCAGTCGGTATAGCGCTCGCAAGCGATATTCTCGCAAGTGCGATAAGTGCATGGACATATTATAAAAACAAAAATCTTGATATAAAGCTTGGTATAGTCATGCTTATGCCGGTGCTTGCTTTTACTGCACTGGCAAGCTATATTGCAAGCTTTTTCAAGGCATCGACAATGGGAAATGTTTCGATTATCATGTCGATGCTTCTCGGTGTGAAATTTCTCCTCTTTCCGGACAATGAAACCAAGGAAAGTATGGAAGCTCATGACAGACAGCAGCAGATCAGCCTTGCACTTGCAACAGGTGTAGTAATAGGATCAATCTGCGGATTCATGGGAGCAGGTGGCGGAATGATGCTTCTTCTTGCACTTACAACTGTTCTCGGATGTGAAATCAAGACTTCTGTCGGTACAAGTGTATTCATTATGACATTCACAGCTCTTACGGGAGCAGGTTCACATTTTTATATCGGTGGAACACCGAATCCTCTCTGCCTTGTGGTCTGCGCTTTATCTACGTATGTTTTCGCGCAGGTTGCGGCTATAATTGCCAACCATACAGAGTCAGCAAAGCTCAATCGTATGGCCGGCCTCAATCTTGTGATAATAGGAGCAGTAATTCTCGTTGTGAAGCTCTTCTAGACGTAAAGCTTGCAATAGCGCCTGCTTTATGTTAAATTACTAATTGTTCAGGTAAATATGTGGAGGATTGACCGAGTGGCTAAGGGGCTTGATTGGAAATCAAGTAAGGCGTAACAGCCCCGCGGGTTCGAGTCCCGTGTCCTCCGCCAGAAGAACACCTTTCATCAGGAGATGGAAGGTGTTTTGTTTTAGATTGGACTTTTTAAATTCCTGGTGATATACTTTATTATAATAAGGCGGAAGGAGGAAATGTAATGGGCACAAATACGGATACTATTAATTTATCAATAATATACGGAATTATTGCATTTCTGTCTTTTGCTATACTGATTGCATACCGCTTTACAACAAAAAAGAGAGAAAAGTGGCTGATGCTTCTTTTTGCGGCAGTCACTGTAGTTAATCTCGGATATTATCTAATTGCAATCTCGGATACACTTGAGTCTGCACTTATGGCCAACAGAATCGCATATCTAGGATCAGTTTTTCTGCCACTTTCAATGTTTATGGCCATTGTGAAAGCATGTAATATTGAGACAGGCAGAAATGTCCAGAGTCTGCTCATTGTTTCAAGTGTTATCATGTTTCTGATAGCAGCAAGTCCTGGAATTCTTGACGTTTACTATAAGAGTGTTGAACTCGTCTTTGTAAACGGAATGGGAAAGCTTGAAAAGGAATACGGTGTTCTGCATCCTGTATATCTCTTTTACCTGCTTTCATATTTCGTATCGATGGTTTTTTCGATTGTCTACGCAATCATACGCAAGAAAATACGCTCATCGAAACACGCAATTATTCTTCTTACGATAGTATTCCTTAACATTGCGATATGGTTCATAGAGCGTTTTATATACTGGAATTTTGAGTTCCTTTCGATTTCATATCTTATAAGTGAACTTCTTCTCGTAATGCTCTACAGTATGCTTCAGGATTACGGAATCATTCCAGGCGAAGCAAAACTTGTAGTAGTAATGAATGAAAACAAGAAGAAAGAGCAACTTCCTGAGGAAATTATTTCAAAAGTAATGAACGAATGGCCGGCAAAGTACAGCCTTACATCAAGAGAAGCAGATGTTCTTAAGCAGCTTCTCATTAATAACAGAAGAAAAGATATTGCTGAAAATCTTCATGTTTCAGAACACACTATAAAGAAACATACGGCAAACATATTCATGAAAACTGAAGTGACAAGCAGAAACGAGCTCTTTACTAAAGCGAAAGAAGAATGTAATTAATATAGATATTTAGAAAAAGTAGCCCTTTTTAGCATTCAGGTCTACTTTTTTTTCATTTTGTTTGTGGGATAATCGAAAAAAGAGGAGAAATAGTATGATAACGGAAATAAAAGACACATTACTCATTTTGGGAACAACTGAAGAACATAGAGATGAACTGAAGGTAGTTCTTAGTGAAAACTATAATCTCCTTGAAGCACAGAATATAACACAGTGTCTGATGCTTCTTGAAAACAACCGGAAGTATGTTGCTATGTTGATAATAAATGCACCTGATGTAACGAATGATGAAATCAGGATGCTTTCGGATGCGGTAAATGCAGGTAAAAATAACGAAATACCGATTATATTCATAGCTGATTCTAAAACAGGACTTGAGCTCGAAGAGCGAGCGCTTCTTTTCGGTGCACTCGACGTAATTCTGAAACCGTTTTCGCCACTTACGATTCAGCGTAGAATCAGAACTATCATGGATCTTTACGCACATAAGAACAATCTCGAAAAGATGGTCGATGAGCAGAGTGTTATGATAAGAAATACTAATCAGATAATGCTCGATGCACTTTCGGCAATCATAGAATACAGAAGTACGGAGTCCGGAAATCATGTACTCAGAATCAGACGTTTTACAAAAATGCTTCTTGAAGAGGTCATGAAGAATTGTCCTGAGTATGAGCTTACGGAAGAGATTATTGAGATTATATCAAGTGCTTCGACGCTTCATGATATCGGAAAAATTTCGGTTCCGGATGCTATTCTGAATAAGCCGGGCCGCCTCACAGAACAAGAATTTGAAATTATGAAGACCCATTCTACTGTTGGAAGTACGCTTGTGCGTCAGTTATCAGGAATGGGTGATGAAACATATCTCAGATATGCATATAATATTGCGCTTTATCATCACGAAAGATGGGACGGCAACGGATATCCGGAAGGCCTTTCGGGAGATGATATTCCTATTTGTGCGCAGGTTGTAGGACTTGCTGATGTATTTGACGCACTTACAACAAAGAGAGTATACAAGCCGGCATATCCATACAAAGAAGCAATCAATATGATTCTTAACGGAGAAAGCGGACATTTTTCACCGAAACTTCTTGAATGCTTCAAGCATATAAGAAGTGATTTTGTAGAGCTTGCGAGTCAGTATGCTGACGGATATTCTCCGAAATCAGATAACATAGCAGTTCCGCTTCCTACACCGAAATGGCAGGCATCATCAAGAAACACACTTCAGCTGATTCAGGCAAAACAGCAGGCGCTCCTTCACTATATTGATGATACGGTAATAGAGCTTGACCTTGATAATGATCTCTATCATGTAGTATACAATCCGAATCCGGTATTCGACAGCATTATACCGACAGGCTCCTTTGATACAATAATAGATTCACTCAGCACATCACTTCTTTATTCGGAAGATAAAAATGTTATTGATGAAATGCAGGAGTTTGTATCAAAAACATTCAGGGGCGGTAATGAAAAAAGACGTTCATTTTTTGTAAGGCTGTATGATGCAACTGCAGACAATTATCAGAAATACGAAATCGTGTTTTTAAGAGTTGATTCCGGCAATCCTGACCAGCACCTTATTACAGTAGTATGGCATAGAGAAGATAACCAGAGAACTATGGCAAAAGCGAGAGGCTCGCTCCATTCTAGTCCTGCGCTTTACGGTCTTGTAAGCACTGCAATAAGATGCGAGCTTGGAAAAGATATGCGCATAGATGCCGGAACGGCTGAGCTTTATCAGTTAACAGGCTTTACAGAAGAAGAAATACTGAATCTCTATGGTGGCAGTCTTATGAAAATGATTGCGCCTGAGGATCATAAGTCTTTTGAAAAGGCAATCCGCGATGCTGAACGTCTCGGAGGCAAGATGGAAGCTGAATTCAGGATTGTTACAAAAAATAGCGGTTATTTATGGGTACTTGTTAAAGGCAGAGCCGGACTTGAAGCTGATGGAAGAGAGTACTTTTATCTCGCAATAAGAGATAACAGTAAAAATAAGATGATTCATCAGCAGCTTCTTTCGTCAATTGAAAGGAGTGAGATGATTATTGAAGAATCAGGTGCAATAATATTCGAATGGAATCTGATTGAAGACAATATGTACTGTTCGCCTAAATGGCAGGATGTTTTCGGATACGTACCTGTTTCTGAAAACTACGGCTCACAGCTTGGTATCGCAACACACTTCCATCCTGATTCGCTCCCAAGTGTTCAGGAGGCTATAAAGAAAATACATGAAGGTGAAATCAATGTTTCGTTTGATGTAAGAATTGCAAATGTTTCAGGGCAGTATCTCTGGATGAAAATCACAGCTGTAGGTGTAAGAGATGACAAAAACACGCTCATAAAGATAATCGGTATGATTCAGAATATCGATGAGCTTAAAAAGGCAGCCCTGGAATTAAAGGATGAAGCGGAGAGAGACGCACTTACAAGGCTTTTCAACAAGGCAACTACTGAAAGCAGAATAGACGAATATTTCCATACTATGGGTGAAGGTGAAATTGCCGGCATCATAGCTTTTGACCTTGATAATTTCAAGAGTGTAAATGACACGAAGGGACATCTTTTCGGTGATATGTTATTAAGCCAGGTGGGTCTTTCGCTCAAGAGATTATTCCGTACTCAGGATATTATAGGCCGAATCGGCGGAGATGAGTTTGTAGTACTTATAAAGGATATTCCTGACAGAAAGGTTCTGAAAAACAGATGTGAACTTCTTCGCGATACAATGCGAATGATGTTTGAAAAGATTGTACCTGACGTAGAGTTATCATGTTCCATAGGAGCGGCAGTTGCTCCGACACATGGGAAAACTTATATTGAAGTTTTCAGACATGCGGACGAAGCTCTTTACAGTGTAAAGAACAGTGGAAAGAATGATTACAAAATCTACAGTGCAAGAGGAAAGTTTGAAGAGGGTCTCGACATTGAGTCTCGTAATACGAGAATCGATTCTGATGATCCAGGAAGATGGGAATGGCTTTCTGAAAAATGATATTCATTGCCTGAAAAAGGCGTGAATAATATCAATCCCCCGGATTTGCGGTCTTCCGGGGGATATTTTATTTGTTTATTCTGCAAAGGAATACTGGTTCTTACCGCTTCTCTTTGCATTGTATAGAGCTTTGTCAGCCTTTTCGTAGAGTTCAAGGAAAGATGTTCCGCTTTCAGGTATGAGAGCGATTCCTATTGAGGCCGAAAGACCGATAATTTCCGCATCATCAACCTGATTTGCAAAAAGGATGCGAAGATTGAGAAGGAGTTCGTTCACACGCTTTTCAACGCGTCTTACTTCATTGATATTATTGATGAAAACAAGGAATTCATCTCCGCCGACTCTCGAGACAATATCTTTTGCTCTGAAACAATTTTTGATTTCTTCAGCAACGCTTACAAGAAGTTTGTCACCGAAAAGATGGCCGAAGTTGTCGTTTACTGCCTTGAAGTTATCAATATCAATAAGAAGCATAGCAGAGACACTATCTTCTGTACACTTATCGAGAAGCACCTTGATTCTGGAAGTAGCGGTATTTCTGTTGAGAAGCTTTGTCAGTCCGTCTTCTTCTGATTGCCTCTTGAGATTCTGAACGTCGCTTTTTGTATTGTGAATATCTGTTATGATACCTACAATTCTGACAAGTCTTCCTGAATTGTCACGGATTGCAGTAGCTCTGACACGATTCCAGATATAACGGCTTTCGGAATCGAGAATTCTTACTTCAATATCAAATTTCGGATTACCGCCTATGAGACCTCTTGCAGCATCGAGTATAAGAGAAGTATCGTCCGGGTGGAATCTGGAAGATTCTTTGAGATAAGTACTGAAGTTTTCACCTATTGGTATGTATCCGAATCTCTTTTCCCATTTCGATGAAAAATTGAGGTAGTCTGTATCGGAATCCCATTCGAAAACGATACCTTCACTCTGGTCGATTATAATTTTGTTTGTTTCGGCTTCGACTCTGAATTTTTCAATTGCCTTCATCGCCTCGGTATTATCGTTTAAAGTTGAATAAATATATTCCTGACCATTCTTTTCAACTACGAGCTTTGCCTTTGTCTGAACCCAGACATATGATCCGTCTTTGTGGAACATTCTGTGGTTTATTTTGGCGATAGTACCCTGATCAAGCTGTGCTTTTTCACTTCTTGTGAATTCGGCTCTGTCTTCGGGAACGACCATATTTATAAGTTTATTATCGAAAAGCTCCTTGACTTCAGTCATGGTATAGCCGAGAAGGTTGTAAAGATTTCTGATGCCGTCAACAAGAGTGAGCTCGGCATCGTGTTTATAGCAGACTACTGAACCCGAAATATCATACATTGTAGCTCTTCTCTGGAGAGAACTTTGGTTGTCATGGTGAAGAACAATCTGCTCTTTTACCGGTTCGATTATAACAAGTACGTCATTTTGTCCGCTGTTTTCGTTTCCGACCTTGATTACGCTCGTTTTCCAAGGGAAGTATTGCTTGAAAGAAGGCTGGTAGATTCTTGTTGTCCATCCGAATCTTCTGAGTCCTTCGCGATTAAATGCCTTGTCACATTCATAATAGAAATTTTTTTCAAAACCACGATCTTCAGGATGCACCATAGTCGCAACAGCTTCATCAAGAGCTTCTGAGAAGCTTGACCTTGACGAAGGAAACTTGAAGTCTGTAAACGGATTGAAAACTATATGGTAAGAGTCATTTACAAGATCCACTTCGATAATCGTCGCATTTGTATAGTGAATGAGTGACTGGTACTTTGCCTGAAGTGCCTGTGAAGTGAGATACTTACCCGATTTCGGCATGGAAAGGTATGCGTTGTGAACTGTATCTTCACCAACACATGTGATTGCCGGCATCGGTTTCATGAGCGATTCAAGGAGTTCATCAGATTTTATATTGCTGTCATCAGAAAGCTCACGGGCGAGACTTATAAACTCGTTTCTGAGATTCTTGAAAGATTCGAGTATTTTCGGATTGAAGGCTCCGCATTCACCATTGAGAATCATATTGATTGCAACGTTGTGCTGATAAGGAGCTTTGTATACTCTTTCTGTTGTAAGTACATCGTAAACATCTGCGATTCCTGTTACCTGAGCGCAGAGCGGAATTTCATCGCCCTTAAGACCTGCGGGATATCCTCTTCCGTCCCAGCGTTCATGATGATGAAGACAGATATTATACGCATATCTCAGATAATCTTCATCAGCGATACCAACGAGAGTCTCAACCATTTTTGCACCGTTTGTAGTGTGGTGTTTCATAATTGAAAACTCTTCTTCCGTAAGCTTGTCCGGCTTATTAAGAATGCTGTCAGGAATTGAAACTTTACCTATGTCGTGAAGTGAAGATGCACCGGAAATTTTGTCAATCATGTCTTCTGTGATTCCGTATTCCGGAAATGAAATCGCCATGTCATTAAGAAGAAGTTTTACATAATGACGTACTCTTAAGACATGTTTTCCGGATTCTGCACTTCTGTATTCGATAATCGCTGAAAGCGCGTCAACCATGTTATCGTTTGCATTCTTGAGAGTCTTTGCCTGCTTGTCCACAAGTGTTTCAAGGTTGTTCTTGTAGATTGAAAGGCTTACAACATTTTCTATGCGCTTGAAGATAATTCTGTCATCACAAGGTTCAGTTATAACGTCAGTAGCTCCGTCTTCATATGCCAGAAGTTCGGCACGCTTACTTTTTTTAGGAAGTATGAGTATAACTGGAATAGTACCGACAAGATCGGCTTCTCTCAGCATGGTAATAACCGACTCACTTTTGTTTTCAGGAGGCGGTGCCTTGACTATTATGGCCGCTATGCACTTTTCGTTGTGATTAAGAAGAAGTGCGAGCTGTTTTCTGTTGTGAGCTTCGAGTACATTGTAGCGATCACGGAATATTTCCCTGAAACGTGCGCGTTCAGTACTGATATCAGAAAAAACGAGGATAGTATCTCTTAACTGCATACTCTTTTCCTTTCAAACCATTTATAAACTGATAATATCAATTTTTTCCTGACAAGTCAAAGAGAGAATGTGCAGTTTAAAAAGTTCAAAATAATGAAGACCTTTTTTGAAACTGTAACCAATACTGTGACCGCAGGCTGATATACTGACAGCGAAAAGATGTAGAAGGAGGTACTGGCTATTGGCAGATAATAAAAGTTCAAAAAGTATTGGAAATAGCAATACCTTGGTATGTATAGATTCATATATCCATGGCGTTATGACGGGATCGTTTTTTAATGCCGGGACGGGAAAACGGGAAGAGTTTGAAAGTGCAGTAGAGTTCCTTCTGAAGATGCAGAAAGTCCTTGAAGAACTGAAAACACCGCAATCATTCAACGAAATGAGGCATTTCATACCGCCTGCCACTATAGAATTGTCGCCGTCTTCGGATGAGGAAAAACACACAGGGGAACTTGCGACATTCAGCATTCGGATTCTTTTCAGACAGAATGCAAGCTGGCAGGGATCTGTAATGTGGCTTGAAGGCAAACAGGAGGAGAGCTTCAGAAGTGTTCTTGAACTTATAATTCTTATGCATAGTGCGCTTTCTTCGGAATAATTGCAAACATACACAAATATGTGGTAAAATAAGTAATTAAAATATCAAACTGGAGTATTTATGAAGAAAATGCAGTTATCCGGTGAAGAACTGAGACATATTTCCGAGAGCCTTGAGATGCTTATGCACGCAGGAATCAGTCCGGCGGACGGGTTTACCATGCTTGCTGAAGATGAAAAAGGCGGATACAGT
The DNA here is from genome assembly GCA_015058155.1 of Clostridiales bacterium. Taxonomy (GTDB): domain Bacteria; phylum Bacillota; class Clostridia; order Peptostreptococcales; family Anaerovoracaceae; genus QAKD01. The sequence continues at coordinate 55,645 of SVCW01000003.1, read as the reverse complement.
GAACTATTAAGAGAACTTGCAGGCTACTGTGATTCAGGCTATTCGCTTTCGGAGTCACTTAAAAAGAGTGAAGCTTTTCCCGCTTATATGTCAAGCCTTATTGAAGTGGGAGAAAAAACGGGGAGACTGGAAAAATCGCTTTCAGCACTTGCACAGTTCTATGACAATCGTCTCAGACTTGAAAGACAAATAAAAACGGCACTACTCTATCCGGCATTATTACTCATTATTATGTTTATCGTAATAGGAGTACTACTGGTGGAGGTTTTACCGTTATTTGATAAAGTTTACGGACAGATGGGAAGTTCGCTTACAGGCATTGCCGGAGTTCTCCTTGCACTTGGAAAAGTTATAAAGAGCATCATGCCTGCTATTTGTATACTTGTGGCAGTAGCAGCTGTTTTGATGATCATGATTTCTTTTTCAGGAAGTTTCAGAAACAGCTTCCTCGGATTCTGGAAAAAGAATTTCGGCGATAAGGGAGTCTGGGAAAAGATCAATATCGCAAGAACTGCGCAGGCTATTTCAATGTCTGTAAGTAGTGGCCTTGCTATTGAGGATGCGCTCACAATGGCAGCGAAGCTTACAGAAGACATACCTTCATTCCAGAAGAGATGCCTCGGAAGTATCGAAGATCTGTCAAGAGGCGAGACTCTTTCAGATACTCTTTCCAGAAACAGAATCCTGCCGAAAACAGAATGCAGACTACTTGAAGTCGGAATGAGGGGCGGACTTGGTGACGATGCAATGCAGAGCATCGCCGAAAGACTGCTTGAAGAGAGCGAATATGCGCTGGCTTCAAAAATCAGCAGGATTGAACCTTGCATTATTGTTATTACAGCCGGAGCTGTAGGCCTGATACTTCTTTCGGTTATGATGCCGCTCGTGCAGATTATGGCATCACTCGGATAGGTGTATTATGGTAAGGGCGAGAAACAAGGGAAAAATTGCAGCACTCGTTCCTGCTGTCATAGTAATTATTGTAGTAGTCGCTATTTTTACGACTGCTTTCGGAAGTCTCGGAAGTGCCGGTGAAGAACAGGCAGCCGTAAGACTTGAAGAAGCGCTTGTAAAAGGAGCGGTTACTTGTTATGCAAACGAAGGAATTTATCCACCTACGCTTGATTATCTCGTAGAAAAATACAATGTGAGAATTGATGAAGAAAGGTTTTATGTTCACTACGATGTATTTGCTTCGAACATAATGCCCGATATTACGGTGATAGAGAAGTAAATGAGAAAAAAAGAGTACGCAAGGAACAACTCAATATCGGATGCGTTCGTTTTTCTCGTTTTCGGTATATTTGCAATCTGTATCATAGCGACGCTCAGTCTCGGAATATCTTCATATCAGAAGATTGCTTCGCGTGACGATGTAACGTATCGCGAAAGAACGTGTGCGCATTATATTTTCACAAAGCTCGAGCAGGCAGAAAATCTTGACAGAGTATATCTTGGTGAAATGGACGGAAGCCAGGCACTCGTTATTGAAGAGGAAATCGATGGCGATATATATGCTACAAAGATTTACTGCTATGACGGGTGGCTTATGGAGTGTTTTTCGATTCCCGATAGCGGGGTAGAAGCTGATGCGGGAGAAAAACTTGTTCCTGCGGAGTCTATGAGTGCTTCGATAACTGATGCTTTGATTAGCATTGATATAAAGACTCCGGATGGAGATATTGTTTCTGTGAACTATTCGGTTTACGGAAGAAGGGAGGTCGGCTTATGAGAAGTAAGGCACCTCTCGTGATGATGGAAATGCTTGTAATGCTGCTTGTATTTGCACTTGCAGCAGGCCTTTGTGTAAAGGCTTTTGTATGGAGCCGTAACGAAACGGAAGCTAATTTCCGGATGGACAGGGCGGTTCTTGCGGCAGAAAATACTGCTCAGATTATAAAATCAACAGCCGGAGACTTTGAAGAAGCTGCAAGGCTGCTTTCGGGAGATAGTGATGGTGACACGCTCACTTATACTATAGAACTTGAAAACGGAAATCTTGAGATTACGGCAGAAATAATCAAAATGGATCAGTATCTCGGAACTGCGGAAATAGTTGTCCTTGATCAGGAAAAAGAAGTTTTCGCACTTGAAACTTCCTGGCAGGAGGTGAGCAGTTTTGAGTAAAAAGAGAAATGAAGAAAAATCTGTTTTCGCAATGGGAACGGGTGTGAGTTCGCTTCTTGTCATATTTGCAATACTATGTATCACGGTATTTGCAGTATTGTCAGTTTCATCGGCGAGTGCGGATAGTGCTCTTTCTGAGAAGACTGCAGTAAGTGTGAAAGAGTATTACGCAGCAGATAGTGAGGCTGAAAAGATTCTTTCTGAAATAAGAAGCGGCAATATCCCTGATAATGTAACCTGCGAAGGGGATACGTATAAATATGTGTGCCATATAAATGACACAAGAGAACTCCGGGTCGAAGTTACAGTAAACGGCAGCGATTATCTTATAGAACGCTGGCAGACTGTTTATACAGGAAGCTGGGAGAATGATGAAAGCATGAATGTGTGGGGAGGAGAATAACCCCTTTATATGTTATAAGGAGGGCATGAGATGATAGCTCTTACAGATATTTTAAAAGAAGCAGTTTCGCTTGAGGCATCGGATATTTTTATCGTAGCCGGTGGAAATGTAAGCGCGAAATATGACGGAGAAATACACGCACTTTCGGAAGAAAAAGTGATGCCGAAGGAAACGGAAGCGCTTATTTCTGAAATGTACAGTATGGCCGGAAGAAGCATGGACGAGTACATAAAAAGCGGAGACGATGACTTTTCGTTTTCTGTTCCGGGGCTTGCCAGATTCCGTGCAAATGCATACAAGCAGAGAGGCTCTCTTGCTGCGGTAGTGAGAGTCGTGGCTTTTGATATTCCTGATTACAGAGAATACATGATTCCTGAAGAAGTTATGAAGTTATCGGAACTCACACACGGAATGGTTCTCTTTACAGGAACTGCAGGAAGCGGCAAGTCAACGACACAGGCGTGTCTTGTGGACAGAATTAATGAAAACGAAAGTTTTCACATAATCACGCTTGAAAATCCGATTGAGTATTTACATAGAAACAAAAAAAGTATCGTGAGTCAGAGAGAAATCGAGCTCGACACAGGAGATTATCTTTCGGCTTTGAGAGCATGCCTGCGCCAGGCACCAAATGTAATACAGCTTGGTGAAATGCGAGATCTTGAGACAACGAGAACTGCAATGACGGCAGCAGAGACAGGTCATCTGATTTTTGCGACACTTCATACAAAAGGTGCAGTCAATGCAATCGACAGAATCATCGATGAGTTTCCGGCATTTCAGCAGGATCAGATAAGAGTTCAGCTCGCGTCAGTGCTTCGCACTGTTGTATCGCAGCAGTTGCTTCCTGGAACAGACGGGGAACTTGTGCCTGCGTTTGAAATAATGCATGTAAACGGTGCAATCAAGAACATGATTCGTGATAACAAAGGACACCAGATAAACGTTGCAATTTCAACAGGTGCAGCCGAAGGAATGATATCGATGGATCAGTCCATCGCAGGCTTATACAGGGAAGGCAAAATTACAAAAGAAGTTGCGCTTGAGTATGCAGACAATCCCGCGCAGCTCGACAGAATTTTATAATAAGTTACAGAATGCGGTTTCAAAAAAATCGCATTTTGTTATTTTTTGAAGAAATTTTTTCAAACTGTAACCGGTAATGTAACCGTATGAAAATATAATAAAGCCAAGATAAAGAAAACAGCGGTCTGAAAATGGCAAACTGTCCGAAAGGGCAGGACGCAAAGCTAGGGGACTAAAGTTTCAGAAGAAACCATGTCAGCCCGGCTGCCAGTATTTTGTTTTCGCTTCGATTTTGAAAGGAGAACGAAATATGGGTAACAAAAAAAGAAAGGAAGGAGCAAGAAAAGTATTATCATTCATCCTTACGCTTACACTCTTATTCAGCCTCTCAGGCATGAGTGTATTTGCGACAGGTGAAGTAGCTCCGGCAAATCCGGAACCTCAGGCTCCGGCAGTGCCCCTTAATCAGCACCAGATAGTATATCAGGGCGGGGTAACATCAAAGGGTGGTGTCGAAATCAGTAAGACAATCGAAGGAACTGACCACGAAAATGTATTCGATATCACACTCACAGCAACAGCACCTTACAGCATCGAAGAACTTTACAAGGCTCTTCCGGCAGCAGTTGTTATCGTAATGGATATGTCATACTCAATGGTTGACTCAGATAACAACATCAACGGCGGAACACAGTACAAGATGGCTGAAGATGCAGCAAACGCATTTATTGATCAGTTCTGCGCAGATGCAGCAGCAAATCCTCAGGCAAAGAGAATGCTCTCAATTGTTCGTTTCAACACAGATGCTGAAAGAATCAGTGGCTGGACAGACGCAGCAGATGCAAATAGTGCAAAGAGTTTAAAGGATGCTCTTGCTAAGGAAGCAAATGATGTTTTCGGTAAGGCAAACGACGGAATTGTAAATCCTAGAACAGGAACTTACACTGAAGCAGGTGAATATTATCAGAAGAGACAGAGCCAGATCTTTACAAACATTGAAGGCGGACTCAAGCTCGCTCAGAACCTTCTTGCTCAGAGCACAGTAAACGGAATGAGCCAGTATGTAATCTTCATCAGTGACGGTCTTCCAACAACATACGCAAACGGCGATGGCAATACAAGCAAGGTTGCAGGCTGGAACCCAAGAATGGATTCAAGAATGTCACAGACAAGCGGTAACGTAGAAATCATCGCTTCAAACAGCGCTATCGACGGATATTTCTACGACAGCAAGACTGGAAATGCATGCTGGTACGGCACAACTTACAGTGATAAGGGTGCACAGAAAGCAAGAGATATCGCACTTTCACTCAAGGCTGGCGATAAGAGCGGAGACATCAGTATCTTCTCAATCGGTATCAATGTAGGTGAAGTAGGTGACATCAGCAAGCTTCAGAGAAACGGCAACACAAACCCTGGATTCAGTGTAGTTGATACAAACACTGAAAAGTATGAGATCGATTCAATCAAAAACGGCGCTCTTGTAAAGGGAACTAACCCTGACACAAACTTCAAGAAGTGGCTCGCATTCGGAATCGCATCAAATTACTACTGGGATGGCGACAACCCTCAGAATCTTACAGATGCATTCAAGGCAATCAAGACTCAGATTGAAGTAATCAACCAGCAGTCAATCGAAAGTTCATGGGTAGTAACTGACCCTATGAGCGTTAAGTCACCGGCTACTGTAGACTTCCTCGGTTTCTATGACAAGGATGGCAACCTCAAGGTTGGAAAGACTTCATTAAACGGTAAGTACGCAGACGGTGAAGAAAACACAGCTTTAGTTACAACAGCAAACAATGGCGTTGAATCAATCAGCTGGGATCTTAAGGATTCAGGATATGTCCTCGAAGGCAATGCCAACAGCGGAACATATACATACACACTTAAGTACAGAGTAAGACTCGCAAATGAAATCGACAACTTCAAAGAAGTAACAGTAGATGAACCAGGCGTAAACAGCACTGGTGTTTACGAAACAAACGGCAAGACTACTTTCGCTTATAAGGAAAACGTTGACGGTAAGCTTTCAGATATCAAGGAACTCGAATTTGAAGTACCTGCAGTTCACGGTTTCCTCGGAGAATTCGCATTCCAGAAAGTTTCATCAAAGACTGGTGAACCAATCTGCGGAGCAAAGTTCGTACTCGAACACAGTGACAGATGCAGCGTATGCAGCCACAAGGACGTAAAGGCTACAGTATCATGGAGCCAGACTAGTATTTCAGACGAAGAAGGTATCGTAGAATTTACAGACATCCCTTCAGGCCATGACTTCATCTTAAGTGAAGAAGCACCTGCATTCGGATACGAAGATAACAGCGACACATACAAGGTTAAGGTAGCTTACGATGTGACAACAGTAGAAGGCAAAGCAGCATTAACAGCTGATGATTTCGTACCGGTAGCAACTACAACAATCGTTGCAATCGAACCTGGTCCTGGCGAAACAGTACCGACAGACTCAGCAATCGTAATGAATGTACCACAGGGTGAAAATCCTCCTCAGTTACCTCCTGGACTTTATGAATATCAGGTAATTGATGTATATCCTGAAATCCCTGAAGGATCATTCTCAAAGGTAGAAAACACACCATTAAACAAGATTACAGTTAAGAAGGACGTAACAGGCGCAGCTTCAGAAGAAGAATTTGAGCGTGGTGCTTTCAGAATCGTATTAAGAGATGCTGCAGGAGAAGAAGTTGAAACTATCGATCTCCCTCAGAGAGTTAACGGTGAACTCGTATACGAATACACTGTAGAAAATCTCCAGCCTGGAACATACACAATCGAAGAAATCTATGCTGAACTTCCTGGTCACGGACTCGGATATGAAAGAATCACAAGCTACTCAACTACTGATCAGCCTACAGGTGCAGCAGTAACAGTAGGTGGCGGTTCAGAAGAATGGGCAATGGTTACTAACCACTACAACTATTCACCAAGCATTATCCCTGTAACATTCAGCAAGTTCTGGGTAGATGAAAGCAACAGAGATGGTGTTCGTCCTGATAGCGTAATCTTCGGACTCTATGAAGAAGGCAGCAATAAGTACATAAAGGAAATGGAAGTAGGTCCTGACAAGCTCGACGTAACAGTTGACGAAACAGGCGACATCTACACAGCTACATTCACATACGACTCAAATAAGTACCCTGGCGGAGTATACGTTAAGGAACTCGGATACAGAGATGCTTCCGGTATCAATATGTTCGGAAGAAATGAATACGCAGTACCTGGATACAATGAGGCAGGAGAAGTAACAGATACTTCAACAGGAGCACTCCTTGGACTTGAAAATGTTCACTTTGCTGAAACAGTAGTAATCCCTGTAGAAAAAATCTGGGGTGCAGATACTGAAGGTAAGGAAACAGACGTAACATTTATCCTCAAGGCTGATGGTAAGGAAATCAACAGATACGTCCTCACAAAGGAAGAGGCAGAAGCAAATGCAGTATACGTATCAGTTCCTGGAATCACAGGATCATCAGTACTCCTTGAAAATCCTTGGAAGTTTGTATTCACAACTGACGCAGAAAACAACGAACTCTTCAAGAACAGAGAAGGCGGAGTTGGAGAAGCAATCAAGTACGAAGTAGTAGAACTTTCACTCGGATCAAGATGGTCAGTATCATATGACAACGAGTGGGCAGATGGCAGAGATTCAAATATGAACTTTGACTGGGAAAACAGCTGGGTAGTAGTTAATACTTACAATCCTCCTGGAGCACCAAGATACACTTCAAGAACAGTTGAAAAGGTATGGCAGGGCGATGAAGGCCTTGACGTAAGACCTGAAAGCATCGAAGTTCAGCTTTACGACGGAAACAGACCGTACGGACAGGAAGTTGAATTAAGCGATGAAAAAGGCTGGACATACACTTGGACACAGCTTTCAAGAAGCGGTAACTGGAGCGTAAAGGAAGTTGACGTACCAGACGGATATGAATCAAGCATAAGAAATTCAGGAACAACAATCGTAGTAACTAATACTTACGAAGAAGTAATCGAAGAAACAACTCCTCCTGGAATCACAACAACTCCTGGAATCACACCTCCGGGTGGTGACGGAGGCGGAGATATCGACCTCTTCGATGAAGATGTACCTCTCGCAGACGTACCTGCAACAGGTGACAATACAACATACTATGCACTTGTAGCGTTAGTATCAGGCGTATCATTACTCTGGCTCAATCTCACAGGCCGCAAAAATGAAAATGAGCAGTAGTAAGATAAACCTTGAAACATATTACTAAACACAAATAGCAAGTAAGAGATCCCCGGCGGGAAACTGCCGGGGGAATTCTCGTTTAATGGTTAAAATTTTGTCTCTACTTTTTCAAAATGTGACCTGTTTTGTAACCTCTTTCTGATATTTTATTATTAGAAAGGAGGAACAGGCTATGAAAAAGAAAATCAGAAAGACAGTATTGATGTTTGTCTGCATGACTTTTGTCTTCAGTGCAGCAGTTTTATGGCATAGAGTGTCAGAATATAATGAAGCCACAGAAATCTATGACGAAGCAGTAGCTCTTGCTATGACGCCTGAGGTAATCGTTCCTGAAGAGGCTGAGGAAGCAGCAGTAACAGGCAGCGCTGTAAGCGAAGCTGCAGTATATGTGAATCCTTATGCGGATGAATTCGCGAGTATGGATTTCGAAGCATTAAGAGAAGTGAACGACGAAGTAATCGGCTGGATAAACATTCCGGGAACGAAACTGTCATACCCGCTCCTCCAGTCACCGGATAATGATTATTATCTCGACAGAGCATGGAATGGCACAAAAAATGCATCCGGATCAATTTTTATGGAGTGCAGAAACAGTTTTACACTTAATGATATCAATACGATAATCTACGGTCACAGAATGGGCAACAACACTATGTTCGGAAGCCTTGCGAAATATAAGGATATCAGTTACTGGGAAGCTAATCCGATTGTAAATGTATCAAATGAAGAGGGTAGTTACTCATATCTGATATTTGCGGCTTATGAAACAGATGTGACTTCGGATACATTCAGAATTAAATTTGAAAACAAAAAAGAACAGCAGGACCTTATAGATCATGCTGTTAACAGTTCAGTAATTGATACAGGTATCGTGCCTGGTGAAGGAAGTAAAATCCTTACTTTATCAACTTGTATAGGAGCAAGTGTGAAATCCGACACAAGATGGGTAGTTCAGGCAGTACGTGTTGATTTATAGTCAGAATGAGATGTCGCGTGGCTCAAGAGGAAGCACATTGAAACGGATATCAGCCGGTGAATGAGGATACTTCCTGAAGAAAGCACGCAGGATTCGTCCGCAGACCATGCAACTGTTTTCATAGTTGGCATGAGGGAGCATGATGATGAATTGTGATCCGCTGCACTGTGAAACAATATCTCCCTGACGAAGATTTGAAACAATCTGCTCTTTAAGATTGTCAACGGCCTTGTCAAAGCTCTTTTTGGAAAGTTCTTTGTTTCCGGGATGATTGACTGAAATAAGAGCGATATGTATAGTATCTCCGCTTCTTGCGATAGTTCTCGCCTGAGAGCGGTAAAGAACCTTGAAAAAGTCATAATCGCAGAAAAGAGCACCCGAAGCTATATTGTCTTCGCGAAGCTGGTCTCTTATGGTGTCAAGGCTTACAGCCTGCTTATTACCTGATTTGCTGGCTTCTCTGTAGAGCGCACGTGTCTCGTCAGAAGGAAGTACTCCGAAATTTGAATAAAGCATTTCGCTGAGTGTTTCATAAGTCGAGATAGCGGCTTCCTTGTTGTCGAGCGAAATCTGGCACTTCATAAGTGCAGCATAGAGGTTTTCGGAATAAGGTTCGATTTTAAGTGAGCGATTACAGATTTCGGAAGCTTTTTCCCATTCTTCATTTTTGAGAAGAATATCGAGAACCATGTCAGTGATTTCAAGAAATACCTTGTGGTAGTGTGCTGAAATCGGAACAACCCATGATTCCATAGAGAGTCTCGGAAGAAAATCTCCATTGTAGAGGTCGAGGGCCTCTGATAAGTATGCGAGCTTTTCATCCTGATTCTGTGCGGAAAGTCCCTTCTGATATGCTTTTTCGAATTCCTCAACATCAAGAACGAGAGGAAGCGAAGTGTTCCATGAGTAGTTCCCGTCTTTGCTGAGAATGAGCTCATAGCCTGCATTATCCTCAAGTTTACCGAGCATATTTCTTGTGCGGTATAGCATGGTTTTGAGTGCTCCCTGAGGGTTTGCACGGTCATCATCTCCGTCCCAGAGAAGATCGAGAAGAGCGTTCTGCGTGATGCGGTTATTTCTTCTATAAATAAAATACGCAGTAAGAAGCCATATCTTACGCATACGGTTGTCAGTGTCGTATATAGTGTTTCCGTGCCAGCTGATTGAAAAATCGCCGAGCATATTTACTATGATTTCATCGGTTTTGTTCATGGTTACGCTCCTTTCACGTTTTAGTGTAGCACTATATCCGTAATGATTCAATCGACTTAAGTGAAATATTTTTATTTGATTATATAATTTTGAATGATATATTATTTTTGAAAGAGGTGATCTGATGCAGAAAAACAAAAGAAAAATCTGTGCATGGATACTTGTTTGCATGATGCTTTCGGGCATTACAACAGGTTGCGGAGGCGGCGGTGACATCGGCGGAGAGCAGCAGGGGCCTGAGTATCTTGTAGCGGATACGGTTGAAATTGCAGAAGTGAATATTGAAGAAGAGGCTGTGGCACTTTCGGAAGCTCCGGCAGCTTTACCAAGCGTACTTTCAGTAACTGCACCGGGAATCCTTGTGAAAGAGAATTCAAAAGCACGTATTGACTATTCAAATACAGCTGACGGATACATCATGATCAAGTATACGCAGGAAACAAGCAAGAGACTCAAGGCTCAGGTAAAGGGTCCTGTGACAACATATACATATAACCTTACAGCCGGCGAATGGGATGCTTTTCCTCTTTCTGACGGTAACGGCAGCTATCAGGTTGTAGTATATGAAAATGTTTCAGGAACAAAGTATTCTTCAGTCCTTTCAGTAACTGCAAACGTTACACTCACTGATGAATTTGCACCATTCCTTCACTCAAATCAGTATGTTGATTATGATGCAGCACCGAATACAGTGAAGAAAGCGGCAGAACTTACTTACGGACTCGATGATAATCTGAAGAAGGTAGAGGCTGTATATAATTATGTTGTAAGAAATACAACATACGATAAGCAGCTTGCAGCTACTGTAAAGAGCGGATACCTTCCTGTGCTCGACAGCGTTCTTGAAAAGAAGAGCGGAATCTGTTTTGACTATGCAGCTCTCATGACAGGAATGTTGAGAAGCCAGGGTGTGCCTTGTAAACTTGTAGTAGGTTATGCAGGATCGGCTTATCACGCATGGATAAGCGTATATTCAGAAGAGACAGGCTGGGTTGACGGCGTGATTTACTTCAATGGTTCTGCATGGCAGAGAATGGATCCGACATTTGCATCAAGTGCGAAGGAAAGTGCTGAAATCATGAAATACATAGGAGACGGCACAAATTATACATCAAAATATTTCTACTAGTAACGACAAAATGTATGCGCAGACCGGTACAGAAACCGGTCTGTGTTTTATTTTTTGCCATTCTTCACCAAATTGTCACATAGAAATTGACAAATCAACATCTTTATCTGTTGACTATGAAACTGAAAATGGTAAAATATAATGTGGTGAATAATGTATTTTGTTTATTAATTGCTGACATATAGATTGGGGATAATTAATGAATAGCAAAAAATATAGAAATAGTTTCTATGAAGTAAGACAGATAAGTAGTATCCGCGATATGTTTCTCGGCTCAACAGAAATGTTTGCGGATAGAACTGCATATCTTGTCAAGGAACGTCCCGGTGGAAAATACGTTCCTGTTTCCTATGCAAAAGTAAGAAAAGATGTAGACAGTTTAGGAACCGGCCTTGTGAATCTCGGTCTTAAGGGTAAGAAAATTGCTATCGTCGGTGAAAACAGCTACGAATGGGTTATGACTTATTTTGCAGTTGTAAACGGTGTAGGCGTAGTAGTTCCTCTCGACAAGGAACTTCCGCCCGGCGAAATGAGGAACCTTATCGAGAGAGCTCATCTCGGAGCGATAGTATACTCAAAGAAGTGCGAAAAGCTCGTCCTCGAGGCGATTTCGGACCTTCCTGAAGGTGAAAGAATCGAACATCTCATCTGTATGAAAGATGAGCATCATGAAGACAGCAAGTCACTCAGTGATGTTATTGAAGCCGGAAGAAAATCTCTTGAAAGCGGAGACAGAAGTTACATCGATTCGGAAATTGATGATGAAGCACTCTGCACTCTTATGTTCACATCGGGAACTACAGGAATGTCAAAGGGCGTTATGCTCTCACACAGAAATCTTGCGGCAAATGTATATAACATGTCAAAGTATGTACACATACGCGAAGGAGGAGTAGGGCTTTCAGTTCTTCCTATGCATCACGCATATGAAATGACATGCCATATATTCACGGCGTTTTATCAGGGTGTTACAGTTGCGGTCTGTGAAGGACTCAAGTACATCATGAAAAATATGAATGAGGCAGGAGCTACAGTAATGCTCGGAGTTCCGCTCATATTTGAAAATGCTCACAAGAAGATAATGAAAAATGCCGAGGCAAAGGGCAAGTACGATACAATGAGACAGATGATTGAACTCTCGAAGAAGTACAAGCTTTATAATAAGCCAAAGGTTGTAAAGAAGATTTTCAAGGATGTTCATGCTGCATTCGGCGGTAAGATGGAGCTCCTGATTGTAGGAGGAGCGCCTATAAATCCTAAAATCATCGAAGATTTCCAGGCTATGGGAATTCCTATGATTCAGGGATACGGAATGAGTGAAAACTCACCGATTATTGCAGTAAATCGTGACAGATACAGCAAGCCGTCGGCAGCGGGATTCCCGATGCCGGGGACTGAAGTCAAGATTGTTGACATGGCGCCTGACGGAGTTGGTGAAATCGTTGTGCGCGGACCATCAGTCATGATCGGATACTTCGAAAATGAAGAAGCAACAAAAGAAGCAATCCGCGGAGACTGGCTCTACACAGGAGACTACGGATACTTCGACAATGACGGGTTCCTCTATATTTCTGGAAGAAAGAAAAACGTTATCGTTACAAAGAACGGTAAGAATATCTTCCCTGAAGAAATCGAACATCAGCTTAATGAATCAGTATATATTTCAGAGTCACTGGTTCATGGTATCATCGACGAAAAGTCAGGCGATACAGTGGTGAAGGCTGAGATTTATCCTGATTATGCTCAGATAAAGGAAGATGTAGGAGAACTTGAAGATATTGAGCTTGAAAGATTCATAAAGAAGATTGTGGAAGAAGTAAATGACTCGATGCCGGGCTATAAGCGTGTAATGAGAATAGGCATCAGAAGAACTGAATTCATAAAGAACAGTTCAAGAAAAATCAGAAGAAATGAAGAAGGCAATTACAAAGAAAGCTAGAAGTGTTTGCTAAAAGGAAATGGGTGGTGTAATTATGCCGGAGAATAATGTAATGGTGACAAATAAAAAAATATGGGCGGAGCAGTATATGGAGAACATCAGAAACTCCGATGATCCGCTTGTAAAATACAGAGGAAGACGTGCAATAACCGATATCAAGGATATGCTCGTAACATCGGTTGAGTTCTACGCAGATAAGACTGCATTCCTTGAAAAGAGCAAGGCCACAAAAAAGTACGAACCGATTACTTACAAAGAAGCATTTGATGATGTAAACGGACTTGGTACGGCGCTTATCGCAGGCGGTTTCAAAGGAAAGAAGATTTCTGTCTGTGGCGACAACTCATATAAGTGGGCAGTAACTTATCTTGCTGTAGTTTGCGGAGTAGGCGTTATTGTACCGCTTGATAAGGAACTTTCGGCAGGTGAACTCAAACAGCTCGTACAGATGGGCGAAATCAGCTGCGTAATCACAGACAAAAAGCATCTTAACGATTTTGCAAAGATGAAAGCAGATGGAGACACTACTCTCGAAGCTGTTGTTTCAATGGAAGCTCTCGAAAGCACTGCAGAAGTACTCGCATACAAGGATCTTGTTGAAGCAGGAAAGAATATGGTTGCATGCGGGGACAGGAGTTATCTTGATGCAGAAATCGATAATGATGAAATGAGTATCATTCTCTTTACATCAGGCACAACAGGTGTTTCAAAGGGAGTAATGCTTTCCCATAAGAACATCGTATCAAATGTAATGTCGATGTGTTCTCTTGTACATCTTAATGAAGACGAGATCTTTTTCTCATTCCTGCCTCTTCATCATACGTATGAATGTACATGCGGATTTCTTACACCGATTTACTGCGGACTTACAATAGCATATTGTGAAGGACTCAAATATATCGTAAAGAACTTAAGCGAAGTAAGCCCTACGGTATTCCTTGGCGTGCCTGCAGTATTCGAAAGCCTGTACAAGAAAATCTGGCAGGGCGTAAGAAAGAAGGGCAAGGAAGGAACTCTCAAAAAAGTTATCCGTGTTAACAGAACTACGAAGAAATTCAAACTCAACATAGGAAATCTTTTCCTGAAAGATATTCATGCACTTTTCGGTGGCAGACTCCGTATTGCAATAAGCGGTGGAGCTGCAATAAATCCTGATGTTATACAGGGACTTCGTGACTTCGGACTCAATGCTTTCCAGGGTTATGGTCTTACTGAGGCTTCACCTATCGGAGCACTTAATCCTGATACAAGGCCAAAGAATGCTTCAATCGGAAGAAGAATCCCGAATGGTGATATCGCAATTGCAAACAAGGGTGATGATGGAATCGGTGAAATCATAATCAAGGGCGATAATATAATGCTCGGTTATTATAAACGTCCGGACCTCACAGCCGAAGTTATAAAGGATGGCTGGTTCTATACAGGCGACCTCGGGTATATTGACGAAGAAGGCTACGTCTTTATAACAGGAAGAGCCAAAAACGTAATAATCACAAAAAACGGCAAAAATGTATATCCTGAAGAACTTGAAAACTACCTCTCAAACATTCCGTTTATTGCTGAATCAATGGTATGGGAGAGAGAGTCTGAGGATGGTGAGGATACTATAATTGTTGCTTCCATAAGAGTTGACAGCGATGCCATGACTGAAAAATTCGGAGATATCTACATGAGCGATGAAGAAATCGTTTCAGAACTCTGGAAGGAAGTAGATAAAATTAATGAAGAACTTCCTTTCTTCAAGAGAATCAAGGCAATCGTCCTTCGTAAGGAAGAGTTCGAAAAAAACAGTACGAAGAAAATAAAACGTTTTGCCGAAGGAAATAAAAACTAAAATTTAAAAAGTATAGTATTGAACGGAACTTTCTGATATAATTATCAGAAAGTTCTATTTTTTTATGTAATCATGATTATTGAATGGAGGATAGAGTATGAAAAGCAGATATCCATGTCTTGAAGTGAACTTATTTAAGCTCAGAGAAAATATTACAATCGTTAAGAATATGTGCGATAAAAACGGAATCAAGCTTGCAGGTGTAATCAAGGGCTTCAGCGGATTTGCAGAGGCAGCCAAGATGTATGAAGATGCGGGAGTTGATTTTATCGCATCATCAAGACTTGAACAGCTCGAACAGGTAAAGGCGGGTGGAGTCAAGACTCCTTGCATGTGCATAAGAATCGCAATGCTGTCAGAACTCGAAAGACTTGTTCATGCAGCTGAATACTCACTCCAGAGTGAAATAGAAGTTCTTAAGGCTCTCGATAAGGCTGCAGGAAGAAAGGGAACAATCCACAATGTTATCCTCATGGTTGAGTGCGGAGACTTAAGAGAAGGATTCTGGAGCGAAGAAGAGCTTGTAGAAGCGGCTCTCCTTGTAGAAAATGATCTTCCGAACCTCTATCTTGCTGGCGTAGGTGTAAACGTAGGATGCTATGGTTCAGTAAATGCTACAAACGCAAAGCTTCAGGAATTTGTTGATAAGGCTGAACTCGTTGAAAAGGCTATCGGAAGAAAGCTTGATATACTTTCAGGTGGCGGAACATCATCACTTCCTCGTATTCTTGACGGAGATATGCCTGAAAGAGTTAATATGCTCCGTGTAGGTGAAGGTATTGCTTTTGGTAAGGATATGCCTGACTACTATTTCTATGATATTGAAGGAATAAACAAGGACGTATTCATCCTCAAGGCTGAAGTTGTAGAAGTTAAGAGAAAGCCGACACATCCTATCGGTGAACTTGTTGTTGACGCTTTCGGTAACAAGCCTGTTTATGAAGACAGAGGTATAAGAAACAGAGCACTCGTTGCAATCGGAAGGGTTGACTATGGTGATCCGTTTGATATCGAACCTGTTGAAGAGGGAATCAAGGTGCTCGGAGCTTCGAGTGACCACACAATCCTCGATATCGAAGATGCAGGTCGTGAAATCAAGGTGGGCGATGTCATCGAATTCGGTATCAGATATTCATCAAGCGTATACCTTACAAACTCACCAAATGTAAGATACGTATTCTATTAAAAGACTGTAACTGCGGACGTAAAGTCCGCAGTTTTATATAACGGAAGGAACGGTATGAGATTAAGAAAAGGCGAGATATTTATAAAAGCAGAAAACTTTCCTGATGATGTACTTACTTGCTTCTCGA
The DNA here is from genome assembly GCA_015058155.1 of Clostridiales bacterium. Taxonomy (GTDB): domain Bacteria; phylum Bacillota; class Clostridia; order Peptostreptococcales; family Anaerovoracaceae; genus QAKD01. Next base: position 39,452 of record SVCW01000003.1, on the reverse strand, counting down.
CAAGGCTTGGGGGAATAGGCAGCGGTGAATACGAAGGCATGAATCCTGATCCGAGAAGACCATGGCCATTTGAAATAGTTAAGAAAAATGCAGAAACTCTGGGAATGGCAGCAGGTTTCAAGCCTGAGAACATGTATATGATTAATCAGGTTCACGGAGATTCTGTAAAAAGCGTTTCGCGTGAAGAAGCGGGAACCGGTATTATAAGACCGATAGAAGTGTGTGCTGACGCACTCGTTACCGATGCTCCCGGTGTAGCGCTTACAATTTTTACAGCTGACTGTACACCGATACTTATCTGTGATCCGGTGAAAAAGGTTGTAGCTGCGGTACATGCCGGCTGGAAAAGCACAGCGCTTGATATAGCAGGAAAGACTGTCGAAAAAATGAAAAGAGATTACGGATGCCTGCCTAAAGATATGCATGCAGCAATAGGCCCGTGTATAAGCAGATGCTGTTTTGAAACACATAAAGATGTTCCTGATGCCATGATAAAGCTTCTTGGAGACGCAGCTTTAAGTGCGATAGATAGGAAAACTCCGGAAGTAATGTCTGATGGATCAGCAGAAGAAAAATTCTTCGTAGATCTTAAATTAATAAATAAAGAGCTCCTGAAAAGAAGCGGAGTGAGAGATGAAAATATCGAAATTTCGCCTCATTGTACTGCATGTGAGACAGATGTTTTCTGGTCACACAGAAAAATGGGAACTGCAAGGGGGTCACTCGCCGCAGTAATAATGCTCAAATGATTATAACTTTTCTGTTATTTGGAAATAAAAAAGATATGAGAAGTTATTTCAAATTGACAAAATAATGCACTTGCGTGTATAATTATAGGATATATAAGGCAAATGTGATATAGGCACAAAAAGCCTGGAATATAAGAATTTTAACGCTGAAAGGAGAGTCAGTAATGGCAGAAGAAATTTTATTGACCAAAGAAGGATACGATAAAATTGTGGCCGAACACGAAGAACTCGTAGCAGTAAGACGAAAAGAGGTCGCCGATAGACTCAAAGAAGCTCTATCATATGGCGATATCTCAGAAAACGCAGAATACGATGCTGCTAAAAACGAGCAGGCTGAACTCGAAGAAAGAATTCACAAGCTCGAGAATATGATTCGTAAGGCTAAAATAATTGACGACGCGGAGGTAGCAGGAGACAAAGTTTCCGTAGGTATCAAAGTTAAAGTCAAAAATATGGCCACAGGCGACGAAGCAGACTTTGTTATCGTAGGCTCCACAGAGGCTGATCCTTTTGAGGGAAAAATTTCAAATGAATCGCTTGTAGGCGCGGCACTCCTTGGCAGAGCTGTAGGAGAAACCGTAGAAATCGTGGTTCCTGACGGAATCGTAAACTATCAGATAGTATCAATCGGTTAAATATTTGCGCAATGTAGCGCAGTTGACTATCAAGTATCAGCTAGAGAGCCTACTAAAAATTAAAAAATTTTAGTGAGGTAAAATACAATGACAGAAGAAAGAAACGTAAACGTAAATCCAGAAGTAGAAGAAGAAGTATCAGAAGCCCAGTTAACTGAACAGAGACAGATCAGACGTGAAAAGCTTAAGAAGCTCCAGGAAATGGGAAGAAATCCTTTCCTCGTAGAAACTTGGAATGTTGAAGCGTACAGTGTACAGATCAAGGAAAACTTCGAAGAATGGGAAGGCAAGCACGTATCAATGGCTGGTCGTATCATGGCTAACAGACATATGGGTAAGGCTTCATTCGTAGATATTCAGGACAAGGACGGAAGAATCCAGCTCCATATCACTCAGGACGGAATCACTCCTGAAGAATATGAAATCTTCCTCACATATGATATCGGTGATATCATCGGTGTTGAAGGTAATGTTTTCAAGACAAAGAGAGGCGAAATCTCAATCGAAGTTGAAAAGATCGTTCTTCTCTCAAAGTCACTCCAGGTACTCCCTAACAAGTGGCATGGCTTAAAGGACATCGACCAGAGATACAGACAGAGATATGTAGACCTCATCATCAATCCTGAAGTTAGAAATATGTTCTATAAGAGAGCAGCTATCATCAAGGAAATCAAGAGAGTTCTTGAAGATGAATTCGGATATCTCGAAGTAGATACTCCTATCCTTACAACAATCGCAGGCGGAGCAAACGCTAGACCATTCAACACTCACCACAACACTCTCGACATCGACATGAAGATGAGAATATCAAACGAACTCTTCTTAAAGAGATGCGTAGTAGGTGGTCTTGACAGAGTATATGAAATGGGTAAGATGTTCCGTAACGAAGGTATGGACAGAAACCACAACCCTGAATTCACATCAATGGAATGCTATGCAGCATATACAAACATGGAATTCGTTATGGAAGTTACTGAAAGAGTAGTATCACAGGCTGCTCTCAAGGCAAACGGTTCATATATCATCAACTACCAGGGTAAGGAATTCGACCTCACTCCTCCATGGAGAAGACTCAGAATGGACGACGCCGTAAAGGAAATCACAGGTGTTGACTTCGCTACAATCGTTACTGACGAAGAAGCAAGAGCAGCAGCTATCGCTTACGGCATGGATCCTGAAGATGTTAACAAGTGGACAAGAGGAAAGATTCTTGCTGAAATGTTCGAAGAATACGTAGAAGACGTTCCAGGTTACCTCGACGGCCCTGTATTCATCGTAGGACATCCGGTAGAAATTTCACCTCTCGCAAAGAGAGACCCTCAGGACCCAAGAATCACAAGAAGATTCGAAGCATACGTTAACTGCTGGGAAATCGCAAACGCATTCTCAGAATTAAACGACCCTATCGATCAGTACGAAAGATTCGCAGAACAGCAGGCACAGCTTGAATCAGGCGAAGACGATGAAGCACATCCAATGGATATGGACTTCGTAAACGCTCTCGAAGTTGGTCTCCCACCAACAGGCGGACTCGGCATCGGTATCGACAGAGTAATCATGCTCGTTACAAATGCACCGTCAATCAGGGATATTATGTTGTTCCCTACTATGAAGCCAATCGACTAATCGGCTAGTCGGCTAGTCTTTTTTACGAATGACTTTGTCAGGAGCCAGTGTTCGGTACTCACTTACGTCGAGTAAGCTCCGTGCCTCACACTGGCTCCTTTCGCGTCATTCGCAAAAAATCCGTCGCCTTGAGAATTGGCGAAATACGTTACAATTAAGCGACTTGCACATGCAGGTCGCTTTTTTTAATGCGACAGAGTGATGTTAATATAGCGTAAAGAAATGTCGAAATCCGTTGACACATGTAACTGTATATGGTAGTTTTCTCCTATTAGTTTAAAGAAATATATACTACATTTTTTGAAAGTAAGAGGAAAGATATTATGACTTTTACAGAATTCTTAGTGAAAATTGATGACATGGTCTGGGGCATCCCTATGATCGTTCTTATCATGGGTACAGGTCTCTTACTTACATGTCGTACTGGAGTACTCCAGTTCAGAAAATTACCACTCGCACTCAAGTTCCTCATCAAGAACGAAGAAGGAGCTGAAGGTGAAGTATCAAGTTTCGGTGCTTTCTGTACAGCTATGGCTGCTACAATCGGTACTGGTAACATCGTAGGTGTTGCAAGCGCTATTACAGCCGGCGGTCCGGGAGCTCTCTTCTGGATGGTAGTTGCAGCATGCTTCGGTATGGCTACTAAGTATTCAGAAGCACTCCTTGCGGTTAAGTACAGAGTTATTGACAATGAAGGTCATGCACTTGGCGGACCTTTCTACTATATCGAAAACGGTATGGGTAAGAACTGGAAGTGGCTCGGTAAGATGTTTGCTTTATTCGGAGCTCTTGCAGGTCTTCTCGGTATCGGTACAATCACTCAGGTAAATGGTATTGCAAACGCTGTAAAGGGCGTATTTGACCCGAAGAGCCAGCACATTGCTTTTGCTATCGGTGAAAATAATTATTCATGGGCTATCGTAATTACTGCTGTTGTAGTTGCAGCTTGTGCTGCTCTCGTAATCATCGGTGGTATCCAGAGAATCGCAAGCGTTACTACAATCGTAGTTCCTTTCATGGCTGTTGCATATGTAGCAGTTTGTGTATCAATTCTTATTTACCACGCATCAGAAATTCCTGCAGCTTTCAAGGCTATCATTGAAGGAGCATTCGGCTTAAGAGCTATGGCAGGAGGTGCACTCGGTGCTATGATGATTGCTATGCAGAAGGGTGTAGCAAGAGGTATCTTCTCAAATGAATCAGGTCTTGGTAGTGCACCTATCGCGGCGGCGGCTGCAAGAACTAACGAACCTGTAAGACAGGGTCTCGTATCAATGACAGGTACATTCATCGATACAATTATCGTTTGCTCAATGACAGGCATGACTATCATGGTAACTGACGCTTACAATGCACACCTTGAAGGTGCTGACATTACAAGCTTCGCATTCCAGAATGGTCTCCCTTGGGATCCGCATATCGGTTCAACAATCCTTATGCTTGCACTTGCTTTCTTCGCATTCACTACAATCCTCGGCTGGGACTACTATGCTGAAAGATGTCTTGAATACTTAACAGGCGGAAACATGAAGGCAGTTAAGGTTTACAGATGGCTCTATATCGCAGCTGTATTTGTAGGTCCGTTCCTCACAGTATCAGCTGTATGGACAATCGCTGATATCTTCAACGGTCTCATGGCATTCCCTAACCTTGTAGCTCTCGTTGCACTTTCAGGTGTTGTTGCAAAGGAAACAAAGAGGTACTTTGACAGAGTTAAGAGAGGCGAAGTTTCAACTAAATAATTTGAGCTTATGAACATGACATGCCCGGACTTTGCAAAAGTTCAGGCTTTTATGTGTATGGAATAATGCAGCCGGAAATTGAAAAACAATGTACAACAATTTGTAAGCATGATATGATGAAGTTGACTTTTAGAATTGTTTGCGGAAAGGAGCCTTTAAGATGATAGGAACTGTGCTTGTAGATAATATTGCTACTGAAGAACTCTGCGGTGAGTGGGGACTTTCGGTTTATATAGAGTATGGTGACAGGAGAATACTTCTCGACACCGGCGATTCGCCACTATTTGCTGAAAACGCAGAGAAACTCGGAAAATCGATTGAAAAGGTTGAGTTTACTGTGCTTTCACATGCTCATTACGATCATTCAAACGGGTATCCGGCATTCTTTGAAATCAATAAGAAGGCGCCGCTTTATCTTCAGGAAGGAACGGAAGAAAACCTTTATTCATATTATGACAGTACTAAATCGCTTGAATATGCCGGTGTTCCAGTAGGTATGCTTGAAAAGTACAAGGACAGAATTATATATACAAACGGAGTATATGAAATCTGTGAAGGTGTTTACACTGTTCCGCATTCAACGCCTGGACTTGAAAAAATCGGTGAAAGAGAAAAGATGTATCTCAAGGTGGACGGCGAAATGATTTTCGATAACTTCTACCACGAACAGAGTCTCGTTTTTGATACTGATAAAGGACTTGTGATCTTCAATTCATGTTCACATGGCGGCGTTGTGAATATAATAAACGAGGTCAGGGAAGCTCTCGGGAGCAGAGCACTTGCAAAGAATTTAAACAATAAGGAAATTTATGCATATATCGGAGGCTTTCATCTCTTCAACAAGACTGATGAAGAGGTAAAAGCAGTTGCTGCTGAAATCAGAAACGCAGGTGTCAAGTGTATGTACACAGGCCACTGCACAGGTGACAGGGCCTACGATATTCTCGATAGTGAGCTTCCCGGAATAATGAATAAACTCTGCTGCGGGCTTGTAATGGAGTTTTAAATTACATATTTTGAAAATAAAAAGTGCAGGCCTCAGAAGAATTTCTGATACCTGCACTTTTTATGTGAGTATTACTGTTCTTTGTCAGCAACTGCAGTCCAGCCTGCAGGGTGGAAGCGGTGACGCTCTTTTTCAGTCGCATTTCTTGCGAGTCTCAATTCTGCGTTTTTGAAAAGATGATAGTTGTCAACGGCAACAGAAGTGATTATTGAAAAAGGTGTCATTTTTCTAAGAATGTTTTCCAACAACTGATTGATTAAGGGCGCCTTTAGTATTAAAATTATAATAATCAGCTATTTCAGGAGGTTTACAGGGGAATAAAATGAAAAACTTTTTAAAAGGGATAATTGTTGGGTTCGGAGGTATTTCGCCGGGACTTTCGGGAAGCGTACTTCTGATAATTTTCGGTCTTTATCAAAAGACGCTTCATGCAATCGGAACACTTTTTACTAATTTCAGAAATAATGTAAAGTTTCTTATTCCGATAGTATCGGGGATGCTTATAGGTGTACTGGCATTCAGCAAGGTGCTTGATTATCTTCTCAATAATCATGAAATGCCTACACGTTTCTGTTTTCTCGGGCTGATTCTCGGAACCATACCGATTTTTTACAAGGAAGCGAAGAAGGAAGGTTTTTCACTAAAGTATTATTTTGTAATTGCAGCAGCAGCTGCTGTCGGTGCATGGATGTTTACTGTAAATACGGAAAACTTTGAGCAGATTGTAAATCCTTCTGTTCCGCAGTCAGTTTTCCTTGGTGTTGCAGTAGTTGCTACGGCGATCGTTCCGGGACTTGATCCTGCAGTAGTGTTATCAAGCCTTGGATATTATGAAGTATATATCAGTTCACTAGCGGATTTCGATGTTTCGGTTCTTGCGCCTATGGTGATAGGTGTTGCCGGCGGCGGCATGGTAATTTCCTATCTTATGAGCAAGTTATTTTCGAGATATTACACAGCAACATTTTCAATTGTATTCGGGCTCTTCCTGTCAATGATACCGAATATCCTTAATGAGACGTGTGTGCTCGCTTTTAATGTACAGTCGGCTGTGGCGATTGTGCTTATGATTATCGGATTTGCCGTTTCTTTTTATCTTGGAGTGATTGAAGATAAGGGAGCAATCAAGAATAAACTAAAAAACAGAAAAGATTATTAACTCGACTTAAAAGGAAGGTGTTTTTTTGAAGCTGATTGGTGTTTATGACTACACTGTTATACTTACTTATCTGAGCCTTGCTTCGGCTGTTTCTGGAATGGTGCTGGCGCAGAAAGAAATGTTCACACTCGCAGTAATGTGCGTGTTCATTTCGGGTTTTCTCGACGCTTTCGATGGTATCGTGGCACGTACAAAAAAGAACAGGACAGAAGACGAGAAGAATTTCGGAATTCAGCTCGATTCACTTGTTGATGTGATCGCATTCGGTGTTACACCTGGCGTGATCTGCTATTTCATCGGAGTGAACGGGTTTGTCGGAATTGCGCTTGAGTTTCTTCTCGCGATGTGCGCCGTATGCAGACTTGCGTTTTTCAATGCCCTTGAAATGAATCGCCAGAAGCAGGAAGGCGGAGGAATCGCGAAGTATTATCGCGGACTTCCTGTAACTTCGATTTCGATAATTATGCCGATTGTGTATATTTCGAAGTTCTTTGTGCCTGAGAATGCCTTTATCGTGATTCTTCATATAATGCTCGGTCTCACAGCATTCTTATTCGTGCTTGATATCAAAGTTAAAAAGCCTGACTGGCTTAAGATACTTCGTCTGAAAAAGTAGTAATAGACCTCCCGTGATTATTTATCAAATCAGGGAGGTTTTTAGCGGTTTGTTATTGTAAAAAAATACCAAATAAAGTATAATATGTTAAAAAATAAAGGGTTTTCAGTGTGGTTCCAGCCAATTGCAGTCACTATTCGGTTTTAACGAAAAATCGACAGCAAATATTCACTTGAAATGTGATAAATCACAACGGTACTGATGAAATAATCGCTTTATTAGGGTTTATGACAATTACAATGGCCGTTATTGCTGCCAATTCTTGACGGTATTAAAAAAATGACAACACTGAAAGTGTTATATGTGTGATCTTGCCGAAGCAGGTGATAAATCTGGTGGCAAAATGACAGTATAAATTAATAATGACAGCATTTGCATGGAACCGGTATCGAAGGAGGAAAGATGTTAATCAGTTTTGTGGATAAAGAGATTAGCAGGACAAAGGCACGAATCAAAGCGAACCGCCGTGAATTCAAAAAAATGCCGGATGGCCATGTCCGCAGAGTAGCAAGACGCAATAAGTATGAATTTCTACATGTTAGTACAGATGATAATGGAAAACGAATCCGAAAAGGGATAACAAAGGACAAGACGACAATTAAAAGACTAGCAAGAAAGGAGTTCCTGGAAAAAGAAATTAAAGTTCTGGAAGCAAATTTGAAAGCGCTAAGAAATTTTAAAGGGAATTACATCGCAAATTGCGAAAAAACGGCGATGAGCCTTGTTAATAAAAATATCAGGTCGCTGCCGGAGGATTTCTTTAAGACAACCGACATCGGTTCGGGTGTAATGAAAAGGAAAGATGAAAACGAAAATATAACAACAGGAGAATTAATCAGACTCTGGAATAGCGATGAACGATATCTTCTTGAAAATATCGATATTCAGAAAAGATGGGAGAACTCACCATACGAAAAAAGCACATATATGGAAAACGAACTGAAACATATGACAGCAAAAGGGTTTAAAGTACGTTCGAAATCAGAGGTTCTCCTTACGGGAATACTTGACAATATTAACAGGCCTCTGCATTATGAAGAAGTCATAAGAATAAACGGGCGGGTATTCGTGCCGGACTTTACAGTACTGGATGTACACGGGAAAGTAATATTTATCGAGCATTTCGGCCGAACGTTTGATCCGGAATACATGAAAAGACGGCGCGAAAAGCTTGAGGCATATGAACAGGCAGGAATTGTACCGTGGGACAATTTTATAGCAACGTACGATGATGAGGACGGAAACATAGACATAAATGCCATTACAGCAGAGCTGAAGGCAAAATTGCTATATTAATAGCATAATGTGACAAAAGAGCATGACACTTTGCGTGTGAATAGAAAAAACATTCTTGCTTTGAATCTTTAGACGAATTCTTTGCACAAAGCATATTGCTTAAAAATGTGCGATTTGATATAATAACAAGATGTATTAAATAAAACATTGAAAAGGAAGATGTTTAAAATGAAAAGCGTAGAAATCAGAGAACTTTTTAGAAACACTGCCGAATATGCAGGAAAAGAAATTACAATCAAGGGCTGGATCAGAAATAATCGTAGCTCAAACAAGTTCGGATTTATCGAATTAAATGACGGTTCATTCTTCAAGTCAGTACAGGTTGTATATGAAGAAGAATTTATTAATAATTTTGAAGAAGTTTCAAGAGCATACATCGCAACAGCTCTTTATGTAACAGGTACAGTTGTGCTTACTCCGGAAGCTAAGCAGCCTTTTGAACTCAAGGCACACGAAGTATTAATCGAAGCACCATCAACTCCTGATTATCCGCTTCAGCCAAAGAGACATTCAATGGAATTCTTAAGAGAAATCGCTCACTTAAGACCAAGAACAAACATGTTCTCAGCTGTATTCAGAGTAAGATCACTCGTTGCATATGCTATCCACCAGTTCTTCCAGGAAAGAGGATTTGTTTACACTCATACTCCTATCATCACAGGAAGTGACTGTGAAGGTGCAGGCGAAATGTTCAGAATTACAACTCTTGACATGGACAACCTTCCAAAGAACGAAGACGGAACAATCGACTATACAGAAGATTTCTTCGGCAAGGAAGCATCACTCACAGTATCAGGTCAGTTAAACGGCGAAACATTCGCTATGGCTTTCGGAAAGATTTATACTTTCGGACCTACATTCAGAGCTGAAAATTCACACACAGCAAGACACGCATCAGAATTCTGGATGATCGAACCTGAAGTTGCTTTTGCAGACCTCAATGACAATATGGAACTCGCAGAAGCAATGATCAAGCACATCATCAGATACGTTCTTGAAAATGCTCCTGAAGAAATGGAATTCTTCAATTCATTCGTAGACAAGGGCCTCATCGAAAGACTCAACAATATCGTAAATGCAGACTTCGGTAAGGTTTCATATACAGAAGCAGTTGATATTCTCTTAAAGAGCGGTGCTGAATTCCAGTATCCTGTAGAATGGGGTATCGACCTTCAGACAGAACACGAAAGATACTTAACAGAACAGGTATTCAAAAAGCCTATTTTCGTAACTGACTATCCAAAGGATATCAAGGCATTCTACATGCGCCTTAATGACGACGGCAAGACAGTAGCAGCATGCGACCTTCTTGTTCCTGGCGTTGGTGAAATCATCGGTGGATCACAGAGAGAAGAAAGACTTGACGTTCTCACAGAAAGAATGGCAGAAATGGGTCTCAAGGAAGAAGATTACTGGTGGTATCTCGATTTAAGAAAGTACGGCGGAGTTAAGCACGCAGGTTACGGACTCGGATTCGAAAGAATCATCATGTACATCACTGGCGTTTCAAACATCAGAGATGTGCTTCCGTTCCCAAGAACTCCAAACTCAGCAGATTTCTAAGGTAAGACTTGTCTTTTTTGCCCGTAGCTTTGTCAAACGTCGGCATTCGGTGCTCACATACTTCAAGTATGCTCCGCTCCTCATGCCTAGTTTTCCTCGCTACGAACAAAAAATCCTGCGCCTTAAGAACAAGGGGCAGGATTTACCTGCACATTTGTATGAATTAGTATTCCAAGCGGTTCGCTCATGCGTGCCGCTTTTTTGCAATTATGAAAATTCATCATTTTTTATAAATATACACTTTACTTATTGCGAAAAGGATGATAAAATGTCACATATTGGTGAAAGTGTCTCGTAAAGGACACTTCGCCATGTTTTATTTTTTAACGCACTAATAACATGGTTTGTTATTGCAGTTTATAAGGAGGAAAGTGTAATGGAAACATTAAACGACAAGAAAAAAGGCTTTAAAGTGCCTCATACTTTCGTCCTTCTCGCATTGTTCGTAATGGTAATGGCTATCCTTACTTACGTAATTCCTGCGGGTTCATACGAAAGATTCTATGATGAGGCAACAGGTAGAGAACTTGTAAATCCGGACTCATTCACAACTGTTGAAAGAACACCGGTTACATTTATCCAGTTCCTTACTTCATTTACTTTAGGTATGCAGGGCGTTGCTGACGTTATCTTCTGCGTATTCGTAACTGGTGGTATGATGGAAATATTAAATGCCACAGGCGCGATCGACAGAGGTGTTGCATCACTCGCAAACAGTAAGTTCATTGCAAAGGCATTCGTACCTGTATTCTGCTTCGTATTCGGTATGGGCGGAGCTACATACGGTATGTCAGACGAACTCGTAGTATTTGTACCTATAGGTATCGCAATTGCACATGCGCTCGGATATGATGCGCTTGTTGGTCTTGCTGCAACAGTACTCGGTGCTGCAGTAGGATTCAATGCCGGATTCCTTAATCCGTTCTCAACAGGTATCGCACAGGCTATTTCAGGTCTTCCAATGTACTCAGGTATCTGGCTCAGACTTGTCATCTTCGCAGTATATTATGTTATAACAGTTTGGTTTATCGTTCGTTATGCGAAGAAAGTCAAGAAGGATCCTTCAAAGAGTATCGTTAAGGATTGTAAGTGTGAAACTGAAAGACAGGACCTCGACGTATCAGCACTCGACAAGATGACTGGAAGAGATAAGGGCGTTCTTCTCGTATTCGTTGGCGGAATCTTGCTTATGGTATATGGTCTCTTCGTATGGGGATGGTATATTGATGAAATGACAGGTGTATTCCTTGCTATGGGCGTTATCGGTGGTCTTATCGGAAAGCTCAACCTCGATACAATCGCAGAAAAGTTTGTTGACGGATGTGCAGGACTTACATTTGGTGCTCTCTCAACAGGTTTTGCGAAGGCTATCGTAATCGTTATGGAAGATGGTCAGATTCTTGATACAATCATTCACGGACTCAGCAGCGTAGTACTTGTTTTACCTGAAGCTATTGCCGTGCTTGGTATGTATGTTGTACAGATTCTTATTTCAATCGTAATTCCAAGTTCAACAGGACAGGCTGCTACTGTAATGCCTATCGTAACTCCAATCGCAGATATCGTAGGTATCACAAGACAGACAGCAGTACTTTGCTTCCAGTTTGCTGACGGTTTCTCAAATTCAATCATCCCTACTTCATCAGTAACTCTTTCATATCTTGCGGTTGCAAAGATTCCTTTTGAAAAGTGGGTTAAGTTCTTATGGCCGCTCTTTACAATCTGGGTAGTGCTCGGTGCAGTATTCCTCGTATTTGCAAATGCAATTAATTACGGCCCATTCTAAATTATGATTTCAATGCGGCGGAGTCTATGGATTTCGCCGCGCTTTATATATAATATAAAGTAACCAAGGAGGTATTAAGATGAAGCACATGACAAAAACAGAACGTGTAAAGGCTGCAATCAATCACGAACCGGTAGACAGAATACCATTTGCACTCTGGCCGCATCTTACACCATACGATCAGGACCCTGATCTTCTTGCAGAAATGCATTTCAAATTCTATACATATCTTGATCTTGATTTTGTAAAACTTATGCCTTTTGGCCTTCATTCTGTTGAAGACTACGGACCTGTAATGGAGAAGTATTACAAGCCTGATATCGTGCCTGTAATCACAGAGCCATTTATCAAAGAAGACAGCGACTGGGACAAGATTATCCCGCTTGATGCAAGCAAGGGAACTCTCGGTAATCAGGTGATTTACGCTAAGAAAATGATTGAAAAGATGAAGGAAGCTGACGATGTAGCACCTGTTATTCAGACAGTATTCAGCCCGCTTACTACACTTTTCAAGCTTGTAGGCGAATCATGTCTTATGGATGCAATCAAAGAAAAACCTGAAGTAGTCCACAAGGCGCTTGCAACAATTACAGCAAACACTATCGATTATGTGAAGAAGAATCTCGAAGTAGGAGTAGACGGTTTCTTCTTTGCTACACAGCTTGCAAACTATCGTTTCATGAACGATGAAACATATGACGAGTTTGGCGAAAAGTACGACCTTGAAGTAATGAATGCATACATTGACGACACATGGTTCAATGTTATCCATATTCACAGCTTCACACCTGAAAAAGAAAAGTCAATGTTCCAGAGACTCGTGAACTACCCTGGTAACTGCATCAACTGGCATGACAGATGGGCTGGCCCGACTTTTGCCGAAGCGAGAAAAATTACAGACAAGTGTCTCATCGGCGGCATCAATGAAGAACTCCACCATAACAGCATGACATTCGGTGAAGTTTACGGTCATATTAAGGAAGCTCTCGATGCAGCACCAGATACAGGTATCATGGTAGGCCCCGGCTGCACAAACTATGAAGACACACCGCTTGAAAATTTCCTTGCAGCTCGCATCGCAACATCAAAATACGGACAGAAATAATGATAACAAATTGAAAACCACCTCACGCGCGAGGTGGTTTTCAATTCACATGATATGTTCATAGAAAAGGAGTTATTCTATGAACCGAGTTTTAAGAACAGAAAGGAGGTTTATGAGAAATGAGAAAGAGTGATTTCTCTATTAGTATCTATATTCCGAGAGCTTTTCTGTTTATACAGCTGTAAGGTATCTCGCCCTTAAGTGCCATGATAGCCAGCTCTGCTGCCAGTCTGTCAACGTCAGCATCGGACTCCGCTGTGAGCCATGCTGTGTGTGGTGTGAGAATAACATTGTCCATAGTTCTGAAAATGTGATCTTCCGGGAAAGGTTCCGGTGAGAAAACATCAAGTCCTGCAGCAGCAATTTTGCCGGATTTCAGAGCTTCAATAAGAGCGTCTTCGTCAGCAACAGGACCTCTTGCATCATTTATAAAAAGGACACCGTCTTTCATTTTTGATATTGCTTCGGAATCAATCATATGGTAAGTTTCTTCATTCAGAGGGACGTGAAGCGTAATTGCGTCTGATTGCATAAGAACATCATCAAGAGTTCCTTTCCTTATTCCGAGACTTTCGAACTTTTCATCGGGAACATAAGGGTCGCATGCAATGACATCCATACCGAGACCTCTTGCCATCTTTGCGGTATAAGTACCGATGTTTCCGATTCCGATAACTCCGAGTGTCATGCATGAAAGCCTGCGGCTCGGATACGGCATGTGATCAGAGTAAGCACTTGATTCCCAGACTTCTTCATGAAGTTTCTTATTGAAGTAATATACTTTTCTGTTAAGGTCAAGCATCAGCGTAATCGCAAGCGCAGCAACTTCTTCCGAACCATAAAGAGGATTGTTGCAGACCATAATTCCGCGCTTGCTGCATGCTTCAATATCTATGTCATCATATCCCACAAACATAGTAATGATACATTTGAATGAAGGATCAAGTCTATCTACAAATTCTTTATCTACAGGATAACCGTAGATCAACATAACAGGGCTGTCCTTTGACCAGCTGATAATTGTATCAGGATCTTTACTTCTGAGAAGTTCTATTCCGGCCTCCCTGAAATCATCTTCCTGTTTAGCACAAACGTAGTCAGCTCCATAAATAATAAGTTTCATTATGACACCCCCTTGAAATCAATAATCTTGAATTTCTGATATGACAGTTTAACGCTATGGGCAGTATAGTCGTCGTACGTCATATCAGAATATTCTGAAAACATTCTACATCATTTGGATGAAAAAATCAACACAAAATATGAACAATCAGTCCAGAAAATATAGGATATCATACAAGATGTGCGAGGCCGGGAAACGTTTGACCAATATTATGTTTGACAATAACTGAAAATTCCCGTAAACTGTGTACAGAGTATATTTTATACAACAATACTTTTTGCGTAAAATGTAACATATTTGATTATAACGGGGAGTAGTGCGCAGACACTCATATAAAGACAGGAGAACAGAATGATAAAATCACTCGCAGAACAGGTATATGATCATGTAGTAAGAATGATTCAGACCGGCGAATTAAAAGAAGGGGATAAGGTTGGTGAAGTCTTCCTGGTTGAAAGAATCGGAATCAGCCGTACACCTATCAGGGAAGCTCTTATCCAGCTTGCATCAGACAACATTCTTGAAAATGTACCGAGAAAAGGCTTTTATGTAAAGGGAATCAATAATGATGCTCTCAATAAAGTATATGAACTTGTATATCTTCTAGACAGTTATGCTATTGAACTTGCAATGGATAATATCGGAGACAAGGAAATTGCCGAAATGGAAGAATGCATAGAAAAGATGAATCTTGCTATCGGTCTCAAGGTATACGAAGTTTATGAACAGTGGCAGAAGAGATTCCACGAAGTTTACAGAGAAGTAACCGGAAATGATGAAATCAATGATACTATCGAGTATCTGCTTAAGAAGATTATAAGTTCAACATATCTCCTGGGTGAAGAAGACCAGCTGTTTGAAGTGTCAGCGCAGTATAACAAGGAGCACGAGGACATTCTTGATGCCATCAAAGAAAAAAATATTGAAAAGGCAAAGAGACTTCTTGAGAACCACTGGATAGGTGGAAAATACAACAGATAAATAAACTGATATAAGAATTTGCAGCACGCATCAGGCGTGCTGCATTATTTTTTTGACGAAATTTGTCGGACAATTCGAAAAAGTGATTTACATATTGTATACATTGTGATAGAATACAAAAATAAAGACATCAAATCGTAAAACATGGAAGTATACCGTACTTCTCTAAAACTAGTTAAAAAGAAT
This sequence comes from Clostridiales bacterium, assembly GCA_015058155.1. Lineage (GTDB taxonomy): Bacteria > Bacillota > Clostridia > Peptostreptococcales > Anaerovoracaceae > QAKD01. Next base: position 23,879 of record SVCW01000003.1, on the reverse strand, counting down.
GGAGGAATTGAAATTGAGCAAGTTACACATTGAAAAAACTCGCTGTAAGGGCTGCGGCTATGCGGAGTTCTTACTAAAGAAAACCTCGAAGGACTTGCAGAACTTATCGCAGATAAGGAAATCCTCATCTGTTCAGATGAAATCTATGAAAGACTTACATACGATGGATTTGTTCCTGTATCACCAGCATCAATCCCATCACTCAGAGAAAAGACTGTTATCATCAATGGTTTCTCAAAGGCATTCTCAATGACAGGATGGAGAGTTGGTTACGTAATTACTCCAATGGAATATCAGATGAAGCTTTATCTCCATACTGGATTCCAGGTTTCAGGTATTCCTGCATTCGTTCTCGAAGCTGCAACAGTTGCGCTTAATGATGAAGCAAAATATGATACTGTAGAAACAATGAGAAAGGCTTTTGAAGAAAGAAGAAATTACTTCGTTGAAGAAATCAACAAGACTCAGCATTTCTCAGCAAAGATTCCAAAGGGCGCATTCTATATCTTCATGAATATTAAGAAGACTGGCATGACTTCAGCTGAATGCGTTGACTGGCTCATTGAAAACTATGGCATTGCATTTGTAAGTGGTGCAGTGTTTGGTCAGGAAGGCGAAGGCTTCGTAAGAATTTCATATGCTTCATCAATGGAAGACATCGTAGAAGCTTGTAAGCTTCTTCACCAGGCTGATGCAGATCTCACAGCAATGGGAAAGTAAGGGATTTTTACATAATAAACACTCCTTTTAAACTATCGTAGAAAGGGCGAGGATATTCCTTGCCCTTTCCTGATATATGGTTTATTCTGTGATTAATACGATATTTCATTGATTTGGAGACCATGGTATGGGAAACAATATATTAGTAATCAATTCAAGTCCTCGCAAAGGCGGAAATTCAGAAACACTTTGTGACAGACTTATAGAAGGCGCACAGGCAAATGGCGCAACATGCGTAAAAGTAAGTTTAAGAGAAAAGAAGATTAACTGCTGCATCGCATGCGATCTGTGCAGGAGTAATCCCTGGACCTGTTCGATAGATGACGACATGCCGGAAATCTGGGAAAAGATGAAGGAAGCTGATGTTATTGTCTTGTCGACACCATCATATTTTTTCTCGGTTTCAGCACAACTCAAAATGACAATTGACAGATTCAGGCCGGTATATAAAAGTATGCCGGGTAAGAAATTTGCTTTTATTGCAACCGTGTCCGGCGATGAACCTGAACTCCTGGAAAAAACTTTTGGAGCCATGAACGGACTTCTTGACTGCTTTCCTGATGCTTCTGAAGAGGGACGGGTATATGGCAATAGTGCGTGGCTTCCAGGAGATTCGAGAAATACAAAGGCGTATGAAGAGGCGTATGAACTCGGAAAGAGACTCGCTTCAATATAAATTATAAGGAGGAACTATGATCGATAAAGTAACAAAGATTGAAGACGCTATGGCGCATATTAAAAGCGGCGATACAGTAATGGTCGGCGGTTTTACAGTGTCGGGCGCACCACTCACACTTCTTCATTACCTTGAAGATATGGATGTTAATAACCTTACAACGATTTCGGAGGACGTTGGATTTGCTCACCAGACTTTCTATGAAAATTCAGCAAACCTTCTTGAAAAGAAGAAGATTAGCAAGATTATCGTGTCATTCGTAGGTGGGGCAAAGATTGTAAACGATATGATCAGTTCAGGAGAACTTCAGTATGAACTCGTACCACAGGGCACACTCGCTGAAAGAATCAGAGCAGGCGGTTCAGGTCTCGGCGGCATCCTTACTCCTACAGGCGTTGGTACTGTAGCTCAGGAAGGTAAGCGTGTTATCGAAGTTGATGGCAAGGAATATCTCCTCGAACTTCCTCTTCATGCAAACGTTGCACTCGTAAAGGCTTGGAAGGCTGACCACATGGGTAACGCAATATTCAAGTATTCAGCAGCAAACTTCAATCCGCTCATGGCTATGGCAGCTGACGTTGTAATCCTCGAATGCGAAGAACTCGTTGAAACAGGCGAAATCAATCCGGAAGACGTTAAGCTTCCAGGCGTATTCGTAGACTACGTAGTAAGACCTGAGGAGGTGATTCTGTAATGGCAGATAACAGAGCTATAATTGCATGCAACATCGCTCAGATGTTCAAAAACGGAGACTTTGTAAATCTCGGAGTAGGCATTCCGACAATGGCAAGTAACTACATTCCAAAGGATATTACAGTACTTCTTCACGGAGAAAACGGACAGGTAGGTCAGGACAGAACTATCTCAGGCACAAGACCTGAAATGGCAGCATGGGAAAAGAAGCATGCCGGAGAAGACGGAGACTGGAAGATCGGCCACAAGGATCTCTGTAACGCAGGAAACACAAACGTTACACTCATTCCTGGCGGATGCTGCTTCGACTCATCAATTTCATTTGCAATGGCAAGAGGCGGACATCTTGACGCTACAGTACTTGGCGGCCTCCAGGTAGATATCGAAGGAAACCTTGCAAACTGGATTGTGCCCGGAAAGAAGATGACAGGTATGGGCGGAGCTATGGACCTCGTAAGCGGAGCCAAGAAGGTTATCGTTGCTATGGAACACTGCTCAAAGGACGGTACACCGAAACTTCTCAACAAGTGTACATTCCCTCTCACAGCTATGAAATGTGTAAGTACTGTTGTTACTGAGCTTTGCATTATCGAATGCAAGGAAGGAAAGTTCATCGTTACAGGAATGGCGCCGGGCGTTACAAAGGAAGAACTTCAGGCGAAGACAGAAGCACCTCTCACATTCGCAGACGAAATCAAGGAAATGATAATTCCTGAAGAATAGAATTAATCAAAAAATAAGGATTCCTCTTGGAGAGCCGAAAAAGGCTCATCAAGAGGAATTTTTCATTTGAGAACGGTAGATTTGTGAGATTTCAGGTGTTTTTCAAGGGAGAAAAGGCCTGAAATCTTCTTGTATATGTGTTTCGCATCATGTGCGAGGAATTTGACTTGTCAAATTCCTCCTGCCTCTGAGATTCAGACAACTTAAGAGGAAAAGGCTCTGACTACGCATATGAGTGCTCTGCTGATCGACGTGTGATAAAGAGGAAGAGGACACCGATAATGTCTGCAAGAATCCAGCCGATTGGAATTGATACCCAGATTCCGAAAACTCCGATGAGTGAAAGTCCTGAAAGATAGTAAGCGAGAGCAACTCTTGTGCCGAGTGATGCAATTGTGAGTATTACCGATATTCCAGGGCGATTAATTGCTCTGTAGTATCCGTAGAACATGAAGAGGAATCCTATTCCGAAGTAGAATGAACCCTCTATTTTCAGATATTCGGCGCCTATTTGTATAACTTCGGCTGTTCTGTCAGGATCTTCGGTTTTGTCTGTAAAAACGGCCATCAGAGGCTCGGAGAAGGCTACGACAAGCAGACTCACTATGATGCAGAAGACAAGAACGAGAATAGCGGAGCTGATGAATCCGCGCCTGATACGATCAAATTTTCCGGCACCGTAATTCTGTGCGACAAAAGTTGAAAAAGCATTACCGAAATCCTGAACCGGCATATATGCAAGAGTGTCAATCTTGACCGCAATAGTGAACGCGGCCATGACTGCAGGTCCGAAACTGTTTACGAGTCCCTGCACCATCAGAATCCCGAAATTCATGATTGACTGCTGCAGGCATGTAAGTAGTGAAAGGCTTAAAATTGATGCGAGAGCCGATAAATCGAGGTCCATATGACGGGCCTGCGGTTTGAGTTCAGGGAACTTTTTAAGCGTATATACTGTAAGGCCTATACCTGAGACATACTGCGATACAATCGTTGCAAGTGCGGCACCGTGTACTCCGAGACGAATTACAGCAACAAAAAGGATGTCGAGTACGACATTGAGAATCACCGAGGCAGAAAGAAACATGAGCGGTACTTTTGAGTTTCCGACTGCCCGGAGAAGGCTTGCAAAAAAGTTATATAAAAATGTTGCAAAAAGTCCGAGATATATTACAGTGAGATATGTTCTTATATAGTCGGAAACTTCCGGAGGAATATTAAGGAATCTTATAATCGGAAACATGAAGATGTACACACCGATGTTGATTATAAGCGTAAGAATACCGATGAAAATAAATGACTGGAATATGCCGCGTTTCATGGAATCGTAATCGCCGCGACCGAACTGAATTGAAAAATATGCTCCGCTTCCCATTGCAAGTCCGAGGATGATTGATGTGATGAATGTCATGAGAGTGTAAGCCGATCCCACCGCAGCGAGTGCGTTGTTACCGATGAATTTTCCCACTATGAAAGTATCCGCCAGATTATAAAACTGCTGGAAAAGATTTCCCAGCATGAGCGGAAACGCAAAAGCAAGCAATTTGATTGTGATACTACCGGTTGTGAGATCGTTCTTCATAATCAGTTCCTTAAAATGTATGATATGGCCTAATTCTAACACACGCCGTATCCTTTTTCCAGTAGTACTCTTTTGTATGGTAATAAAGCGGAGAAAATGTAAATTTGGTGTAGTTTTGTGTCCGTTTTTGTTGTTTACATATTTACTGTTAAGTGATATAATGTAGGCACTATGTGTGCACGGATGCATGGTGCACAATTGAATTAATATTTTGGGAGGTCCTACATATATGAAAGGCTATACTGGCGACACAATAAGAAACGTTGCTCTTCTCGGACATGGTGGTTGCGGAAAGACTACATTCCTCGAAGCTGCACTTCTTGCAACAGGTGTCATTAACAGACTCGGAAAAGTTGAAGACGGAAATACAGTTTCTGACTACGACAAGATGGAAATCGAAAAGGGATATTCAATCTCACTTTCAATCGTTCCAGTAGAATACAACAAGACAAAGATCAACTTCGTTGACACACCAGGATTCTTCGACTTCGTAGGAGAAGTTGACTCAGCTATGAGAGCAGTTGATGCTGCTATGATCCTCGTTGACGCATCATCAGGTATCCAGGTTGGTACTGAAAAGGCATGGAATTCATGCAAGAAGTACAACATGCCTAAGATGTTCGTTATTTCAAAGACTGATAAGGAAAACGTAGACGTTGCTGCTACTATCGATGAACTCAAGGCTAAGTTCGGTACTTCAGTAGTAACTCTTGACGATAAGGATGCTCTTACAGAAGCAATCGCAGAAACAGATGAAGAACTCATGGAAAAGTACTTCGGCGGAGAAGAATTCACTGACGAAGAATTTTCAAAGGGTCTCATGAACGGTATTGCAAGCGGAGACATCGTTCCTGTACTTACTTGCAGTTCAACTAAGGGCGAAGGCGTTAAGGAAATCCTCGATGCTGCTATCAAGTACGTTCCAAAGGCAGGAGATCACGCTGCATACAAGACAGTTGACGGTGAAGAAATCGCTTGCGACGCAAATGGAAAGCCAGTTGGATTCGTATTCAAGACAATCGCTGACCCATTCCTCGGCAAGATCAACCTCGTAAAGGTAATTTCAGGTAAGCTTTCAAACGGTCTTGAACTCTACAACTCAAGAGCGGAAAAGGCTGAAAAGATCGCTTCAATCTTCTACATGAGAGGAAAGAACCAGGGCGAATGTCCTGCAGCAGTTGCTGGTGATATCGTAGCTATCGCTAAGCTCCAGTATGCTCAGACTGGAGATACTCTCTCAGAAAAGGCTTCAGCAGTAGAACTTCCAAAGGTAGACTTCCCAGAACCATCACTCTTCCTCGCTGTAGAACCTAAGACTAAGGGCGAAGATGAAAAGGTTGGAACAGGTCTCAACAAGCTCATGGAAGAAGACCCATCATTCAGACTTGAAAGAAACGTTGAAACTAAGCAGACTCTCCTTGGCGGACAGGGCGAAATCCAGCTCAACATCATCACTTCAAAGCTCAAGGATAAGTTTGGTGTAGAAGTAGTAACTGTACCACAGAAGATCGCTTACAGAGAAACAATCAAGGGATCATCAGACGTACAGGGTAAGCATAAGAAGCAGTCAGGCGGATCAGGTCAGTACGGTGACGTTCATATCAGATTCTCACCTGCAGCTACAGAATTCGAATTCTCAGAAGAACTCTTCGGCGGATCAATTCCAAAGAACTACGTTCCTGCTGTAGAAAAGGGACTCCTCGAATGCATGAACAAGGGTCCTCTTGCTGGATGCAAGGTAGTAAACGTTAAGGCAGTTCTCTACGATGGTTCATACCACGATGTAGACTCAAACGAAATGGCGTTCAAGATCGCTGCTTCACTCGCATTCAAGAAGGGTATCGTAGAAGCTAAGCCATGCTTACTCGAACCAGTTATGAAGCTCGAAATCGTTGTTCCTGACGAATACATGGGAGACGTAATGGGCGATATGAACAAGAGAAGAGGTAAGATCCTCGGTATGGAACCACAGATCGGTGGCGGACAGAAGCTCATGGCTGAAGCTCCACAGGCTGAACTCTTCGACTATGCTATCGTACTCCGTTCAATGACTCAGGCAAGAGGAAGCTTCACAATGGCATTCGAAAGATACGAAGAAGTTCCTGCACATCTTGCAGAAAAGATTATTGCTGCTCACAAGGAAGAAGAAGAAGCATAAATCGAAATACAAAAGTATTCAAAAGACCGTGTTCGCACGGTCTTTTTTTATGGACAAATCGTTGCCATAGTGATATAGTATAGAAAAGAACAAATGTTTGCGTATCTGGGATTAAAGGAGGAAATATGGCAAAGAAAGCTAAGACGGTGTTTGTGTGTCAGGAGTGCGGTTATGAAAGTCCCAAATGGATGGGGCAGTGTATCTGCGGCGCATGGAACAGTTTTGTAGAAGAAAAGATCATAGATACAAATGAAGACGATAAGCGCAGTCGCAGTATGGGCACATACGGAAACGCAGCAGGCGGTCTCAAAAAGGCAAAGGCTATGCCGCTTAAGGAAGTCAGTTCCGGTGTATACACCCGTATTGATACGGGAATAGGTGAACTCAACCGCGTGCTTGGAGGAGGCCTCGTCAAAGGTTCTCTTACGCTTATTTCCGGTGAACCAGGTATAGGAAAATCCACGCTCATCATTCAGGCTGCATCAAATATTGCTGCGAAGTATGGCAAGGTTCTTTATGTATCAGGGGAGGAATCAGAAGAGCAGATAAAAATGAGGGCGGACAGAGTATGCAGTACTGCAGGACTTGAAAACCTTTTCATTCTTTCAGAGACAAACATGGAAAATGTTGAAGAAGTCTGCAAGACTCTTCAGCCTGCTTTTGTAATTATAGACTCAATACAGACTATGTATACTGCTGATATAGATTCGGCTCCAGGAAGTGTTTCGCAGGTAAGAGCATGCGGAAATATGCTTATGAGAGTCGGAAAAGTTACGGGAGTACCAATTTTCATAGTAGCGCACGTTACAAAAAGCGGCGAACTTGCAGGACCGAAGATCGTTGAACATCTTGTAGACTGCGTGCTTAATTTCACAGGAGAAAGAAGCAGAGAACTCAGGATTCTTCGTTCTGTAAAGAATCGTTTCGGCACAACAAGCGAGATAGGTGCGTTTGAAATGGTTGAAGAGGGACTTAAGGAAGTAGAAAATCTTTCAGAAAGCTTCCTTGAAGATATGGATGCAGGTACTGAGGGCGCCGCAGTAAGCGCTATTTATGAAGGTACGCGTCCGCTGCTCCTTGAGATACAGGCTCTGGCGGCGCCGGCAAATATCGGTTTCGCAAGAAGAAGCTGCATCGGTGTTGATCTTTCAAGACTCAATATGATACTTGCTGTGCTCGACAGAAAAGCAGGCGTATCGCTTATAAACCATGATGTGTATGTTAACATTGTAGGTGGATTAAGACCTGAAGATACGTCGATAGATCTTGCGGTTGCACTTGCTATATATTCTGCATACAAGCGTATTGCAATCGATTCTAAGACGCTGATTCTCGGAGAAATAGGGCTTACAGGAGAACTCAGAAATGTAAAGAGTGCCGACAAAATCATAAAAGAAGCAGCACGTATGGGATTCAACAGAGTTCTCATGCCTGCAAGAAATGCTTCAAGGCTCACTGAGAAAAAAGACGATATTCCTGCAGGAATCCGTATCATCGGTGTCAGAAACCTGAGCGACGCAATCCAGTCTCTCTGATTACTGGATTTGTAATTTAGTTTTAACAACAATTCTATTTTAAAGAGCGGGTATATATCAGACTGAGAATGTCACAAATTTCATTCTCAGTCTGATATATACCCGCTCTGTGATTTCGAAGTGTTTTTATATACGTAATTCAAACCAGAATGTGCTTCCGTGTCCGATTTCGCTGTTCACGCCGAATTCGGCTTTATGAAGTACAAGAAGATTCTTTACGATTGACAAACCAAGTCCGCTTCCCGAAGTATATCTTACGTGGTTGGTACTAGCTTTGTAGTATCTGTCCCAGATGTGTTCGAGCTCTGAAGGATCTATACCCATGCCATTATCAGTAACTTCAAAACGCATCTTTCCGTGTTTCTTTGCGATGTTTACACTTACGGTCTTATCTTCACCGCAATACTTTACTGCATTGTTTATAAGGTTTGAGATAACCTGTTTGATTTTGGCTTCGTCAGCGTATACTCTTATATCTTCAGGACAGTTAAACACAATAGTATATCCATCCTGTTCTATAAGTACGCCGTAAGACTGAAGGATTGATTCGGTTGCTTCCTTAATAGAGAAAGTTGTTTTTTCTATTGCAGAAACTCCTGACTGCATCTTTGACATAGCAAGCATATCGGAAACAAGAACATTGAGTCTGTCTGCTTCATCAATTATTACCTGAAGGTGAGCATTTCTCTTTTCGGGGTTATCGCCTGAAAGATCGCGGATCATTTCAGCATAGGACTTGACCATGGTAAGCGGAGTTCTTATGTCGTGAGAAACGTTTGCTATGAGGTCCATCTGAAGATTGCTTGCTTTTTCAAGTTCTAATGAAGTATATGTGAGAGTATCGGCAAGATCTATGATTTCAGAGTAATGACCTCCCTGGAACCTGATTCCGTATTCACCTTTGGCAAGTCTCTTTGCATTTTTATTGATGCTTTCAATCGGTTTTACGATACGCATTGCAAGGTATATGCCGATGAGTGATGCAAAAAGAAGCGAAAGCGCTGTAACGGTGAAAAGCTGGCTCCTTAAAATCGATATTGTCGATTCAACCGGATAGAGCGGCGAGAAAAGGTAAAGTACTATTTCACGCCCCGGAGTCGTATCAAGAAATGTTCCGTATGCCAGTACCTTATAGTTCGTATCTTCCACCGGAATTGTCAGAGCAACACTTGGCTGCGGTGAAACTGCGAGTTCTGCTTTTACACGCTCCACTTCCTTGAGATATGTGGCGTATCCCATATGTTTGCTACCATATGTTGTCGGTTCGAATATGATTGAACCGTCGCTCGCCTCGATATGAATGTACATATCGTTATTTGACGATAAATCGGATATTTCTTCGATGAATCCTTCTTCACCGTACATCAGTGTAATCTCGTGGGCTATAGTGTTTGTATCCTTGATTTTCATTTCTTCATAGTAGTTGTTCAGGAAGAAAATCTGAAGGAACCAGAGGAGCCCGAGGATGAGTACCGTAAACAGGAAAAAATGAAGCCACAATTTGAACTTCAGGCTTTTTAGGTCGGGCGTAAATGAATATGAAGTTTTTCCCGGATAGTAGTTATTATTCGGACTCAAACTTATAACCCACCCCTCTTAATGTAACGATGAAGTCTCTGTAAGGTCCGAGATTGTTACGAAGATTCTTTATGTGCGTATCGATTGTTCTGTCGTCACCGAAGAAATCGTATCCCCATATATCCTGAAGAAGCTTGTCCCTTGAAAGAGCAAGGTTCTTATTCTTTACAAGATAAAAGAGTAAATCGTATTCCTTTGGAGTAAGATCAACTTTTTCTCCGTCTACAGTAACTGTTCTTGCAGGGATGTTGATTACAAGACCATCAAAGACGAGCTCGTCGCTTATCTCTTCCGAAGAAGCCTTGGTTCTTGAAATAACAGCATTGATGCGGGCCATAAGTTCCTTAGGGCTGAAAGGTTTCACTACATAATCATCGATACCGAGTTCGAAACCGAATAGCTTGTCGTATTCCTCACCTCTTGCGCTGAGCATTATTATAGGTATATTCTTGATTTTTCTGATTTCCTTGCAGGCTGTAAAACCATCAAGTTTAGGCATCATGATGTCCATGATGATAAGATCATAGTCGTTTAGTTTCACAAGGCCGACTGCGCTCATGCCGTCTTCTGCTTCGTCAACGGCATAACCGTTGAACTCTGAATATTCACGTATAACTTCGCGTATTTTCTGTTCGTCATCTACTATAAGAAGTTTGTACATTATATTTCCTCCTTAGCTGGCGATAGTAATTATCTTAATTATACATTATAATAGCGACTTATTGTGTTTTTTTCGTGAAAAAGTGATGGAAAGAGGATGGCGGGCAGCATTTAAAGATAGTGTTCATGCATGCTTTTCGTATTGCATATGGATGCAATTGGGAGTATAATTTACTATGTATAGACTGGGGGAGTTTGGCCACTTTTAGGCAAGCGCATACCGGCAGAAGAGCCTGATATCATTCAATTTTCGGTATCAGAGGAAGGCCTGTATCCCTTAGCGCAGATGAGGGGAAATCTGCGCCGGTTGAATATTTAAGGAAAGGAGGAAAAAATATGATAAAGAAACTTATAAAGCTTCTTACTGCGATACTTGGTGGCGTTGTAGGATACGGAGTTTTCAGACTGTTGGACTTTGTCTTAAGCCTTACAGGGAATGATGGATTCGGGATTGGCCTGAACGAAATGGAAATGTTCGGAGTGGCCGCTGTTTTTGCTATTATTTTTGGATTATTATTCATTACAATGACACCGGTTTTCAAGAAGCAGGGAAAGATTGCTGCAGCAACTATTGAAACAGAGCTCAAAGGTGTTTCGAGTACTGATATGATAAGCGGACTTGTAGGTCTTGTAATAGCACTTCTGATAGCAAGCCTTATCGTAAGAATCTACGAAACATTCCAGATTCCGTGGCTTTCACTTGTGCTTACGCTCGGAACATATCTGCTCCTTGCATATCTTGGAATCGTTATCGCGACTAAGAAAGGACCGGACCTCATTACTACTCTTCTTTCATACAGAAGAACACAGACTGTAGGCGGTAAGAGCAAGAAATCAAATGACGCGACTCCGAAGATTCTTGATACTTCAGTTATCATTGACGGAAGAATCGCAGATATCATGAAGACAGGCTTTATTGAAGGCAAGATAGTTATTCCGGAGTTTGTACTTGTGGAACTTCGCCATATTGCCGATTCATCAGATTCGCTCAAGCGTCAGCGCGGCAGAAGAGGTCTTGATATTTTAAACAGAATCCAGATTGATTACGGAATAGAAATTTATAATACGACAGGTGAAAAAGCACTTGATGAGATTCCGGAAGTTGATGTAAAGCTTCTCAAGCTTGCTCAGATCATGAACGGAAAGGTTGTAACAAACGATTTCAATCTCAACAAAGTTGCAGCAATCAAGGGTGTTGAAGTTCTCAACATCAATGAACTTGCAAACACACTTAAGCCTGTAGTGCTTCCGGGAGAAACAATGCAGCTCTTCCTTGTGAAGGAAGGTAAGGAATACGATCAGGCTGTTGCGTACCTCGATGACGGAACAATGATTGTAGTTGAAGACGGAAGAAAGTTTATCGGACAGACAATTGATGTAAATGTCACAAGTGTACTTCAGACTGCTGCCGGACGTATGATTTTTGCAAAACCGAAGAAATAATAGCGGAGGAATACCATGTACAAAGGAAAGACCGTAGGCGTTATTATAGCAGCCGCGGGTTCGGGTACCCGAATGAATGGCGGGAAGGAAGGACTTCCGAAGCAGTTCATGACAATCGGCGGAGTCCCGATGGTAAAAAAAACACTCGCAATATTCGAAGAAAACGAGTATGTTGACGATATATGCGTAGTTATAAACGGAAAGTACTGGAGGACTTATGAAGAACTTCTCGGCGGATTCAAAAAGATAAGATGTATGGTTCCGGGCGGGAAGGAGAGACAGGAGTCAGTCGGTGCAGGCCTGAGAGAATTGTCGAAGGTCAGCGGATTTGACTACGTCATGATTCATGATTGTGCAAGACCTTATGTTACGGATGAAATCATCGAAGCATCACTTGAAGGTGTTATGAAACACAATGCATGTACTGCGGCGGTTCCGGTTAAAGATACAATTAGAAACGGCGGAATTACGCTTGAACGAGACAATCTTTTCATCGTACAGACACCTCAGACTTTCGAAAGAAATATTATTACTGAAGCATATAACAGAGCATGGTCGGATGGTTATTACGGAACAGATGACGGAAGTCTTGTGGAAAGACTCGGACTTCCGGTAGCAATGATTCCGGGAAGCTATTCGAATTTCAAGATTACAACAAGAGAGGACCTTCCTATGGAAACAAGAATAGGCACAGGGTATGATGTTCACAGACTTGTCCCGGGACGCAAACTGATACTTGGCGGCGTTGAAATCGAGTATGAAAAAGGCCTCCTCGGTCATTCTGACGCAGATGTGCTACTGCACGCAATCTCTGATGCACTTCTTGGCGCTGCTGCGCTTGGTGATATCGGACAGCACTTTCCGGACAGCGATCCTCGCTACAAGGGCATATCAAGTCTTAAACTGCTTGCTCATGTAGGCGAACTTCTTCGCTCAAACGGCTATGAAATCGGCAATATCGATGCAACGCTCATAGCTGAACGACCGAAAATTTCTCCTTATAAAGAGAGAATGAAACATCATATAGCCGAAGCACTTTCGATAGCTCCCGAAAGGGTAAGTGTAAAGGCTACAACTGAAGAAGGTCTTGGCTTTACGGGCCGGGGCGAAGGCATTGCTGCGCAGGCAGTGTGCACATTACAGAAAAACTAAGATTATTAAACAAGGAGATAATATAAAATGAGACTTTCAAAGATGCACTTAAAGACTTTAAGAGAAGTACCAAACGAAGCAGAAATCGCAAGCCATATTCTTCTTTTAAGAACAGGAATGATCAGAAAGCTTGCTTCAGGTGTTTACGGATTCATGCCTTTCGGTTGGCGCTCAATCAGAAAGATTGAAGATATCGTTCGTGAAGAAATGGATGCCAAGGGAGCACAGGAAATTCACATGTCAGCCGTTCAGCCTTCAGAACTCTGGGAAGAATCAGGAAGATGGTATGCGTACGGTCCTGAACTCTGGAGAATCAAAGACAGAAACGGAAGAGACTTCTGCCTCGGACCAACACACGAAGAAGTTTTTACTGATATCGTAAGAAACGACATCAGCTCATACAGACAGCTTCCTCAGAACCTCTATCAGATCCAGACAAAGTACAGAGACGAAGCTCGTCCAAGATTCGGACTTATGAGAAGCAGAGAATTCATCATGAAGGACAGCTATTCATTTGATAAGGACGAAGCAGGACTCGACAAGAGTTACGATGATATGTACGATGCATACACAAACGTTTTCAGCAGATGCGGACTCATGTTCAGACCTGTAGAAGCTGACTCAGGAGCAATCGGAGGAAATAACTCACATGAATTCACTGCACTTGCTGAAGTAGGTGAATCAGAAATCGCTTACTGCGAACACTGCAGCATGGCAGCTACAACAGAAAGAGCAGAAACAAGAGATGACGCTCCATGTGATGCAGAAATGCTTCCAATGGAAGAAGTTTATACTCCTGGAACTAAGACAATCGAAGAAGTAGCAAACTACCTCGAACTTGATACAAAGCAGACTATCAAGGCTCTCCTCTTTGTAAAGTATGACAAGGAAGGAAAAGAAGACGGATACGTAGCAGCATTCGTAAGAGGCGACAGAGAACTCAACATGATCAAGCTCGTAAACGCACTTGATATTCCGGAACACGCAATCGCATTTGCTGACGAAGAAAAGATGTCTGCAGCAACTGGCTGTGTTGGCGGATTCACAGGTCCTGTCGGACTTCACGACTGTATCGTTGTTGTTGACAGCGAACTTACTGGCATGAAGAACCTCTGCGCAGGAGCTTGCAAGGTTGACCACCATATCAAGAACGTTAACTACGGAAGAGATTACAAGGGTGACATCGTTTGCGACCTCAAGACTCTCAAGGAAGGCGATCCATGTCCAGTATGCGGCGCTCCTGTAAAGCATGCACGCGGTATCGAAGTAGGACAGGTATTCAAGCTCGGAACTAAGTACTCAGCTTCAATGGGTGCTTACTACAAGGATGAAAATCAGGAAGACAAGCTTATCGTTATGGGTTGCTACGGAATCGGAGTAACTCGTACACTTTCAGCTATCGTTGAACAGCACCATGATGAAAACGGTATTATCTGGCCGATGTCAGTAGCTCCATACCATGTAATCGTGACACTTGTCAATGCAGCTGACGAAACTCAGTCAAAGGTTGCTGAAGATATCTACGCTGCACTTCAGAAGGCAGGCGTTGAAGTTCTCCTTGATGACAGAGACGAAAGACCTGGAGTTAAGTTCAAGGACGCAGACCTCCTCGGTATTCCTGTAAGAATTACAGTAGGAAGAGGCGCTGCATCAGGAAATGTTGAATACAAGCTCAGAAGAGATGCAGAAAAAACTGATATGACAATCGAAGCAGCAATCGAAGCAGCAATCACGATTGTAAACGAAGAAAAGACAGGAAGATAGCAAAGAATGAAAGAACTATTCAGAATGTTTACCGGCTTCTTTAAAATCGGAATGTTCACATTTGGCGGGGGCCTTGCGATGCTCCCGCTGATTCAGAAGATGGCGGTTGATGATTACAAGTGGCTGACTGAAGAGGAAATGGTTGATTGTGTTGCCGTAACACAGGCCATGCCGGGAGTTATCGCCATAAATACTGCTACTTATATAGGTTATAAGAGAAGGGGCTTTGCCGGAGCCCTTTTTTCTACGCTGGGAGTAATTCTCCCTTCGTTTATGATTATAATATGTGCAGTTCTTCTTCTTTCGACGATTGGGGAGAACAAGTATGTTGATAGTGCGTTCACTGCGATTACCGCATCATCATGTGCACTTATTATGTATTCGGCAATAAAGCTCGGAAAGCAGGTAATTAAGGGCGCTTTCGGAGCTGTGCTCGCAGCACTCAGCTTCTTCCTTGTAGGAATTCTTGAGGTCGGAGTTGTTCCTGTAATTATCGGAGGCGGTATTGCGGGAATCATATATGCGGGCATGAATTCAAAAAGAATAAAAGAAAAAACTGAAAAGGGGGATTTATAGCTATGGATTTACTACACCTTTTCATGATTTTCTTTAAAATAGGAGCTTTCAGTTTCGGTGGCGGATATGCGATGCTTCCTCTGATTTTCAAAACTGTTGAAGATGCAGGATTTATGAGTGCGGAAGAGCTTGCAATGCTTGTACCGCTTTCACAGGTTACACCTGGTCCTATTGCAGTTAATGCGGCAACATATGTAGGATTCAATACTGCAGGAGTTTTTGGTGCGGCGGCTGCGACGCTCGGTGTTGGAATGCCATCGTTTATTCTGATTCTGATTGTTTCATCATTTCTTAAAAAATTTAGTGAAAGCAACATAATCAAGGGGCTTTTTACTGGTATAAGACCTGTAACTGCAGGACTTATAGCTTCAGCTGTAATCGTAATCGGACAGACTGTTCTCTGGACAGGCACACATCTTAACCCCGTGCCTGCAGCAATCTTCGTAGTATCGTTTTTACTGATTTCAAAAACGAAGCTCAGCCCGATAAAGATTACGCTTCTTATGGCAGCAGTCGGAGCGGCGTTACCGCTTCTACCTGCAGTTTCTTTTTAAATTATGGTTCGTGTGAGCGCGCGGTGTGCTTCGATCGAACAATTTTTCTTGTGAGCGAGGACCACTCGCACGCTGGTAAATGTTAAGTTTTAATAGTAATGGAGGTAAACGAAATGTTATATGTACAGATTGAAATGGAAAACGGCGATATCATGAAGGGTGAGCTTTATCCTGAAATCGCACCTATCACAGTAGCTAATTTCAAGGATCTCGCTGAAAAGGGATTTTATGACGGTCTTATTTTCCACAGAGTTATTCCTGGCTTTATGATTCAGGGTGGATGTCCTGAAGGAAGAGGAACTGGCGGTCCTGGACACAACATCAAGGGCGAATTTGCTGCAAACGGCGTTAAGAACGATCTCAAGCATACAAGAGGCGTACTTTCAATGGCAAGAGCAATGCATCCTGATTCAGCCGGTTCACAGTTCTTTATCATGGTAGAAGATGCTCCTCATCTCGACGGACAGTATGCTGCATTCGGAAAGATTACAGAAGGTATGGATGCTGCAGATAGAATTGTAAATACTAAGAGAAACATGATGGATAAGCCTCTCGAAGACCAGAAAATGGTGAAAGTAACAGTATTTGAAGGCTAATTTCCGCATATTACCAATTTGAAGGTTATGTGAAAAAATTCCGTTTTGGGTTGACATAATTGTAATATTTATGTAACAATAAACGGGCAACTCAAAAGTTGCAAATCTAAATGTGAGGAAAGAAAGGCATGATTAAACTTATGAAAACGTGCTGTATCGTACTCGCAGTACTTCTTGCAGGAGTAACTGTGTATGCGACAGCAGGCGAAAGCGGTGGTAGCAATGGTTTCGTTACTATGACTGCCGAAGCAATAGGGGATCTGCGTAATATTGACTTTACAGCAATAGAGGATTTTGAAGGATTAGAATTAAAGGGAGAAGAAAGAAAAGCATTTATCGATGATTCAACAGGTTATGCTATTATGATTAATGGTGATGACCTTGTATATCTTGCGACTGAAGAAGAAGCACAGGCAGTTATAGATGGTATTATAAGCCATTATCAGACACCTGGCTCAGAAATCATTGAATATGCATTTGATGAAGAAGTAACTTATGAAGAATTAGATATCATAACAGCTGAGGAAGCGGAAGAAGATAAGACAGTAACAGAAACATATCTCTGTAAGGTTGATGAAGCTATCAATTATATCATCAATGGTACTGCCGTTCCTCTCACATACACTGTACAGGGCGGAGATACTCTCTGGGACATCGCAATCGCACATGATATGTCGGTTTACGAACTTGAAGAGATGAATCCGGGTGCAAGCAAGTTCCTCGCAGTAGGACAGCAGATTAACCTGTATCAGACAAATCCTTTTGTGCATCTCACAATCAAGGAAAAGGTTACTGATATCAAGTCTATACCTTACGACATCGCTTATACTTATACTGAAGACCTCTATAAGGGACAGGTACAGGTTCAGAGTGTAGGACAGACTGGTAGTAAGGAAGTTACAGCAGAAATCACTAAGAAAAACGGTGTTGAAATCGCAAACAACGTTTTAAGTGAAACAGTACTTTCGGAACCTGTGACACAGATTGCGCTCGCAGGTACATCAACAATCGCTGTTCAGACAGGTTCAGGACAGCTTCAGTTCCCGCTTGCGTATATTGAAATATCATCACCTTACGGTTCAAGAGGTGGTGGATTCCACAGAGCTGTTGATTTAAGAGCTCCTAGAGGAACAGATATCATGGCTGCGGATGACGGAACAGTTATCAAGGCTGGCTGGGAAGGAACATACGGACTTCTTATAGTTGTTGATCACGGTAACGGAATGGTTACGAAGTATGCACATTGTGAATCTATCGGTGTTACAATCGGTCAGGATGTACAGAAGGGTGAAGTAATAGGAGCGGTAGGCATTACCGGCAATGCTACAGGATATCATCTCCATTTTGAAGTAATTGAAAATGGCGTAGCTAAAAACCCTATGAACTATCTATAATGTGTTTGAAAAACTAACGGAAAAGGTATATAATATTAGGCAGGTATATTCACTTGCCTAATATTTATTTTTTGATTTAAGAGGTAAAGCATATGAAGGTATACAACACATTAACCAGAAAGAAAGAAGAATTTGTCCCAATAGATCCGAATGAAGTAAAGATCTATGTCTGTGGACCTACAGTATATAACTTCTTCCATATCGGAAACGCAAGACCTTTTGTTACGTTTGATACACTCAGAAGATATTTGGAATATACAGGATACAAGGTAAAATTCGTTCAGAACTTCACTGACGTTGACGATAAGATCATCAACCGTGCGAAGGAAGAAGGAATCAGCGCTCCTGAAGTATCAGAAAAGTACATTCAGGAATACTACAAGGATGCAGGTGCTCTCAATGTAAAGGTTGCAGACGTTCATCCGAAAGTATCAGAACATATCACTGAAATCATCGAGTTCGTACAGACACTTATCGATAAGGGTTATGCATATGAAGTAAACGGAGATGTATATTTCTCAACTCGTAAGTTTGACGAATACGGCAAGCTTTCAAAGCAGAACATCGATGACCTCGAAGCAGGTGCAAGAATCGAAGTAGGTGAAATCAAAAATGACCCTCTCGACTTTGCTCTCTGGAAGGCAAGAAAGACTGATGATGAAATCGCATGGGAAACTCCTTGGGGCATGGGAAGACCAGGCTGGCATATCGAATGTTCAGCAATGTCAAAGAAGCACCTTGGAAACACAATCGATATCCATGCAGGCGGACAGGATCTCCAGTTCCCTCATCATGAAAACGAAATTGCCCAGTCAGAATGCTGCAACGGCGTTCCGTTTGCTAACTACTGGATGCACAACGGATACATCACAATTGATAATGAAAAGATGAGTAAGTCAAAGGGTAACTTCTTTACAGTTCGTGACATCTTAAAGGATTACAGCGGAGAAGTAATGAGATTCTTCCTCCTTTCAGGTCACTACAGAAACCCTATCAACTTCTCAGATGCTCTTATGGAACAGTCAAAGAACGGACTTGCAAGAATGCAGAATGCAAGAGACAACCTCAAGTATCTCGCAGGTGCAGGAACTGACGGAATGACTGATGCAGAAAAGGAAGCGCTCGAAGACCTCGGAAAGTACAAGGCTGACTTCATCGAAAAGATGGACGACGACCTCAACACTGCAGACGCAATTACAGCTATCTTTGAACTCGTAACAGCAATCAATACACAGACAAAGGACGGAGCAAGCAAGGAATTCGCAAAGGCTGCACTTGACCTCCTCCTCGAACTCACAAACGTTCTCGGACTTCTTCAGGACAATGAAGATGACGGAATCGACGCTGAAATCCAGGCTCTCGTTGACGAAAGACAGCAGGCAAGAAAAGATAAGAACTTTGCAAGAGCTGACGAAATCAGAGACATTCTCAAGGAAAAGGGAATCACATTAAAGGATACACCACAGGGCGTACAGATTATTAAGGGATAAATTATGGATGTAAGGCAGATGAATACAACTGCTCTTGCTTACATCGGCGATGCCGTATATGAAACATACGTAAGACAGTATGTCATGCATGACAATGCCTCGAATGTTGATGTGCTCCACAAAAGAGCCGTGGCATTCGTAAGGGCTGACGGACAGGCATTTGCCATAAAGAAATTTGTACGTGAAAAAGAAGATATCGAAGCTCCTTCTGAAGGAGCTTTTCGATTAACTGATGATGAAGCTGCAATCGTAAGAAGAGCAAGAAATCACAAGATATCATCAAAAGCCAAAAATGCAGACGCCATGACATATAAATGGGCAACAGCGTTTGAAGCACTTGTCGGATACCTTTATCTTCTTGAAGAAAAGGAACGACTTGAATTAATGATAAATACGGCAATTTCCGCCATAGAAAAAGAAAGGAGTCAAAAATAATGAGTAAAGCAGACGTATTATTTGTAAACATGTGTCGCGATATCATTGACAACGGTTACTCATCTGAAGGCCAGATAGTAAGAGCAAAATGGGAAGACGGTACACCGGCGCACACTATCAAGAGATTTGGCGTAATCAACAGATATGACCTTCAGGAAGAATTTCCGGCTCTCACTCTCCGTCCAACATTTGTGAAGTCGGCTGTTGATGAACTCCTCTGGATATGGCAGAGAAAGTCAAACAATATCCATGATTTAAAGCCTCATATCTGGGATGAATGGGCTGATGAAGACGGTTCAATCGGAAAGGCATATGGCTATCAGATGGGTGTTAAATACAAGTTCGCCCAGGGTGAAATGGACCAGGTTGACAACGTACTCTGGTGCCTCAAGAATACACCATATTCAAGAAGAATCATGACAAATATCTTCAACTTCCAGGATCTTCATGAAATGAACCTTGAACCTTGTGCTTACAGCGTGACATTCAACGTTACAGGAAACAAGCTCAACGCAATCCTAAACCAGCGTTCACAGGATGTGCTTGCAGCAAACAACTGGAATGTTGTGCAGTATTCAGTACTCGTTCACATGATGGCACAGGTTTCAGGACTTGAACCTGGTGAACTGGTTCATGTAATTGCGGATGCACATATTTATGACAGACATATTGAGATTGTAAAGGAACTTATCGAAAGACCACAGTTCCCTGCACCTAAATTCAGACTCAATCCTGATGTTAAGGACTTCTACAAATTTACAACTGATGACATAGAAATCATAGACTATCAGAAGAATCCTCAGATAACAGGAATTCCAATCGCAATTTAAGAAGGTGATTATATGAAGACAATCGTAGCAGTTGACAAGAACTGGGGAATAGGTAAGGATAATGCACTTCTTGTCCACATTCCCGGCGATCTCAAGTATTTCAAGGAACAGACACTCGGCAAGGTTCTCATCATGGGAAGAAAGACACTCGAATCACTTCCAGGCGGCAAGGCTCTTCCGGGAAGAACTACAGTTGTAATGTCAAGTGATGAGAATTATGAAGCTGAAGCAAAAGAAGGCGGAAGAGTACTTGTAGCAAACAACTTCGACCATCTTATGACAATACTCCTGACTCTCGAATTTTCAGAAGGAATTGACATTGACGAAGATGTTATAGTAGCAGGCGGTGAAAACATATATAATATTTTCCTTCCGTACTGTACTGAGTTTCTTGTTACAAAGATTGACGGAGAGTATGAGGCAGACAAGCATTTTGAAGATCTCGACGAGCTTGTTTCTGCCGGTGTTATGAAGCTTGTGTGGGAAAGCGAGACTCAGACTGAAAACGGTATATCCTACAAATTTACAAAGTATACAAGATAGGGCTGTTATGGAAAATAAAAAGACTAATAACAACATCATCATAGGAAGAAATCCTGTTACCGAAGCACTTCGCTCAGGTCGAGACATCGATAAGATTCTTGTAGGTCCCGGACAGGAAGGCTCAATCAAGAAGATTATCGGAATGGCAAAAGACAGAGGAATCATGATTGTGAATTCCGAAAAGACTGCACTCGACAGAATCGCAGGAGCGACTAATCATCAGGGAGTAATCGCTTACGCATCAGCGTACGAATACAAGGAAGTTGATGACATCCTGGCGCTTGCAAAAGAAAGAGGGGAAGATCCTTTTATCATAATTCTTGACGGGCTTGAAGATCCTCATAATCTTGGAGCTATCATGCGTTCTGCTGAGGGCGCAGGTGCCCATGGAGTTATCATTCCGAAAAGAAGAAGTGTGGGACTTACTGAAGTTGCAGCAAAGGCTTCGGCAGGAGCTGTAGAGTATATGCCTGTAGCAAGAGTTACAAATATCGCAAGGACGATTGAAGAACTTAAGGAGGCAGGCCTCTGGATTGCAGCATGCGATATGGGAGATACGCTTTATTACGAAGCTGACCTCACAGGCGGAATTGCTGTGGTTGTAGGTTCGGAAGGATTCGGAATCAGCAGACTCGTAAGCGAAAAGTGTGATTTCACGGTATCGATGCCGATGATGGGTAAGATTAATTCGCTCAATGCATCAAATGCAGCGGCAATCCTTCTTTATGAAGTGCGTCGCCAGAGAGATTTAAAAGCTAAGTTAAAGTAAAATCTGAATGAAAGATGAGTTTTGGAAGGAGGTGCCCTGATGTTCAGAAAATATGACGGAGTTTCGGATGAAGAACTTGTCATCAAAGCACAGCAGGGTGACCATACTGCTGAAGAGGCCCTTATAAGCAGATACAAGGACCTTGTAAAAAGCAGAGCTCATCTTTATTTTATTGCAGGCGCTGACAATGAAGATGTGATGCAGGAAGGCATGATAGGACTGTTCAAGGCCGTAAAGGGATATGAAGAAGGAAAAAATGCTTCGTTCAGGACTTTTGCAAGTCTCTGCGTAAACAGGCAGATAATCAGTGCAATCAAGACAGCAAGCCGCAACAAACATTTTCCGCTCAACAGCTCGGTTTCACTCGATATTCCGGCGGGTGACAAGGAAGACAGCGAAAAGATGGAAAACATACTTGCTTCTTCGGAAGGAAGCCCGGAGGAACTTATGCTCGTCCGTGATATGATTGAACAGATTATAATCAATACACCTCAGTTCCTTAGCAGTTTCGAGCAGAAAGTCTGGAGCGCATATCTTTCGGGAAAGAACTACAATGTCATCGCAGAAGACCTCGGAAAAACACCGAAGTCGATTGATAATGCGATTCAGCGTATAAAAAAGAAAGTAGAGAAATACGTGCTTGAATAAAAAGAAAAAAGCGTCAGTAAGAGACGCTTTTTTAGTGCTTAAAAGCATTGCAATTATTGACATTGAATTGCAAAAGGAGTATCATTAATATGTATGTTTAGTAAAAGCGTCAGGCGTGGCCTGATCTCAAAATTAAGTATTAAATTTATGGAGGTCCCAGAAAAATGGCAAAGCAGAAATTCGAAAGAAATAAGCCACACGTTAATATCGGAACAATCGGTCACGTTGACCACGGTAAGACAACTCTTACAGCAGCGATCACAAAGACTCTTAACCAGAGATACGGTCTCGGTGAAAAGGTAGACTTCGACATGATCGACAAGGCTCCAGAAGAAAGAGAAAGAGGTATCACAATCGCTACAGCTCACGTAGAATACGAAACACCAAACAGACACTACGCACACGTAGACTGCCCAGGACATGCTGACTATGTAAAGAACATGATCACAGGTGCTGCACAGATGGACGGAGCTATCCTCGTATGTGCTGCAACAGATGGACCTATGCCACAGACAAGAGAACACATCCTTCTCTCAAGACAGGTAGGCGTACCTTACATCATCGTATTCCTTAATAAGTGCGACATGGTAGACGACGACGAACTTCTCGACCTCGTTGAAATGGAAGTAAGAGAACTCCTTGACCAGTACGAATTCCCTGGAGATGACACACCAATCATCAGAGGATCAGCTCTTGAAGCATTAAATAATCCAGAAGGACCATGGGGAGACAAGATTATTGAACTCTTCGAAGCAGTAGACACATACATTCCAGAACCAGAAAGAGATAACGACAAGCCATTCATCATGCCAGTAGAAGACGTATTCTCAATCACAGGAAGAGGAACAGTAGCAACAGGAAGAGTAGAAAGAGGAGTCCTCAAGGTAGGAGATGAAGTAGAAATCATCGGACTTACAGAAGAAAAGAGAAAGGTAGTTGTAACAGGCGTAGAAATGTTCAGAAAGCTCCTCGATCAGGCAGAAACAGGAGACAACATCGGAGCACTCTTAAGAGGAGTACAGAGAACAGAAATCGAAAGAGGACAGGTACTCTGCAAGCCAGGAACAATCAACCCACACACAAAGTTCACAGGAGAAGTATACGTACTCAAGAAGGAAGAAGGCGGAAGACATACACCATTCTTCAACGGATACAGACCACAGTTCTACTTCAGAACAACAGACGTAACAGGCGATCTTCAGCTTCCTGAAGGCGTAGAAATGTGCATGCCTGGAGATAACATCACAATGACAATCAACCTCATCACACCAATCGCAATCGAAGAAGGACTCAGATTCGCGATCAGAGAAGGTGGAAGAACAGTAGGTTCAGGCGTTGTATCAGGTATCATCGAATAATT
>SVCW01000026.1 GCA_015058155.1 Clostridiales bacterium | reverse complement strand
GGAGAAAAGCAGGATAATGAAAGACTGTTTTTCTAAAAATATCTTCAGTTTCGCTTAAAAAAGAAGAGCTGTAGCAAGAAAGGCCCTCGGCAGTTGAATGCCGAAGGCCTTTTGTCTACAGTCTGAACACTGCAGTATATTCTGCAGTGTTTTTATTTTTTTGTAATAATCGAAAAGCTGAAGAATACTTATAGTGATATACAAAAGAAAGGACAAGATAGGTGATGGAATATTCAAAACATACTTTTTATGAACTATTGAGATTGTTGCCGGAAGAGTTACTGAACGAAGTTTTATATATCACTGATAATGATTTGAAACGTATTAATGAAATGAGGATAAGAAACGGACAGGTTTGTTCCTACAAGTTGTTTGATACGAGAAAGATTATTGCAGGCAACCTGAAATGTGATAAGTATATACTTAACGAATGTATAAATAAATTTATGAATTACTCATATTATGCTTATGAAGAAGAGCTTAGAAACGGCTATATTACATTGTTTGGAGGTCATCGAGCCGGAATTTGCGGACATGCGGTAGTTGATAACGGGAAGATAAGTACTATCAGTAACTTTTCGTCAATTAATATAAGACAGGCGAGAGAATATATAGGGATTTCAAGTGAATTTATTAATAAATACTATAAAGATTATCTTTGTGACGTACTTATTGTTTCACCTCCCGGATGCGGCAAAACCACTTTTTTAAGAGACATGGTAAGAACTCTGAGTTTTATGGAGTTCAATGTTGGTGTCTGTGATGAACGATCGGAAATAGCAGGAATGTTCCAGGGGAAACCTTCATTTGAAATCGGACCGAATACCGATGTTCTTGATTCATGTCCGAAGGCAGAAGGGATGAAGATGCTATTACGTTCAATGGGCCCTGATATTATAGTGACTGATGAAATCGGTAAAAGTGAAGATATCGAAGCAATTATTACTGCATTAACATCAGGAACCAGAATAATTGCCACGGCACATGGTGATTCGATTGAACGACTGAAACACGGACCATTAAAGGAAGTAATCGATTATAAATTATTCAATATTATCCTGTTTCTGGATAGAAATCCTTATCCGTGTACAATCAAGTCAATTATGAAACTGAAATAGGGGATGATAATTATAAAAATTATTTTGTACATGACGATTATAGCAGGGTGCAGTATTGCAGGACTAATTAAATATATGAATTACACCGAAAGAGTGCGTATCCTTGAAGACTATATAGTTCAACTTGAAAAGCTCAGGATTGAGATTGATTATAGAAATGAACATGTACCTGCAATATGCAAGAGACTATCTTATTATAGTTTCTTCGGAAAAGTCTATGAGATATATTCATCGAATCGAGGCATTTCTATATATGAAGCCTGGGAACGTGCTGCAGAAGCCAACTATGCAGGAACAGCGCTGAAAGATGAAGATGTTCGATTGATAATGAATTCAGGATGTGATCTTGGAAAAACAGGGAAAACAGGACAGAGTAAACTTATAGAGTTGTCTCTGATTAATCTTCGAGAACAGCTCTGCGAAGCCAGAGAAGAAAAGAAAACAAAAGGGAAAATGGTGCTGAGTCTTGGAGTAATCACTGGAATTACAATTGTGATACTTCTGATTTGACTTTTATGGAGGGAAACATGTTTGATGTAGATATTATTTTTAAAATAGCAGCAATAGGAATATCAGTTGCTGTGTTATCAACGATTCTGAGTAAAGCCGGGCGCGAAGATCAGGCTATGATGACATCGCTTGCAGGAATAATAATTGTAATAGGTCTCGTGATCAATATGGTAGCCGGCTTATTCGGCGAACTGCAGACATTGTTTTCATTGTAGGTGAAGAATGGAATATGAAATCATTAAGATTGTAGGAATTGCAATAATCGCAGTAATGTCTTTAGGCGTTTTAAGAAACATTAAACCGGAATATGCAATATACCTTGTTCTGGCATCATGTCTTGTAATATTCGTAATGTTACTCGGTAAACTTCTTGTAGTGTTTGATTATCTGAAAAGTATATATGAAGGCTTAACATATGGACAGACTTTCTTTCCTGTTTTGATTAAAGTAATCGCAGTTGCGTATATTACTGATTTTACTTCTCAGTTATGCAGAGACGCAGGTGAAGGTGCCATTGCAACAAAAACAGAATTGGCAGGGAAAGTGATTATCTTTTGTTTATCTATGCCGATACTCGTTACCATTATCGAAACCTTGAACAGTATTTTGTAGAGGTGTATATGGAATATAAAGAAATAATCAAAGAGAAATTATCAGAGCTGAATCTCGATGAACTTGAAAGTATTCTGAATGATAATGTTAACGATAAAGAATTGATATTTGGTGATATCAGTGTCGAAAATGTGATTGGAAGTATTATGAGTGGTGAAGCATTGTTCGATACAAGAGAAATATTTACAAGAATAACAGAACTATTTACATATGAATTGAAGAGCACACTGATTATCGGTGTGGAAATCATAATAATAACAATGCTTATCGGACTTTTAAGAAGTTTATCATCTTCATTCGGCGAAAAAGCAGTATCCAATATAGCAATGCTTGTTTCAACATGTTTTATAGTGGGTCTCTGTATGACAAATTTCAGAGTAGTATACGATATTGCAAGAGATTCAGTAGGACTTATGTCAAATACAATGTTGATCATACTGCCGATTCTTATACCTGTCCTGATATCAACAGGCGGAATTACTTCAGGAGGTTTGCTTAGTCCTGTTATTACAGGTACTATAGCGGCTTTCAATACTGTAATGTCAACAATAATACTCCCAGGGGTATTCATTTCAACGGTTTTCTATATGGTAAACAGTCTTAATGATGATAGTTACATCAGCAGGCTGGCGTCTTTCATTCGAAGTGCGTCATTATTTCTATGTGGTATTTGCGTTACAATTTTCGGAGGAGTATCAATCATTCAGGGGTTCGTAGCAGAAACAACTGATGGACTATTAATTGAAACTGCAAGGTATTCAGTAAATAACTTCGTTCCGATAGTGGGCGGTTTTGCAGCTGACTCTATTGATATGGTAATCATGTGTTTACGTACAATTAAGAACGGGATAGGAATAGTCGGAGTGCTAATAATTGTTACTTTACTCATAGTTCCGATAATTAAACTGATTGCGATTGCGGTCATGTATAAAATTACTTCGATAATAGCTGAGCCTTTGGGAAACCGCGAAATCAGTGAATGTCTAGGACAGATGGGAAATTCAGTTATTACTATGAGCGTAATTCTATTTTTGACGTCAATGATGTTTATTATATTTTTATCGGTAATTATAGGGATAGGAGTATAAAATGCAGGAAATCACAAATTTCGTTCATGACATATTCATTATGATTGTAGGTGTTTCATTTATTGAAATATTAATGCCTGAAGGAAACATTGCCAGATACGTAAAGTATGTAATTTCACTATCAGTACTGGGTACTATGCTTCTTCCTATCGTCAAATTCATAGCATAGTAACGGGTTTGAAAAATATATTATAGAAGGAGACTATAATGCGAAATCAAATAATACCGGAAATGACTCCGGAGAAGAAAGAGTTTCTCATGAAGATTCTTATTATAGCTATAATATCAGCAATTGGTATCTTAACAATTGATGTATTTACATCAGGTTCAGATGGAAGACGTCAGATTATTGACGATGACGGCGCAACAGAAACAGCACTGATTGAGATATTATCTGATATAAAAGGTGCAGGAGAAGTTGATCTTCTGATTCAGTATGGTGAAAAAGACGCTGTTACCGGAGTGATAGTAACATCAAGTGGTGCTGAGAATGCTGTAGTTAAGAATAATCTTACAAACGCAGTAGCAGCTGTATTCGATATTCCGGTTTCGAATGTTATGGTTTTCGAAAAGGATTGTGAGGAGTGACAGAAATGAGTAAAAATAAGAAATTTTTAGTACTCAGCCTCTGTGTATGTCTTATATGCGGAATGGCAACTACTGTAGGTACAATGAAAAAAGCAGCTGATCTTGTATCTAATGAAGTAGAATATGTAAATGATGATACTTCTGATATACTTGAACATGATGGTGAAATACTGGTTGATAGTCTTAAATTAAAGAAGGTAGAAGGAAGTAATGATGCAGTAACAGGATCAGGAGTAACTGAAACTGTGTTATCAGATGATGTTTATGATAAAGGTTCGTCAGAATACTTCGATGAATTAAGAGCAACAGTAGATATGGACAGAAATCAGGTTATTTCAATGTTATCTGATGTGATCGCCGAAGCTCAGACTGAAGAAGAAAAGAGTAATGCGACAACTAAAAAACTGGAAATAATTGAGTACATGAATCTTGAAAACAATATAGAGAGCATTATTGAAACGAAGGGGCTCCCTGATTGTTTTGTACTTATAAGTGAAACATCTGTAAATGTTACAGTTAACAAACAAGAAATTGCAGAGCAGGAAATTGCAAAAATATGTGACATAATTATGAGGGAGACAGGAAGAGAAGCAAGTCAGATCGTGATTCAGAGTACATATTAGAGATGGTTTTTTCGGAATAGTTATTGTTGTTTTTTCGGAATAGTTGTGGTAAAATTAATTAGTTATTTTCAAGTAATTTAAAGACTTTTTTACGTTACGAGGAGCCGGATGAATACTAATTCAAACGACAGTAAAGGTATAATAAGAGTATCAGAAGAAACAATAGCAATTCTTGCGGCAAAGACTGCTCTTGAAACAGATGGAGTAGCAGCTCTTTCAGGGACACTACCTGATAAGATTGCAATCAACTTTTCAAAAAAAGACTCTTCTTATAAGGGCGTGAAAGTTTCAAAAGATGATGACGGCTTCAAAATCGACATCTATGTTGTTGTTGATTTTGATGAAAATATTCCATCAGTAGCATGGGATATCCAGAAGAATATCATACATGAAATAAAGAGCAAATTCGGCTTATCGGTAAAATCTATCAATGTACATGTACAGGGTGTAAGACTCCCTTGAAATAAACAGGAGGAACTATTCAATGAACAGAGGAGAAGCAAGAGAACTTTTAATGCAGCTTTTATTCCAGATGGAGATTCAGCACGATTATTCTGAAGAATTAAAGAATAAATGGCTTGAAAATATTCCGAAGACAAAGAATCAGATAGATTATATTAATGGCATCTTCTCAAAAGTTACAGAAAATATCGATACTATTGATACGGCAATCAATAATAACAGCAACAAATGGCAGGTTTCAAGAATGCCAAAGGTTGATCTTTCAATCTTAAGACTTGCTGTAGCAGAGATTTTATTTGAGGAGGACATTCCAAAAGAAGTTGCAATCAACGAAGCTGTAAATCTTGCTAAGAAGTACAGTACAGAAGAAGGCGGTAAGTTCATAAACGGAGTATTAAGTAATTTCTAAAGTAACGGTATTACATGAGTGAACGAAAGTTAGTCATAGGAATTGATACAAGTAATTATAAAACATCTGTGGCTGTTGTCGGTTTTGATAACAGTATAGTTTCTGATGTAAGGGTACTTTTGCGTGTAAAACAGGGCGAAAGAGGCTTAAGGCAGTCTGACGCCCTGTTTCAGCATATAGAAAATTTACCAGCGCTGACTAGGAAAGCGCTTTTTGGCGTTGATAAAAACGATGTAGTATGTATTTCTGTTTCATCAAAGCCAAGACCTGTCGAAGGTTCTTATATGCCGTGTTTTAATGCAGGACTCTCGCTTTCAAAGAGTTTTGGTGCGCTTCTTGATGTACCTGTATATGAGTTTTCTCATCAGGAAGGGCATATCGAGGCAGTTATCAAGGGTACTCCATTTGAAACAAAGAAGGAGTTCATAGCCTATCATCTTTCAGGCGGAACATGTGAAATGCTGAAAGTTGTTAATGATGGTAGCGGTTATGATATTTCAATTATCGGAGGATCAAAAGATATATCATACGGTCAGGTTCTTGACAGAGCAGGTGTTGCAATGGGTCTTGAGTTCCCTTCCGGAAAAGTACTTGATGATATTGCTATGATGCCTGGTGAAAGAACAAAGCTTCTTAAAGGAATAACTGTTGATAATCTTGAAATCAACTTATCAGGTATTGATACACAGTTCAGAAGATGTCTTGAGAGAGATGATATAGACTCTATAGAAGCTATGCTTGTAAGAGAACTTTTTCACAGAATATCTGCATCGCTTGTAAGAATTACTGAAAATGCAGTAAAAGAAACTGGCATTAAATCATTTGCTTTTGTAGGTGGAGTTTCATCAAGCAGATATGTCAGAAATGCGCTATTATCGCATTTTAATAAGTCCGGTATCGAATTATTGTTTGGAGATCCTGATTTGTCGCAGGATAATGCTGTTGGTACAGCGCTTCTCGGAGTAAAGAAATATGGCAAAACCCGTTAAAGTAGCACAATTGAACCGATATATTAAACAGATACTGACGTCAGATCCTATTCTTACAAATGTTTCAGTAATAGGTGAGATTTCCAATATCAAGTATCACAGCACAGGTCATGTGTATTTTACACTTAAGGATGAGACATCAAAAGTGAGTTGTTTTTTACCGGCAGACGTTCTGAGACACATTCGTTATGAACTTGAAGACGGTATGGAAATCATTGCGATCGGATATGTTTCGATTTTTGAAAGAGGCGGTACTTATTCATTAAATATCAAAGATATTGAACTGACAGGTATCGGTAATCTGGCTGCAGCATTTGAGAGACTTAAAGCAAAACTGGCAGCTGAAGGCTTGTTTGATGAGTCTCTTAAGAAACCACTTCCAGAGTTCCCGGAAAAAGTAGCTATTGTCACTTCTGCAACTGGTGCGGCAGTTCAGGATATAACAAAAATCATTAAATCAAGGAACAATTATGTTGATATATTCGTCTATCCAGTATTAGTACAAGGCCCTGGTGCAGCTCCCGATATTGCTGCAGCTATAGCAGACATCAATCGCCGTTTTCCGGAAACTGATGTTATGATAGTTGGACGAGGCGGCGGTTCGATGGAAGAACTATGGGCTTTTAACGAAGAGATTGTTGCAAGAGCTATTCACGAATCACTGATTCCTGTAATATCGGCTGTCGGCCATGAAACTGATTTTACGATATCGGATTTTGTTGCTGACAGAAGAGCAGAAACACCTACCGCAGCAGCAGTTATGGCTGTTCCTGACATAGGTGAGCTTAAGAAATATATCGCATCATTAAAAGATGAATTATTAAGAACACTGAAACACAAAGCGGAATATAAAACAAAACTTCTGGAGGCGAACTCTCCTGAAGCAATGCTTTTATATATTAAAAACAAAATCATGACATATGAGATGCGCATTAAATACGCAAACAGTCAATTACAGGATCTCAATCCTGCAAATATAATCGAACGCGGTTTTGCCGCTATTGTTGATGAAAACGGAAAACTGATAAGCAGTGCAGATAGACTTGATAAAGGAGATAAGTTTACAGCAGTATTCCGTGATGGCAAGGTTAAAGCTGAAGTACTCGAAAGAGGAGGCAACTGACATGGCTGAAAAAGAAATGAAATTTGAAGAAGCACTTGCGGCACTTGAAAACTCTGTCAGCGAGCTCAGAAAAGATAATGTTTCTCTTGAAGATTCAATCAGAATCTTTGAAGAAGGAACAAAGTTATATGAAAAATGTGAATCGATATTGAATAATCTGAAGCAGAAAATTGAAGTTTTTGAAAAGGAGTAAATTTATGAATCAGGAGTTTAAACAGTACAAAGAGTTAGTAGAAAAACACCTCTTGGATTTTTTACCGGAAATCGACCATAAGAGCATAACTGTTTATGAAGCTATGAAGTATAGCCTTACTGCAGGTGGTAAGAGATTAAGACCTGTACTATTACTTGCTGCATGTGATTTTGCAGGCGGTGACATCAAGGAAGCGATTCCTTATGCCTGTGCACTTGAATATATTCATACTTATTCTCTCATTCACGATGATATGCCTGAAATGGACAACGACGATTTAAGAAGAGGTATGCCTACAAATCATAAAATGTTCGGCGAAGCAATGGCACTTCTTGCGGGTGACGGACTTCTTTCAAGTGCTTTTGAGGCAATGACAAAAGATTCACTTATTTATTTTGATAACCATGAAAAACTCAAGAGAAGAGTCAGTGCGGCTTATGAAATTGCAAAGAATGCCGGATGCAGAGGTATGGTTGCTGGTCAGGTTGCAGATATCGAAGCAGAAAGCAAGCAGTGTTCAAAGGAAATGCTTGATTATATACACATTAATAAGACAGCAGCGCTTATTATGGGCGCAGTAAGAGCAGGAGCTCTTCTTGGTGGTGCAGATACAAAATTGCTCAACGATCTTACTCTTTATGCAGAGAATCTCGGACTTGCTTTCCAGATAGCAGACGATATTCTGGATGTAATAGGTGACGAAAAGGAACTTGGAAAGAAGACTGGTGTGGATTCAGAACTTAATAAAGCAACATATCCTGCACTTTATGGTCTTGAAGCTTCACAGAAGAGACTTCATGAACTCACAGTGAATGCAGTTGAAGCTCTTGCAGATTATTATGACAACGCAGAATTCTTCACAGATCTTGTTAAAGATTTAGAAGTACGAGTTAACTAAGGGGATTTATAATGGGACAGATTAACAAAAGCTTAATAAGTGAAAAAGTTCGGGACATGTCCGTTCGTGATATGGAACTTCTTTCTTATGAGATCAGGGATTTTTTACTCGACAATGTTTCGAAGACCGGAGGACATCTTGCCTCGAATCTGGGTGCGGTAGAACTTACTATCGCACTTCATCACGTCTTTGATTTTCCTAAGGACAAGCTTGTATGGGACGTTGGGCATCAGGCTTACGTGCACAAAATCCTTACCGGTAGAGCAGAAGAATTCACTTCATTAAGACAGACAAACGGTCTTTCGGGATTTCCAAAAAGATGTGAAAGCGAATACGACGTTTTCGATAGTGGTCACAGCAGTACTTCTATTTCTGCAGCTTTCGGGATGGCAGTTGCACGAGATTATAAAGGTGACAATTATGATGTAATTGCTGTAATCGGTGACGGAGCTCTTACAGGGGGAACTGCTTTTGAAGCTCTTAATAATGCCGGAGCTGCAAAGAATACAAAGTCGATTGTTGTACTGAATGATAACGGAATGTCGATATCACCTGCTACAGGAAGTCTGACAAAACATCTTTCAACATTAAGAACATCAAGCGGTTATCTTAAATTCAAGAAGGGGCTCAAGGAACATCTTGATAGTAAAGGCAGTTTATACAAGTACCTTGAAAATTTCAGAGATTCACTCAAATACGCAATTGTAGATGGTGGAGCGATTTTCGAAGAACTTGGCTTTACTTATCTTGGTCCTATAGACGGCCATAATATTACCGAATGTATAGACACTCTTAAACTTGCGAAGAGAACAGAAGGACCTGTAATAGTTCATGTAATTACTAAAAAAGGTAAAGGCTACAAAAACGCAGAGAATGAACCTAATAAATTCCACGGGGTTTCTCCTTTTGACAAAGAAACCGGCAAACCTCTCTCAAAAAGCTCATCGCCTAGTTATTCAAAAGTATTCGGTGATAAGTTAGCGAGTCTTGCCGATGTTGATAATAGAATAGTGGCTGTTTCTGCAGCAATGATAGACGGAACCGGACTTGATAGTTTTGTTAAAAAATACCCGGACAGATTGCATGATGTAGGAATAGCAGAAGGTCATGCAGTATCTTTTGCAGCAGGTCTTGCACTTTCTGGTCTCAAGCCTGTTGTTGCGATTTATTCAACATTCCTTCAGAGAGCATACGATCAGATTCTAATAGATGTATGTATGCAGAAGCTCCCAGTTGTATTTGCCCTGGACAGAGCAGGAAATGTTGGAAATGATGGTGAAACACATCATGGCGTGTTTGATCTCTCTTATCTTTCAAGTATGCCGAATATGACAGTTCTTGCACCTGCAGATGGTAAGGAACTTGAAGATATGCTTGAGTATGCTTTGAATCTTGACGGACCTTGTGCTATAAGATATCCGAGAGGAAGTGCTGATGCCTATAATCCTTCTCCGGAGTTTGATGGAGGCAGTGTAAGACTAATCGATGGTAGTGATTGCGAAATATGGGCTGTCGGTAAAATGCTTGATGTAGCGCTAAAGGCATCTGAAATATTGAAGAATAATGGAATAAACGCAGGTGTAGTAAACGTAAGAAGTGTCAAACCACTTGATGTAAATACACTTTCCGAATCATGCAGTATTGTCAAGAATATTATTACGATTGAAGATAATACAGTAATCGGTGGTTTCGGATCATTACTTAATGGTTTTATTATCAGAAACTATCCTGATATTGCAACTGATAATATAGGATGGCCGGATAAGTTTATAGAACAGGGAAATACAGAAGATTTATTTGAAAAATACGGTCTTACAGCAGAGTCCGTAGCAGAAAGGATCAGTGAATTCATTGAAAGAAAGAATTGACGTATTATTAACTGAAAAAGGATATTTTCCATCAAGAGAAAAGGCAAAAGCTGCTCTTATGGCAGGACTCGTTTTTGTAAACGGACAGATTGTAGACAAAGCCGGAACAATGATAGACGAAGAAGCAGAAATATTTGTAAAAGGTAACCAGTGTCCTTACGTATCAAGAGGCGGTCTGAAACTTGAAAAGGCACTAAATGAATTCGGTATCAGTGTAGAAGGTGCAGTATGTACTGATATAGGGGCTTCGACTGGTGGCTTTACTGATTGTATGCTTCAGAAAGGTGCTGTAAAAGTATATGCCATCGATGTAGGTTACGGTCAGCTTGATTACAAACTCAGAATCGATGAACGAGTAGTAAACATGGAAAAGGTAAATATTCGTTACCTCGATTTTGACACTGTTAAAGATCCAATCAATTTTATATCAATTGATGTAAGTTTCATTTCACTTAAACTTGTATTTCCTGTAGCTTCACAGCTTCTCGTTCCTGGTGGCGGACTTGTTTGCCTTGTAAAACCACAGTTCGAGGCAGGAAGAGAACAGGTAGGAAAGAATGGTATCGTACGTGAACGCAAGGTGCATGAAGAAGTTTTACGAAATGTAGCAGGCTATGCTAAAGACAACGGATTACTTGTTTCAGGAATTACATTCTCACCAATTACAGGAGCAAAGGGAAATATCGAATATCTTATGCATCTTGTAAAATCAGATGACGAACCATCATTTGATATTGAAAATGAAATCCAGAAAATAGTTACTATATCTCATGAAACACTCGAAAAGATGTAGTTAACGTTAAATATTTTATGTAAACTAAAGGAAGTAATAGTTATGGCTCTTTCACCAATGATGCAGCAATATTTTGAAATAAAAGAACAGTACAAAGACTGCATACTGTTTTTCCGTCTCGGAGATTTCTACGAGATGTTCTTTGATGATGCCATTTTAGGCTCAAGAGAACTTGAACTTACTCTGACTGGAAGAAACTGCGGGCAGGAAGAGAGAGCACCTATGTGCGGTGTTCCTTACCATTCTGCCGATACATATATTGCTAAACTTGTTGAAAGAGGATATAAGGTTGCTATTTGTGAGCAGATAGAAGATCCTTCACTAGCTAAAGGCATAGTAAAACGTGATGTAATCAAGATTATTACGCCTGGTACTGTTACTAATCAGTCAATGCTTAGTGAGAAAGAGAATAACTATCTCGCAGCAGTTTATTATGAAAAGGGCAGAACAGCTCTTTCGTACTGTGATATTTCAACAGGTGAAGTTCTCGCAACTGTTTTCACTGATTCTGATACATGCGAAATACTTCTCAATGAACTTGTAAAAATAGATGCCAAAGAAGTTCTTGTATCTTCATCAAATATTGAAGTTATCAATACTGATGATATCAAGAAACTTACGGGTGCATATATAAATCTGCTGCCTGAACAGTATTTTAATTATAACGCTTCTGAAAAACTTATCACAGGGAAGCTGAACTCGACTGATATGAATGTTTCGGGTATTACTCGTAACTTTTATGATGAACCTGAACTGACATGTGCGATAGGTGCACTGTTTACATACTTGATCGAGACGCAGAAACAGGATTTATCTCATCTGACAAGTATCAATGTATATAAAATAGGAAATCACATGTCGCTCGACAAAGCGACAATTAGAAATCTTGAGCTTACTGAAACTTTATACGACAACAAGATTCAGGGTTCTCTTCTTGGTGTTCTTGACAAGACACATACTGCTATGGGTGGAAGAAAAATGAAGCAGTGGATAAGAGAACCGCTCAACACCTCAAGAGAGATTAATGACAGACTAAACGCAGTTGAAGTATTAGTTTCTGATATAATCATTAGAAACAATATCAAGGAAGGTCTTAAGAGAGTTTACGATATTGAAAGACTTGTAGGAAGAATTGCTTGTAATACTGCAAACGGCAAGGATTTAATAGCACTCAGGAATTCTGTTGTTTCACTTCCTGATATTAAAGAAGAGATATCTTTTAGCGGTACTTCTTTGCTTTCAGATATCGAAAGTCGTATTTCAGAACTTAGTGATTTATATAATCTTATAAATGATGCAGTTGTCGAAGAACCACCTTTTATTATTAAAGAAGGCGGAATTATAAAAGAAGGTTATTCCGACGAACTTGATAATCTGAAAGCTTCTATAAGCGATGCGCAGAAGTGGATAGCAGGGCTGGAAAGTTCTGAAAGAGAAAGAACAGGAATCAAGAATCTGAAAGTTGGTTTCAATAAAGTTTTCGGATACTATATTGAAGTTACAAAGTCTTATTATGATTTAATTCCGGATAATTATATCAGAAAACAGACTCTCGCAAATGCCGAGAGATTTATTACACCTGAACTGAAAGAGACGGAGAGCCTTGTTCTTAATGCTGAAACAAAGATCAATCAGCTTGAATATAGCCTTTTTGTTGATTTACGTGACAAAATCAAATCATATATACCTGAACTTCAGGAAACTGCAAAAGCACTTGCAGAACTAGATGTACTCCAGTCTTTTGCTGAAGTATCAGATAAACTCGGATATATAAAACCTGAGGTTGATGACGATAGCGAAATTTCAATAGAAAAGGGAAGACATCCTGTAATTGAACAAGCTGTAAAAGATGGTGTATTTGTTCCTAATGACTTATATGTTGATTGTAATAATTCATCAATGCTTCTTATTACAGGCCCGAATATGGCAGGAAAATCAACGTATATGCGCCAGGTCGCTTTGATCGTTTTAATGGCTCAAATCGGCTGTTTCGTGCCTTGTGAAGCGGCAAGAATAGGCGTGGTAGACAGGATTTTCACAAGAATCGGAGCATCTGATAATTTATCACAGGGACAGTCAACATTTTATGTTGAAATGAGCGAACTGTCATATATCCTTTCAAGTGCGACTGAACGTTCACTTATAATACTCGATGAAATAGGCAGAGGAACATCTACTTATGACGGATTATCAATTGCCTGGGCTGCAATCAGATATCTCTGCTGCAGTGAACGTAGAATCAGAACTCTGTTTGCTACTCATTATCATGAGCTTACAGTACTTGAAAACGAACTTAAAGGCTTTAAAAATCTGAATGTAGATGTAACTGAGATTAATGGAAACATTGTATTCCTTCACAAGATAGTACCGGGAAGTGCATCAAAGAGCTATGGTATTCATGTTGCAAAACTTGCCGGTGTACCTAAGAGTGTTTTAAACGATGCGGAAGTCAAACTTTCGGAACTTGAAAATGTTTATGGGAATGATAATACTCTTGCAATAAGCAGTACAGTAAAACATATTGATAGTTCATTCGTGGAAGAACCTGAAGAACAGACGCAGCTATCATTCTTCTCATTTGCTGAAGATGAAGTTGTAACAAAATTAAAAGCACTTAACCTTATGGAGATTACACCTTCAAAGGCAATAGCTATTCTTGAGGAATTACAGGAACTTGCGAGGAAAAATTAATGATCAGGATTCTTGATAAATTTGTGGCCGATAAGATTGCTGCCGGCGAAGTAATTGAAAGACCTCTTTCAGTAGTAAAAGAACTCGTTGAAAATTCAATTGATGCCGGTGCAACTTCTATCGTATGCGAAATTAAAAATGGCGGGAAATCATATATCAGAGTAACTGACAATGGAGCGGGGATTAGTCCTTCGGACGTTCTCGTTGCTTTTGAGCGCCATGCTACAAGTAAAATTGAAACTGATACTGATCTTGAAAAAATAGAAACACTTGGTTTCAGAGGTGAGGCTCTTGCCAGCATCGCAGCTGTATCCAGAACTGAGCTTATAACAAAACAGGCACCTGAAAAGCTCGGTAGTAAAGTAGTTATTTCAGGCGGCGTTGTAGTTGAACATACTGAAACAGGATGTCCGGATGGAACTACGCTTATCGTAAATGATTTATTCTTCAACACTCCTGCACGTCTCAAGTTCATGAAGTCTGATAAAGCTGAGAGCAGCGTTATTATTGATTTCATATCAAAAATGGCTCTTGCATATCCCGGCATCAGATTCAGAATGATAAACAACGATAATATTCTCTTTTCAACAAACGGAAAAGGTGATTTAAAGGCCAATATTCTTACGATATATGGTAAAGATATTGAGAATGGACTTGTTCCGGTTGATTACACGGAAGATTATGCAAGAGTTTATGGCTTTGTTTCTTCTCCTGGAGTTTCCAGAACAAGCCGTAAATACCAGATTTTCTTTGTAAATGGTAGAAATATTAATAGCAGAGTTATTGAAGAAGGCGTTTCGAGAGCATATTCTGAAAGGCTTTTTGAAGGAAGATTTCCTTCTGCATTTCTCTTCATAGAAACTGATCCTTCAAGACTTGATGTTAACGTTCATCCAAACAAGAAAGAAGTCAAATTCGACGATAATTCGTTCATTATAGAAATTGTTAGAAAGGGTATTACAATCGCTCTTTCGACAAAAGAAGCTGTACCGGAAGTTAAACAGAAGAGTATTTTCAAAATGAAAGAACCTGAAAATACTGCTAAAACAGCTGTTAAATCAGAAGTTACAACTTCTGAATTCACTAAAACAGAAACCAATCTTTTTAAAGATGTAAAAATTAAGGATTCAGAAACTCAACTTAACATTAAAAAATTATTGTCAACTTTGAGAGAAGAAGATAATAAAAATGAAAATACTGTTTCTGAAAATGTTTCTTCAGTTAAAGATACTACACCGGAAAAATATATATCTGAACCACTTAAGATTAACAGACCTTTTGAGTTTACAGATCTCGTTTATTGCGGTTCAGTTTTTAATACATATATTTTATTAACTGATGAGAATAGTTTCTATATGGTTGATCAGCATGCTGCGCACGAAAGAGTATTCTATGAACGCCTTATGAAATCGTGGGAAAATGAAGAAAAACTTCAGCAGCCTGTAATGATTCCTATTATTATAAACATTTCTTACAGCATCAAAGAATCTTTAAGTGAAAACATGAAACCTCTTCATGATATGGGGTTTGATATTGAGGAATTCGGTCCGAAATCATATATTGTAAAAGCTGTGCCGATGTTTATGCAACTTGCTGAAGCAGAGGACTTTCTAAATTATTATGTTGATAATGTCGCAGAAAGCAGCAGCGTTATTAATCATAATCAGCTTGAAAAGATTGCAATGAGAGCTTGTAAGAGTGCTGTCAAAGGTGGGGACGTCCTTAATCGCGAAGAAGTAGATGAACTTATAAACTTACTTTCAAAATGTGATAATCCTTATTCCTGTCCTCACGGAAGACCTACTTTTATTAAAATGAGTAAATACGAAATAGAAAAAATGTTCAAGAGAGTATAATGAAGAAGCAGATTATAGTTGTATGCGGTCCTACAGCCGTTGGAAAAACTAAAT
The DNA here is from genome assembly GCA_015058155.1 of Clostridiales bacterium. GTDB lineage: Bacteria > Bacillota > Clostridia > Peptostreptococcales > Anaerovoracaceae > QAKD01. Next base: position 5,725 of record SVCW01000026.1, on the reverse strand, counting down.
ATGCAATAGAAATAGCAAGAGAACTAGGCGGAGAAATCATATCAGCTGATTCAATGCAGCTGTACAAGTTTATGGATATAGGTTCGGCAAAGCCTACACCGGAAGAACAGGAGCGCTGCTATCATCACCTTGTTGACTGTATTGATCCGAGAGAACCTTTTTCTGTAGCTGAATTTCAGAAACTAGCAAAAGAAGCAATTAATACAGTTTTTGATAAAGGTCTTGTTCCTGTAGTATCAGGAGGTACTGGATTATACGTAAATTCACTTATTTATGATATGGATTTTTCGAGTGCTCCCGGTAATGACGAGTATCGCAAATCCTTATATGAAATTGCTGAAAGAGAAGGTCCGGAAGTCCTTCACGGAATGCTTGCGGAAAAAGATCCTGAAGCTGCCGCAAGAATTCATTTCAATAATATTAAAAAAGTTGTACGTGCACTTGAGGTTGCAGAAAGCGGTAGTACGGTAAAATCGTTTGAGAATTCTTTTGTAAAAACTTCAGATTATGAATATGTACTCATAGGCCTTTCAAGAGATAGAGAAGAGCTGTATGAGCGTATCAATTTAAGAGTGGATATTCTTCTCGAAATGGGTCTTGAAGATGAAGTTAAAGGACTTCTTGAAATGGGACTGAATGAAGATGATATTTCCATGAAAGGAATAGGATATAAAGAATTAATAGGATATTTCCATGGAAATTATGATTTTGATGAGGCTGTACGTTTAATCAAGCAGAATACACGCCACCTCGCAAAGAGACAGATGACATGGTTCAGACGATATCCTGACATCAACTGGTTTAATATCTCTGAATATGAAAATGACGATAAAGCTATAGAGGTGATAATAAATTGGCTGAAAAACAACAGGTAAAAATTCATAACAAAGGAGACAAACCTGATAATATCGTTAAAAAAGAATATGAAATAACAGAAAAGTGCAGAGAATTAGAACTTGAGCTACCAAAATTTCTTGCAGGATTTCATCGTTATCTGAAAGGCAATGTACTTCCGATGACAAGACTTGCATATTTATATGATATTCGTTTTTTCTGTCAGTATCTTGTTATGGAAAGACCTGACCTTACTGAAGCCGAGAATATACGTGATATCAAACTTTCTGATTTTGAAAAAATAAGAGCTGTTGATATAAACATGTACATCGATTATTGTCGTTCATACGAACGGGAAACTGATAATGTCGTATACGTATATGAAAACAACAACAAGACGCTTGCAAAAAAGAAATCTTCTGTATCAGTTATGTTCAAACAGCTTTACAGAGACGAACTTATTTCAACGAATATAACAGACGGGTTTGATCCAATAAGAGTTCCGAAGCCGGGAGAACGAGAAATCAAAGCTCTTCATGATGACGAAGTTATGAAAATGCTCGATGCTGTATCTGCAGGCACTCATCTCACTGACAAAGAACGTGCTTTCTGGGAAAAGACTAAACTTAGAGATAAGGCAATACTTATTATGTTTCTTACTTATGGTCTTCGTATTTCAGAACTGCAGCAGCTCAACATCTCCTCATTTAATTTCCAGCGCGGAGAATTCAAGATTTACAGAAAACGTGGTAAGGAATCAATTATGCCACTTAATAAATCCGTGACTTTTGTAGTACAGGATTACATAAATAATGAACGTGCAAGTGAAGAAAAGATCGAAGACGAACATAAAGATGCTCTCTTTCTTTCAATTCAAAACAAAAGAATGACTGAACGTGCTATTCGTGATATGACAAAGAAATATACTTCAATCGGTATGGAAACTGCTCGAAAAGCCGGATACAGTCCTCATAAACTGCGTGCCACAGCCGCTACAAGCCTCATAGGACGAGGTAATTCCATTTTTGATGTACAGGCATTACTTGATCATGAACAGGTCACTACAACGCAGTTATATGCAGCTCACAGTCAGAACGTCAAGCGTGATCTTGTAAAAGGAATGGAATGGGAAATTGAAAGAACAGACGGTTTCTACAATCCTGATGAAGACGATATTTTTAAAAAATAATTAATTTGAAAGGAATTAGTTTTAATAATGAATGACGCAACTTATAGTTTTTTAAATGAAGAATTCGGTGTTACTAAAGAAGTTCTTGATGCAGTTTACAATGCTGAATCTGAAATCAAGGATTTGTTTGCTGAAGTTGATGAAATATCTACATATAATCAGTACAAAGTTCTCAAAGCTTTCCAGAAAAACAGAATTGCTGATAAGCATTTCGGCTGGAATACCGGATATGGTTATGATGATCCGGGAAGAGAAGCTATTGAAAAAGTATATGCAGATATTTTCCATACTGAAGCAGCACTCGTGCGTCCTATAATTGTAAATGGTACACATGCACTGACACTTACTTTAACTGGTATTTTAAGACCTGGTGATGAACTTATTTACTGCACTGGTAAGCCATATGATACTCTTGAAGAAGTAATCGGAATCAGGGGCGAAGGTAAAGGTTCAATGAAAGAATTCGGTATAGGATACAGACAGGTTGACCTTACTCCAGATGGAAAAATCGATTTCGAAGCGCTTAAAGAAGCTATCAATGAAAATACAAGAATGGTTTCACTTCAGAGAGCAACAGGTTATGCATGGAGAAAAGCTCTTACAATCAAGGAAATCGAAGAAGTTGCTTCGTTCGTTAAGGGAATCAGAAGTGATATTATTGTGATGGCTGACAACTGTTACGGTGAATTTCTCGAAACTCTTGAACCAACAGATGTCGGTGTTGATGTGATAGCAGGATCACTTATAAAGAATCCTGGCGGTGGACTTGCTCTGACAGGCGGTTATATTGCAGGAAGAAAGGATCTTATTGACAGTATAAGTTACCGTATGACTTCTCCGGGAATAGGAGGGGAGTGCGGTCTTACATTCGGACAGAGCAGAACTATGTTCCAGGGACTCTTTATGGCTCCTCATGTAGTAAACGGTGCATTAAAGGGAGCAATGCTCTGCGGACAGGTTTATAGAAATTTAGGATTTGAAGTTTGCCCTGAACCTGAAGATAAACGTTCAGATATTATCCAGACTGTAAAACTTGGTTCAGGTGAAGCAATGGTTGCTTTTTGTCAGGGTATTCAGGCTGCAGCTCCTGTTGACTCTTATGTAAGTCCTGAGCCGTGGGATATGCCTGGTTATGAAGATCCTGTTGTTATGGCTGCAGGAGCGTTTGTTCAGGGTTCATCAATTGAACTTTCAGCTGATGGTCCTATAAGAGCTCCTTATAATGTATATTTCCAGGGTGGTTTGACATATGAACACTCAAAATTCGGTGTAATTAAATCACTTCAGGCTCTTTATGACAAAGGACTTGTTAGATTTTAAATATGAGCGAATTAAGAAAGAAGCGTTTAAAAAATTTAATAACAATAATTAAGCTTATGGCCCTTATGATAATAGTCATAGGTATTCCGCTAATTATTTATTTTAATTATCATGAACTTCTTGAAAACTTCGGATCTTTAGAAAAAGTTCAGGAGTTCCTTGAAAACAATTCCAAACACATAGTATGGGGATATCTTATTCTTCAGATCGCCCAGCTTGTTATATGTATAATTCCTGGTCAGGCAGTTCAGCTTACAGGTGGATATATGTTTAACTTCTGGCTTGGATTCATACTTACTATGGGTGGATGCGCAATAGGTACTTTTATAGCGTTTTATATCTCAAGAGTTCTTGGGAAAGATGCAATGTATCTGTTTTTCGGACAGAAAAAACTTGATGGTTATATTGATAAGTTAAATAGTAAGCGTGCTTATCTGTTACTTTTTATCATCTATCTGATTCCGGGGATACCAAAAGATCTATTTGCGTACGCCATTGGTGTATCGAACATGCGTTTTATACCGTTCTTCTGGATATCGATGGTCGGACGTTCGCCCGCGATGATATGTTCGCTTGTAGTAGGGGTAATGATACGCACTGGAAGCTACACATCGGCATTAATTCTTTGCTTAATAGTACTTGTCATGACTGTTATAGGTATATGGAAACGTGATAAAATCAACGATTTCAGCGATTTTATATATTCAAAACTCAGTAAGAATTAGTTCAAAAATTATTTAGAACAAATGTTTATTTTTCTCTTGACAAAGAACAAACATTCGTTTAATATGTTCTTAGAAAGTTAGAACAAATGTTTGCAAAGGGGATCAGGAGGAAATATCATGAGTACTACTAAGAAACATTACAGAATTAAGAATAGATTCAGATTTACATTATTTGTTGTAATCATGATGCTTACACTTATTACAAGTACAAACGCTGTTCTTGGAATATACAATGCAGCCAGTCTTACAATTGATGAATTCGTATCTGTAGAAATCTGTTACGGTGATACTTTATGGGATATCGCCAAGGTTTATATGTCAGATATTGATACAAGAACTGCTGTACACAAGATTTGTAAGATTAATGATATAACAGCTAGTGATTTGTACCCAGGTCTTACAATTCAGATTCCGGTTTATAACTAAAATTATAGTTTCATCACGGATTTCTAAAAATCATCGATTTGCGCGTTTTAACGTTATTTTTGCAAGGTATAAAGTATCGACCATGCCTAAAAAAATCGCTTAAATCGAAAAATAGAGCCTCGTTTTTCAGAGGCTTTTTTATTGATTAATAAAGTATAGTATATAAGAGTTAATCTGAGCTAAAAAGAGTTTAGATCAGATAGCAATAATAATAGAAGATATTTAATTATAAAATAGAAGATATTAAATTATAAAGACGATAATAAACTATATATTATAATTAAAAGTAAAATAGCAAATCATAGATATTTGCTATCAAAAGTATAAGATTTGAGAAAACTGCTATTTTAGCAGCTCAACTCTTCCGAAAATTATGATTTTAGGAAGAGTTGCATTTTGTAAATAAAAGGCCCTATTCAATTTCTATACTTCAAAAAATTCTCTAGGACCCTCTAGCGCTAAATTATATTTTTAATATAATACAATAAATAACAGCTTACAAGTATTAATTACACAAGTTTGTTTCTTTTTCTTGTATTATTGATATCTACAACACATAAAATAGTTGCTGCTACTGATAATGCCATTGATGCTCCAGCTAATGAAATTGATACGATTTTTAATGCTTTCATATTCCTTCTCCTTATCCTTTATCTTATATAAGTATCTAAATAGCTCTGTAAGATTATAACAGCAGCTTGTTTATCAATAACTTCTTTTCTTTTCTTACGGCTCACATCAGCTTCTATAAGTACTTTTTCTGCCTGAACTGTTGTAAGACGTTCATCCTGGAATACTACCTTGATATTCCCCATTCCTGTGCTTCTCATTTTGTTTTCAAGCATAGTTTTGAATTCGCGGACTTTTTCGGTCTGAGGACTATCAGTACCATCGAGCTTTTTAGGGAGACCGACTACAACTGTATCACAGTCATATTCTTTGATCATATCCATGACTTTGCCACAATCTTTTCTAATCCCTACTCTTTCAATTGTAGTAATACCCTGAGCCGTTATAAGGAGTTCATCGCTTACTGCAACACCTATAGTTTTATCGCCAACATCAAGTGCAATTTTTCTCATTAACTAAAGTCCTCCGGGAATTAATCATAACCACTAGTAAAACTAGTGGTATGTACTAGCCCTAAAAGGGCATTGTGCTAGCTGCGCCTTAAGACGCACTGAAAGTTCCACCAACCGCAAGGTTCTTTCAGTCAGCGCCTAAAGGCGCT
>SVCW01000025.1 GCA_015058155.1 Clostridiales bacterium | reverse complement strand
TCGCTACCGGTACTTCGCGAGGCAACCATGAACAAAAGCTTATTGCGTTTTTTCGTGGTTTTTGCATTGCGTTATTGAGTTCATGGTTGCCCTTACAACTGCACTCCGCATAGAAATCTACCTTTACCAAGTTCGATCTTACAAAAAGGCAACCACGAGTCAAATCATCGGTTACAAAAACAACGTTTTTTCGTGCCTTTCCTAAAATCATGGTTGAAACGAATATTTTTGTACCTGCAAAAAGTACCGAGAAATCCAGAAATCGACGTCAAATCATAATAAACTTTTCAAATCATCCCAATAAAGACATATATAAAATAATTTATCGAACAGTTGTGATCCGTGAACAAACCTCCCTCCGTCACCTTGACGGAGGGAAGTTCTTTATATCCCGAATCAGTCCAAAAGGTAAAAGGGAGCTGAACTTGAATATAGTAACAAAGAATACCGAACATTTGTTTGAAAATTGCTTTCGAATATGTTACAATATAATGTTAGAATACGCAGATATAACAGGTTGCTGATGTAATATGGAAGGAGTAGCTATGCAGTCTTTTAAAATAAAGCCGGAGATTCAGTATTTTGATACTTTTAAAGAGTTTGCGGACCAGGCATCGCTTGGCACCCGCGACCTTATAGTTACAAATGAAAGAAGATACAATCAGTTCGTAAAACCGCTCGGTATCGAAGTGCCGGCTATTTTCAGAGAAAATTACGGTAATGGTGAACCGACTGATGAAATGATAAATGCGATGATGGCTGAGGCTGAAAGATATGATTATGACAGAATTATTGCTTTTGGCGGAGGAACAATTATAGATATTGCCAAAGTCATGGCACTCAGAGTTCCGAAAAGCGATACAGGCTACTCATCGGTAGAACTCTTTACAGGTGCGGTTCCGGCCGAAAAGGCAAAGGAACTTTTTATAATTCCTACAACATGCGGCACAGGATCGGAAGTAACAAATGTTGCGATCGCTGAGCTCAAGTCGCTCAAAGTCAAGAAAGGACTTGCAAGTGACGCGACTTATGCGGACAAGGCAGTGCTTATTCCTGAAACTCTTGAAGGAATGCCTGATTACGTATTTGCTACAAGTTCAATTGATGCTCTTATCCATGCGACTGAGAGTTACCTTTCACCGAAGGCCACGCACTTTACTGAAATGTATTCTGTAAAGGCAATTGAGACGATACTTATCGGATATATGGAAATACTGAAGAGAGGCGGAAACAGAGAGGAAAACAGAAGAGACCTCTACAAACCTTTCCTCATAGCATCAACTTATGCAGGAATTGCTTTTGGTAATGCAGGGTGTGGCGCTGTACACGCGCTTTCGTATTCAATCGGTGGAACTTTCCATGTTCCTCACGGTGAGGCAAATTACCAGTTCTTCACAGAAGTCTTCAAGATTTATCAGAAGAAAATGCCGGAAGGAAAAATAGCCGCTCTGAACAGCCTGATAGCAGCAGTTACAGGATGTCATCCTGACGAAGCATACGATGAACTCGACTGTATACTCGGACAGTTTGTCAAGAAGAATAATCTTCGAGAGTACGGAATGACGGAAGAACAGATAGACATATTTACACAGTCAACAGTAGCTAATCAGCAGAGACTTCTCGGAAACAATTATGTGTCGCTTTCTGATGCGGAACTTCGCGAAATATTTGCTAACCTTTATTAAAAAAGGGTATATATGAAATACATATAAACGAACGGAGATATTATCATGTCAATGGAAATACTTGAACATTCACTAGAAGAAATACTCGAAAGTATTGCGAGTATCGCAATAATAGCTTTTGAATTTGTCGGTGTAGGGATTATCATCTATAGCGGTATTACTGCGCTCTTAAAGATGGTAAGACGCGATTCTGAGGTTAAGATTCATCTTGCAAAAGGACTTGCTATGGGTCTTGAATTCAAGATGGGAAGTGAAATTCTTCGTACTGTTATCGTGCGTGAATGGGCTGAAATCGGAATTGTAGCAGGAATCATTGCACTCAGAGCAGGACTGGCATTCCTTATTCATTGGGAAATCCGTGAAGCTGAGAAAGAAGCTGAACGCAAGGAACATGAGACAATGAAAGAATTGAAGCCGGAGCACAATGCAGATGAAAACTAGTACCAGAACACGTGACCTTGGATCCGGAAGTATACCGGGCTTACTTATGAAACTTGCGGTACCGACAGTTGTGGCGCAGGTCGTTAATCTTCTTTATAACGTTGTAGACAGAATATACATAGGACATATTCCTGAAATCGGAGGCTCGGCGCTTACAGGCGTTGGTTTATTTGCGCCTATTCTTATGCTGATAAATGCTTTCGCTGCGCTTGCCAGTTCCGGTGGTGCACCGAGAGCTGCAATTGCAATGGGTGCAAAAGACAATGAAAGAGCAGAAAAGATTCTCGGAAACTGTTTTGCACTTCTTCTTCTCTTTTCAGCAGTGCTGACAGTGACGTTTTATACTTTTTCGCCGGTTCTTCTCGACCTTTTCGGAGGAAGTAAAGAGACACTTCCTTATGCCATAGATTATGCGAGAGTATATGTACTCGGTACTTTCTTTGTGATGATGGTTATGGGACTTAACCCTTTTATCACAACACAGGGCTTTACAAAAATAAGTATGCTGACAACCTTGATAGGTGCGGTGATCAATATAATTCTTGACCCGGTTTTTATTTTCCTGCTGGGCCTTGGTGTGAAAGGAGCTGCCATAGCGACAGTTATAAGCCAGGCAGTAGGTTCAATCTGGGTACTTAACTTCATAACAGGTGAAAAAACGATTCTCAAGCTCAGAAAAAAGAATATCAGACTTGAAGGAAAAGTAATAGGACCATGCCTTGCGCTTGGGATTTCAACATTTGTGATGCTTTCAACTGAGAGTCTTCTTTCGATTAGCTTTAACTGGAGCCTTTCGGAATTCGGCGGAGACGTTGCTGTAGGTGCGATGACAATCCTGACAAGTGTAAGCCAGCTTGTCTTTCTCCCTATGCAGGGAATATGCCAGGGCGGACAGCCGCTTATCTCATATAACTTCGGAGCCGGAAACGGTAATCGCGTAAAACAGGCTTTCTTCACACAGTTCGGAGCATGTGTAGTCTTCAGCTGCGTAAGCTGTGCAGCTATAGTATTACTTCCGGACGTATTTGCAGGTATTTTTACGAGTGATAAGGAACTTGCACAATATACAGCCTGGGCTCTCCGAATTTATATGGCAGGGTATTTTGCACTGGGATTCCAGATCAGCTGCCAGCAGGGATTCATGGCTCTCGGACAGGCGAAGGTCAGCCTTCTTCTTGCTGTTCTGAGAAAGATAATACTTCTTATCCCACTGATTTTTATACTTCCGCTCTTCTTCGAAAACAAGGTATTTGCAGTATTTCTTGCAGAGCCGGTGAGCGATATTGTTGCAGCACTTGTAACTACAGTGACATTCATGACAAAGTTTGGTAGTATTCTTAAGGAAGGACCTTCAAGAAAATAGACCTTCCGGAATATAAGGGGGAAACTATGGATAGATTTGTACTTCATGCACCATACAGCCCGATGGGGGACCAGCCCGCTGCGATTGATAAACTCGCAAGCGGTATTTTGAGTGGGAAAAAACATCAGACACTCATGGGTGTTACCGGATCCGGAAAGACTTTCACGATGGCAGCGCTCATAGAAAAAGTACAGAAGCCGACCCTCGTCATTTCACATAATAAAACTCTTGCGGCACAGCTTCACGGAGAATTCAAGGAGTTCTTCCCGGAAAATGCGGTGGAGTACTTTGTATCTTACTACGACTATTACCAGCCGGAAGCATACGTGCCGTCGACTGACACATATATTGAAAAAGATTCGGATATCAATGCTGAAATCGAAAAACTGAGACATTCAGCAACTGCGGCTCTTGCCGAAAGAAAGGACGTAATCATTGTTGCGTCAGTTTCCTGTATCTACGGACTCGGTTCTCCGTTTGATTATGAAAACCAGATGCTTTCATTGAGACCAGGAATGGAGAAACCGAGACAGGAAATCTTAAGAAAACTCGTTGATATTCAGTACACTCGTAATGACATGGGATTTGAACGCGGATCATTCAGAGTTCGTGGCGATATCATCGATATTTATCCTTCGGGTGCAGAAAATGCAGTCAGGGTAGAACTTTTCGGCGATGAAATTGAGACTATAAAGGAAATTAATCCTGTAACCGGAGAAATAATCGGTCTCAGAAATCACGTTGCAATTTATCCCGCATCGCACTATGTAACTTCAAAAGAAAACATGGAGCGCGCTATAACAACTATAAGCGAAGAACTTGAAGAACGTATTCAGTGGTTCAAGGACAGGGGCAAGCTTCTCGAAGCGCAGAGAATTGAGCAGCGTACGCGTTACGATATTGAAATGCTTCGTGAAATCGGAATGTGTAAAGGTATCGAAAACTATGCACGTCATATAAGTAACCTTCCGCCGGGAGCAAAACCATACACACTCATCGACTACTTCCCGGACGATTTCCTTATAATCATCGACGAATCACATGTTATGCTTCCGCAGCTTCATGCGATGTACGAAGGAAATCTTTCAAGAAAACAGTCGCTTGTTGATTACGGATTCAGACTTCCGTCGGCGCTTGACAACAGACCGCTTATGTTTGAAGAATTTGAGAAAGAAGTAAATCAGATTCTCTACGTGAGCGCGACTCCGGCAGGGTATGAACGTGAACAGGCAGGAGGCATTTCTGCCGAGCAGATTATTCGTCCGACAGGACTTATCGACCCGCCGATTGACGTCAGAAAGAGCGAAGGTCAGATTGATGACCTTATTGCTGAAATTAATAAGACTACGGCAAAAGGTGAGCGTGTTTTCGTAACTACTCTTACAAAAAAGATGGCGGAGAGTCTGACAGATTATCTCAAAAATGCCGGAATACGAGTGAAGTATCTTCATTCAGAAATTGATACACTTGAGAGAATGGAAATTATCCGCGATCTTCGAATGGGAGTTTTTGACGTTCTCGTAGGAATAAACCTCCTTAGAGAAGGTCTTGACGTTCCGGAAGTAAGTCTTGTTGCAATACTTGATGCAGATAAACAGGGCTTCCTCAGAACAGAAACATCACTTATTCAGACGATAGGGCGAGCAGCGAGAAATGCTGAAGGTCGCGTAATCATGTATGCCGATGCAATCAGCCCGGCTATGCAGAAAGCTATTGATGAAACAGAAAGACGTCGAGAAAAGCAGAAAGCATACAACGAAGAGCACGGTATTACTCCGAAATCAATCAAGAAGGATATCCGTGCCGTAATCGAAGCAACAAAGCAGATCAGTCCTGAAGACGAATTCTACAAGGGAAAGAGCCCGCTCGAACTTACAAAGAAGGAACTCCAGGATTATATAAAGAAACTCGAAAAGGAAATGAAACAGGCGGCAGCAGATCTTCAGTTCGAAAGAGCTGCAGAGCTTCGTGACAGAATTTTCGAGTACAAAGTAAGATTATAAAAGGGGAAACAAATGCCAGACAAAATCGTAATTAAAGGAGCGAATGAACACAATCTCAAAAATATTGATGTTGAAATCCCAAGAGATAAACTAGTTGTTCTTACGGGACTTTCAGGCTCGGGAAAATCATCGCTCGCATTTGATACAATATATGCTGAAGGACAGCGTCGCTATATGGAAAGCCTTTCATCATATGCGCGTCAGTTCCTCGGCCAGATGGAAAAACCGGATGTTGAGTATATCGAAGGACTCTCTCCGGCGATTTCGATTGACCAGAAAACTACAAATAAGAATCCGAGATCAACAGTCGGAACAGTAACTGAAATCCATGACTATCTCCGTCTCCTGTATGCCAGAATCGGTATTCCTCACTGCCCTGTCTGCGGTAAGGAAATTACGAGTCAGAGTGTTGACCAGATAGTTGATACAATCATGGAAATGCCGGAAGGTACACGCGTAATCGTGATGGCACCTGTTATCCGTCAGCAGAAAGGCCAGCATGAAAAAGTTCTCGACAGAATCAAGCGTGAAGGTTTCACAAGAGTAAGAGTTGATAACGAGATGTATTCTCTTGATGAAGACGAAATCAAGCTCGAAAAGACTTTCAAGCATACGATTGAAATTATAGTTGACCGTATTGTAGTAAAACCGGGTGCGGACGGAAGACTTGCTGAAGCCGTAGAACTTGCGATTGCACACGGAGAAGGGCTGGTGCAGGTACAGGTGCAGTTCCCGAAGGATGTTGCAGATACAGCAGAGCCTAAGGAATTTACTTTCAGTACGAAGTTTGCCTGCCCTGATCACGGAATCAGTATTGAAGAAATGGAACCTAGAATGTTCTCGTTCAATGCGCCATTCGGAGCATGTCCGGAATGTAACGGTCTTGGATATACACATAAAATAGATATTGATCTTATCGTACCGGACAAGGATCTTCCGCTTCTTGAAGGTGCGCTCAAAAAGGTTTTCATGTTCATAGAGTACACAAGCTACTACAAGAAAATCGCAAAGGTACTTGCTGAGGAACACGGAATTGACCTTGAACATACACCTTTCAAGGATCTTCCGAAGAAATATCTTAATGAATACTTCTATGGTACAGGCCTTCGTCGTCTCAAGTATGAATACGTAGGAAGCAACGGCAAAGTCCAGAAACGAGACCACACATACGAAGGAATTCTTACAGGACTTGAAAGACGTTATCGTGATACAAGTTCGGAAATGTACAAGGAGTACATGGAAAAGTACATGAACCTCAATCTTTGCAGTTCGTGTAAGGGAGCTCGTCTCAAGCCTGAAGTTCTTGCTGTAACTGTCGGTGGCAAAAATATTGCAGAGTTATCAGATATGTCAATCGGCGACATTCTCGTTTTCCTTGATGAAATGGAATTGAGCGAAAAGCACAGAATGATTGGTCACCATATTATAAAAGAAATCAAGGCGAGACTCCAGTTCCTTGCAGACGTAGGACTTGACTATCTTACACTTTCAAGATCTGCAGCAACGCTTTCAGGAGGCGAATCACAGCGTATCAGACTTGCAACCCAGATCGGTTCAAGCCTTATGGGCGTGCTTTATATACTCGATGAACCGTCAATCGGTCTTCACCAGAGAGACAATGAAAAGCTTCTCGCAACGCTCCGTCACCTGACTGACATCGGTAATACGCTTATCGTTGTTGAACATGACGAAGACACAATGAGAGCGGCAGACTATATTGTTGATATAGGTCCTGAAGCCGGAATCAACGGTGGTGAAATTGTAGCGACAGGCACGATTGAAGATATCATGGCATGCGAAGAGTCTCTCACAGGTCAGTACCTTACAGGCAAGAAAAAAATAGAAGTACCTGCTGTCCGCCGTGAAGGCAACGGCAAGTCGATTGAAATAATAGGAGCTGAAGAAAACAACCTCAAGAATATCGATGTTGAGATTCCGCTCGGAAAGTTTGTATGCGTAACAGGCGTTTCCGGATCAGGAAAGTCATCGCTCATAAACGAAATCCTGAATAAATCTCTCAGCCAGCAGCTCAATGGCGCAACAAAGGACAAGCCTGGCAAACATAAGAAAATCAAAGGTATCGAACATATCGACAAAGTTATCAATATTGACCAGTCGCCGATAGGACGTACTCCTCGTTCAAACCCTGCGACATATACAGGCGTATTTACTAATATAAGAGATCTTTTTGCATCACTTCCGGATGCCAAGATGAGAGGATTTGACAAGGGAAGATTCAGTTTCAATGTAAAGGGCGGACGTTGTGAAGCCTGCAACGGTGACGGTATCATCAAGATTGAAATGCACTTCCTTCCGGATGTTTATGTGCCTTGTGAAGTGTGTAAGGGTAAAAGATACAATCGAGAGACTCTCGAAGTAAAGTACAAGGACAAGAGCATATTCGATGTTCTCGATATGGACGTAAGCACAGCGCTTAAGTTCTTTGAGAACATCCCGTCAATAAAGAGACACCTTCAGACACTTGAAGAAGTGGGTCTTGGCTATATAAAGCTCGGACAGCCTTCAACCCAGCTTTCGGGTGGTGAAGCACAACGTATAAAGCTTGCGTCGGAACTTTCAAGAAAGAGCACAGGCAAGACTCTGTATATTCTTGACGAACCGACTACAGGCCTTCATTTTGCTGATGTTGACAAATTGCTCCAGGTACTTGACAAATTAGTTGACGGGGGTAATACTGTAGTTGTAATTGAACATAATCTGGACGTGATAAAGCGTGCGGATTATATAATCGATCTTGGTCCTGAGGGAGGCTATCGCGGCGGTACAATCGTAACAACAGGTACACCTGAAGAGGTTGCACAGTGCGAAAACTCATATACAGGCCAGTTCTTGAAGAAAATGCTTTAGCAGTAAAGGAGAAAAAATGAATTACGATTCAAAGCCAGGATTGAACCTGACAATGCTTACAGACTTTTATGAAGTAACAATGGCAAACGGCTACCTTAAGGCAGGACTCGCAGATGACATCGCATATTTTGATATGTTCTTCAGAAATATCCCTGACGGCGGCGGTTTTGCAATCATGGCAGGACTTGAACAGCTTATCGAATATTTAAGCAATCTCAAGTTCACTGATGAAGATATTGAGTATTTAAGAGGAAAGGGAATTTTCTCGGAAGAATTCCTCGATTATCTCAAGAATTTTGAATTCAAGTGCGATGTATGGTCAGTTCCTGAAGGAACACCTATTTTCCCATACGAACCAATCATTACAGTAAGAGGACCGGTTATCCAGGCTCAGTTTATTGAAACAATGATTCTTCTTGTTATAAATCACCAGAGCCTTATTGCAACAAAGGCAAACCGTATCGTAAGAGCGGCTCGCGGCAGAGGCGTTATGGAATTCGGTACAAGAAGAGCTCACGGAACTGCTGCTGCAGCTTACGGTGCAAGAGCAGCTTATATCGGCGGATGTATCGGAACAGCCTGCGCAATCGCAGATATCAACTTCGGAACTCCTGCACTCGGAACAATGGCACACAGCTGGGTTCAGATGTTTGATAGCGAATATGAAGCATTCAAGAAGTATGCAGAAATTTATCCTAACAACTGCACTCTTCTCGTAGATACATACAACGTTTTAAAGAGCGGTGTTCCTAATGCCATCAAGGTCTTCAAGGAAATGAAGCCGAAGAACATGGGTATCAGAATAGACTCAGGCGATATCGCATATCTTACTAAGAAGGCAAGAGCTATGCTCGATGCAGCAGGACTCAAGGACTGCAAGATTACAGTTTCAAACTCACTCGACGAATACGTTATTCAGGATCTCGTATTCCAGGGAGCGGAAATCGATGCTTTCGGTGTTGGCGAAAGACTTATCACTGCTAAGTCAGAACCAGTTTTCGGTGGTGTATATAAGCTTGCAGCACTTGAACATGATGGCGTAATTACACCAAAGATCAAGATTTCAGAAAACGTAGAAAAGATTACAAACCCTGGATTCAAGAAGCTTTACAGACTTTACGGCAAGGAAATGGGTAAGGTTGTTGCTGACGTTATTACGCTCCACGACGAACCTGTACCAGGTTCAGACGGTGAAGCTTATGCAATCTTTGACCCTAAGGCACCTTGGAAGAGAAAGAAGATTACAGACTTCCAGGTTAAGGATTTAAGAGAAAAGATTTTTGATAACGGTAAGCTCGTTTACAAGACACCTGACATTGAAGAAATCAGACGTTACTGCGCTGAACAGGTAGCAACTCTCTGGGATGAAATGTACAGATTCGAAAAGCCACAGACTTATTATGTGGACTTATCACAGAAACTTTATGATCTCAAGACTACTTTGATTGAAGAACACATGGAAAAGTAGTATAATAAATCTGAGAAAACACGTGCGCTGGTGTATTCACTGGCGCACTGGCATATGATAATAAAAAAGGGAGGACACCATGGCACTCGTTACAACAAAAGAAATGTTTGCAAAGGCTCTCAAGAGCGATTACGCAGTAGGAGCATTCAATGTAAATAACATGGAAATCATCCAGGGAATCGTGGACGCAGCAAAGGCTGAAAACGCTCCGCTCATTCTCCAGGTTTCAGCAGGCGCAAGAAAGTATGCAAGATCAGCATACCTCATGAAGCTCGTTGAAGCAGCAATCATCGATTCAGGTCTCGATATCGCTCTTCACCTTGACCACGGTGAAGATTTTGAAATCTGCAAGAAGTGCGTTGACGACGGCTTTACATCAGTAATGATCGATGGAAGTAAGCACGAATTCAAGGAAAACATTGAGATTACAAAGAGAGTTGTTGAATATGCTCATGCTCACGGCGTAGTGGTAGAAGCAGAGCTCGGAAAACTCGCAGGAATCGAAGACAATATCAATGTAGATGCTCGTTCAGCTACATTCACAATTCCTGAAGAAGCTGCTGAATTCGTTGAAAAGACAGGTGTTGATTCACTTGCAATCGCAATCGGAACAAGCCATGGTGCTTACAAGTTCAAGGGTGAACCTTACCTCGATTATGAAAGACTCAAGGAAATCCATAAGCTTATCCCTGACACACCGCTCGTACTTCACGGTGCATCATCAGTATTGACTGAATTCGTTGACAAGTGCAATGCTTACGGCGGAGATATTCCTGGAGCTCAGGGAGTTCCTGAAGAAATGATCAGAGAAGCAACAAAGTATGGTATCTGTAAGGTAAATATCGATACTGACTTAAGACTTGCAATGACTGCGGAAGTAAGAAAGTTCATCGCTGAAAATCCAAAGGAATTCGACCCAAGAAAGTACCTCGCACCAGGAAGAGATGCAATCCAGGCAATGGTTCAGCACAAAATCAAGAACGTTCTCAATGCTTCAAACCAGAGATAAAGGCCTGCCTTTATACCAGAAAAATCAATAAGACTACATTAAAAAATCCTGCACCTTATGGGGTGCAGGATTTTGTGTTTTCTGCTATTTTGTTTTTTTCGTTTCAAGGAAGCTCTGGGCAAGTATACCGCCTACAATAAGGATGAGAGCGATTACTGCTTTTGCCGTTATTGCTTCTCCGAGTATTATTGCCGAAAGTATAAGTGAAAGGAAAGGTGTGAGGTAGGCAATGTTTGCGATTGTAGCAGTGTTTTCTGCACCGTTCAGTGCAAGCGCCCAGAGGAGATATGCGAGGGCGTTTACAATAAAGCCTATCCAGATGATGCCGAGCCATCCGGCTCCTGTGATTGGAATCCACGTTTCTGTCGCAAGACCAAGAATCATCGAAAAGAAAGCAGATATGAACCAGAAAATCATCATAGCGATATACTGATTGTAGTTTACCTTCTTGTTCAGAACTGAAAACAGTCCGTAGAAAACAGCAGCAAGGATACACGCTACCATTCCGGGAACTGAGTTTGCAGCATTTCCTGAACCTCCTCCGACTGAAAGAAGCACGATACCACCAAATGAACAAAGCACGGAAAAGCCTTTTATGAAAGTCATTTTTTCCTTGAGAATAATGCATGAAAAAACAACAATCATCATAGGCCAGAGATAATTAAGTATACATGCTACCTGTGAAGTGAGTGTTCCGATGCCATAGTAGTAGAGCGCATTATAAAGGAAAAACCCGATAAATCCGAGTCCGGAAATGATTACATAGTCTTTTGCCTTGTAGTTTTTAAGCTCTTTGATGTTGCCCGTTTTGAAATTGAGAACAATAAGAAACAGCACGGCAAGATAGCTGCTTATTGAAAGAACTTCATAATTAGGAAGGTCTGAAAGCATCAGTTTCACAAGCGGTGCAATAGAAGACCATATTACAACTGTAATTATTGCAAGCAGTGTATTCATACTCATAATGAAACGAATCTCCTTTAATGCAACTTTATAATAGAGTGTATTCTATCAAAAGGCAAAGTGGAAATCAATATGAAAAGTTTATGTTTTCGTAATTTTTAACATGTCAGGAGTCCCGATTGTTTCCGGCAATCGAACTCAGTATAGGGCCGAATGTTTCCATCAGATTTGAAATGTCCGGGAGACCCTCTGAAGAGCCTGATGGTTTCGGTAATAACTGTGTGTTTTCGTTTCTTGAAAATGCCCCTGTAATTCCAGGAAGTGTTTTTGCCATGTTTTTCATCTGATCGATTCGCTCAAGTGTTTCAAGTGTCTGACGTAGTTTTATGATGAGGTCCTGAGTGTCCAGAACTGAAGCAAAAGAAAGATTCCGGGCCGGCAAAGAACTGATATGTACGGGATTTTTCCCGGAATTGTTTGAAAGTGCAAGAATCAGAAGCAATGGTAAAGGATTCATGATAATACCTCCGTTATTTGGATGTAGCAATATATGCAAGCGAACGGGCTTTAGTGCATATACTAACAAAGAAAATGAAGGAAGCGTAAGCTGCCTTTCAGAAAGTATCAGGAGGGGTAAGATGGATATAACAAACAGAATGCTTGCTGATCTTGCGGGTCAGCTTGGAATAGATTCGGGTGGGGTCTCAGATGGCAGAAGAGGTGCAGGCATCAATATGGATGATGTGCAGAAAGTTGCCGATGCTTATAAGGGGAAAAGCGAACAGGAAGTTCTTGCCGAAATAAACAGAATCAAGGAAGCTATCAGGAAAGACAGGAAAACTTATGAGCAGCAGCTCAAGGCGGTAAAAGCCCTGAGACCTATGATGAATGCGCAGCAGAAGGCGAAACTTGATCAGATTATTGCTATTCTTGAGGATTAAAAAAACCTGCGTCATTAAAACGCAGGTATGAATTACTATGCTACATTCCCGGCTGGAGCAGATAGTCAATCAGCTCGTCAGGAGTTACGTTTGAAGGGATGTAGTGCTGGCCGGCCTGTATGCTTGAAGCAGCGCCCCTTTCATTAACGAGCGTCATAAACTCATCGACACTTCCTACAAGTCCCGCAGTTACGCAGTTCGCACCGACTACTTCAAGTGCTTCACCGTAATTCACATAGACAGCACAGATATCAACTTCGTCAGCGCCTGAATCAATAGGATTATCGATTGCTTCACCAGATGTAACGGCGCTTCCAGTAGTTTCAGGCGGGAGGCCGATTACAGGACCGTCTTCGGACTCGCCACCATGTTCACCTGCTTCAGCCACGAGAGTTGAAGGGTAATCCATGATTACATCGACTCTCCATGTAACTATGAGGGCCGCAACGGCAAGTACGACGAGAGCTACAAGTATATCGTTTTTATCGTAAAAGAAATCCTTAAGTTTTTTCATGATTTTCTCCGGGTTTGTTTTGTGATACTTATAATTTAACATGAAAAATGGCATTTCTCAATTGAATATTGTGTGAAGTTTATTAAGTTTTTTTTACATGATTCTGTTTCCCTTTGAATAGCTTGGAAAATATAGTATAATAAATCGATATGGTTAAAATTATTATTGAGAAAAACGACGAAAATCAAAGACTGGACAGGTTCCTCAGGAAATACCTCAAGAGTGCACCGCTTTCCATGATTTACAAGCTTATAAGAAAGGATGTAAAAGTAAACGGTAAGCGTTCCAAGGAAGAATACATGCTCGTGCAGGGTGATGAAATATCGCTTTTCATGAGTGAAGAGGAAATCGAAAGCTACCGCGGCAAAAAGGAAGTTTCGGGGAAGAAGAGCAAAAGGACATTCAAGGTTCTTTTCGAAGACGAAAACATTCTTGCTGCTGATAAACCTTTCGGGCTTCTTACTCACGGCGACAGGAACGAAAAGAAGAACCACCTTGCCAACCAGGTAATAGACTATCTGATTGAAGAGGGTAAATATAATCCGAGAAGTGAAAAAACTTTTACTCCGGCACCTGCAAACAGACTGGACAGAAATACGACAGGTCTTGTGCTTTTCGGAAAGAATAGCGACTCACTCAGAGAGCTCAATCATATGATTCGTGAGAGAGGATATGTAAATAAGTATTACCTTACAATCGTATACGGTGAACTTGATGAGCCGCTTTACCTGAAAGACAGAATGGAAAAGGACGGAGACGCAAACACTGTCAGGGTGATGGATATAGATATAGATAGTGAAGACGGCAAACTTATGGAGACTGTCGCAAGACCGCTTATGACAAAGCACGGATACACGCTCGTAGAAGTAGAGCTTGTGACAGGACGTACACACCAGATAAGAGCGCATCTTGCATCGGCCGGCTATCCGATAATAGGTGACAGCAAATATGGTGACAGAAGAATAAACGGGGTTATAGAGAAGAGATACCATCTTACTACGCAGTTCCTTCATGCATACAGACTTGAATTTATAAAAGGAAGCGGAAACCTTTCTTATCTTGAAGGAAAGGTTATAAAAAGTGAACTTCCGGAAAATCTGAAACGTATCAGAGAAGGTATTTTTGGCAAAGAATAAGGAGAAGACAGGAAACAATGAAAGCACTGAAAAGCTGGATAAGAGATATATTAATCGCAATATTAATCGCAGTTGCTATTCTGCAGTTTGTTAAACCGACAATCGTAAAGGAAAGATCGATGCAGCCGACACTCCAGAACAACGATTATCTTTTCATCAGCAAGCAGGCATATACACTTTTCGGCGATCCTAAGCACGGCGATATAATCGTGTTTGAATCACATGAAAAGCTCGAAAACGGCAGAAACAAAATGCTTATCAAGCGTGTAATCGGACTTCCGGGAGACACGGTTGAGATTTTAAACGGACGTATTTATGTTAATGGTGAAATGCTTGAAGAAGATTATATCCTTGAGCCATATACAAACGAAGCCGATGCAGGCAACTATTTTGAAGTCCCTGAAGGCTGTGTGTTTGCGATGGGTGATAATCGTGGCGTGAGCCTCGACTCAAGATATGAAAGAATCGGATATGTGGAAATCGACGATATCATGGGAAAGGCATTCGTGAGATTGTATCCGTTCAATAGAATTACGTTACTTTAAGGGATTATGCGGTAAAGGGAAATAGAGAAACAGAAGGTGATTTAATTGAAACAGAAGAAACTTGTAGCCAATAATAAAAAGGCGAGACATGATTATTTCATAGAAGAAACATACGAAGCAGGGATTGTGCTTACAGGGACTGAAATCAAGTCTGTCCGCATGGGCAAGGTAAGCATCAAGGAAAGCTATGCCAGAATTATAAATGGCGAAGTTATTATTATAGGTATGAATATAAGCCCTTATGAGCAGGGAAATCGTTTCAACGTTGACCCGCTGAGAGAAAGAAAACTTCTCATGCATAAGCAGGAAATAAGAAAGCTTATAGGATATACAACGCAGAAAGGCCTTACGCTCGTTCCGCTTTCAATGTACATAAATGAAAAGGGACTCTGCAAGGTTGAAATCGGCGTTGCAAGAGGTAAGAAAAACTACGATAAGAGAGAAGACATTGCAAAGCGCGATGCTGACAGAAGAATGCAGCAGGCAATGAGAAAGTAGGATTTGTTTTTCAGGCGGCCATGAAGGCCGGAGAAGGAGGTTTACACTATGAAGTATGTAACACTCGGCAGCACAGGAATTACAGTAAACAAAAATGGTTTCGGCGCTCTTCCGATTCAGAGAATTTCGTTTGAAGAGGCAGCGAAGCTTTTAAGAAGAGCATATGACGGCGGTATCAGATATTTCGATACTGCAAGATTCTATACAGATAGTGAAGAAAAAATCGGATACGCTCTTTCGGATGTAAGATCGGAAATCTATATTGCTTCAAAGTCAATGACAACTGATGTTGAAGTTTTCAAAAAGGAATTTGAGATTACATTAAAGAATCTCAAGACTGACTACATAGATGTTCATCAGTTCCACAATCCACCATTTGTACCAAAGCCAGGTGACGGCACAGGTCTTTATGAAGCGATGATGGAACTCAAGGAACAGGGAAGAGTACGCCATATCGGTATCACAAACCACAGAATCGCACTCGCACTTGAAGCTGCGGAATCAGGACTCTACGAAACAATCCAGTTCCCGTTCTCATACCTTGCAAATGAAGAAGAAAAGAAGCTTGTAGCACTCTGCAAGGAAAAGAATATCGGATTTATCTGCATGAAGGGGCTTGCCGGTGGACTTATCAGAAACGGTAAGGCTGCATTTGCAGGACTTCTCGAATTTGACAATGCGCTTCCGATCTGGGGAATTCAGAAAATGGAAGAGCTTGAAGAATTCCTTTCATGTAATACAGAAGACTTCGAACAGGAACTTACACCTGAACTTGAAGCAATTATCGAAGCTGACAAGGCTGAACTCATCGGCGGATTCTGCAGAAGCTGCGGATACTGTCAGTCAGCATGTCCACAGGGTATCGAAATCAGTAACTGCGCAAGAATGACACTCCTTCTCGGACGTGCACCTGTTGAACAGTACACAACAGAGCCTTGGAAAGAAAAGATGAGAAAGGCTGCTACATGTATCGAATGCGGTGCATGCATGCAGAGATGTCCTTACGGTCTCAACATTCCTAAACTTCTCAAGGAAAATGTTGCTGATTATCAGAAGTATCTTTAATAAATAATAAAAGCAATGTTACAGCTGCAGTAGCCATGGGTTGAAGTGATTAATAAAAGAAATACAATTGTAATCATTATGTAACCCATACAGACTGCAAGTAGTATATAATGAAACTGTACAGTAGCATTACACAAGTGATGCTATGTGAATTTAAAAGTGTTTTGCGTTTTGCATTTATGGTCCGCCGCGTGCGGCGGCGGGCCTTATACGGTGGACTTTTACCAAGTCCCTTTATTCGGGGGTGTAAAGGTTTCGACGGGGGTGTAGAACCAGGATAAGCGAGCCGCAGTTGCCAGGCTGCGTTAAAAATGGCACGTTAAATATAAACGCAAAAAATAACAACAATTACGCATACGCTGCATAGTTCAGCACCGCAATAGGCGGTCGCGTCGTCGGACTTAATTTACCTGTAGGTTAAGACCCCGGCGTCAATTATACAGGGAAACTCTGTGCCTGCGCCCGGAAGCACAGGGGAACAACGGGATTGCGGAAGTTGTAGCCTGCCGACAGGCGACCTCGCTCGTGAAATCTAAATTATCGGCTTCGCTCGGAGAAAGTCCTGCGGAAATGCTTTCGGACAGGAGTTCGACTCTCCTCATCTCCACCACAAACAATAAAAATACCCATGGCGTAAGCCAATGGGTATTTTTGTTTTTTTCGCTCCGCTACAAAGTGACCTGAATGGTAAAACATCCAGGTTTTTTAAAGCAATTTGCTTTCAATCTCGCTACGTATTGTTTTCATGTTTATATGACCATACTCGTCGTCATATGTGACAATCATATTTTTCCACGGATAATAACCAAGCAATTCATACTTTTCCATTTTCATTTTATGACGATTTCTGTATTCAGGATTATTCATCATACCTGCGTGCTCCCAGATCCAGAAATTCCCGCGAACGTCGGGCAAAATAAGATCGGGAACTACTCTTATACCGTTTCGCTCAATGATTTCTTCGTAGTGAAAAGGCACTCTGTAACCATAGACCTGTTCGATAATGCCGACTTCGGATTTGGATCTTACAAGAAGGCCGCGCGAAGTAATATTCATAAGACGTTCGGGCATATAATTGCTTCTATTATAATCTTCGTTTGCCCATTTAATAATCTCGAGAGAATAGCGGGAGTAATCTATCGGCATTTTGTGACACGGATTATCTGGCAAGGAAAAATAGTCGAGATATGCTTTTCGCTGATTGCTATTTGAAATATATGACAATATGCTGTTAACATCTTCACTCATAAAATGCTTTTCAATGTCGGCTTTTGCTTTCGATATTAGTTTGATATTACCATTTAATACTTCGATTTCTTTCTCAATATATATTTTTCGGGCAAGAAGAGAGAGAAGCTCTTTATCACGTGTAATTAAGTGCCTTTTTTTCCCGGAATCAGTATTGGTGACATGATAATGAAGAAGTTTACCATTACGGTGCTCAACCCATAACGTTCCAGGGACAAGAAGTGCATTCTCTGATTTGAGCGCATGGAGCTTTTCTTCTGCAGAATACAAGTAATCGTTAAAATAATCCTTGAAAATGGTCATTTTTAGTCCTCCTTTGAAGTGGTTGTTGTGTGCTAAGCCGAAGGGATTAATACTCTACAAACAAAAGGCTTATTTTTTACAGAAATGTTTGTAGTATATAAGCGAAAAATTGGAGCACACAAAAATAACATAGTATAGGCATCAGAATACGCATCAAATGAGGCGATAATTTGTACTGAAGCAAAATACGAAGCAAGGCACACAAACTGTAATTCATAAAAGTACGAAGTAAGTTTCAATATGAATGAGAACGAAAGCTGTAATGTAAAAATTATACATTAAATGTAAGAAAATGGCAATAATAAAGCGCAATTCAAGTTACTAATATTTGTGCTGAAAGTTTTTCAAAAAATTTTTAGTAAATTGTGTTGACAACGCAGTTAGCATATGCTAACATATAAACAAGTTATCCTATGCTAACTCGATTAGCGGACCGATACAATTATCTTTAAACACCAAAACGCATAGCCGGCCATCGAAAATCCACGGCTATGCATTTTTTCAAAACCAAAGTTAGCATATGCTAACCGATGGGCATGCGGATAGCGATACTGCCCGCATATTCGAATTGAACTGTTGATAGAAGGAGGTTTTGAGTATGAAATTTACTAATGTAGATCAGTTTCTTGCATATCATTGTGCGCCTGCTCTTGCAGGGATCAAACCTTCAAATATTATATTTGTTAAGAAAAGTGATGTACCTGAGCTTCGTTCACGAATTACAGAACTTAATCATCTCCTCAATTCTAAAAATATTCATCTTGAGATTTTGCGTGAGTGTGAAAGCAGAATAGTCCTTATGGTCTACCGTAAGGATGTTCTCGAAAAACATTTGTGCAAATCGGAACTTAGAGAGTTCCTTATCTCGTACGGCTACTCTGAGTCTTTTTGCCTGGAAGATGATATCTCACACCTTAAAGAAACACTCAAAGAAGACTGCTTTCCTCATGAGATTGGTGTTTTTCTCGGATATCCTCTTTGCGACATAATCGGGTACATCAATAAACAGGAATGTCTTCATACTGGAGACTGGAAAGTTTATGCGAATGTTGAAGAATCAAAGGCACTCTTTGAAAGATTCAGAGCGTGCAGAAAAGCTACATGTAAGAGAGTGAACTGCGGTTGCTGTCTTGCTCAGATTTTCTCACCTTCAACTTATAGCGAACATATTAAATCAGCATAAATAAGGCGAGGCTCCGCCTTGAACAAAGATATATAAACTTGCTCATCCTATAATCTTAAACAAGCAGATACCCCGGCACGACAGCCGGGTTATTTGTTTTTTTGCTCTTGGAAAACGTGTGAACACTTGATTTTTCGTTTGATTCGGGTATAATGATTCTCGTTGCTTGGATATATAAAAATATCATTATATGAGGTTAAAATGACAAATCAGACTAATTCAGGAAAATCAATGGGAATGCTCCTCGGAGCAGTTACAATATTTTCGACAGTAGGAGCGGTAGGAAAACTGATCTCGATTCCGGCTGCATTTCTTACACTTTTCAGAGGAATCATAGGGTCATTATTCCTTATGCTTCTGGTGGCATTAAGCGGGAAGAAGTTTGCCTTTGACATTGTAAAGAAAAATTTCTGGAAACTCGTTGCTTCTGGAATCGGAATGGCGATGAACTGGCTTCTTTATTTCGAATCGCTCAATTACACGTCAGTTGCCGTTGCAATCGTATGTAACTATATGGCGCCGATTATCGTTGTGCTTGCATCACCATTCGTATTCGGAGAAAAACTTACAAAGAAAAAGGTGATTTGTGTAGTTACTGCGCTCATAGGCATCGTCTTTGTGTCAGGTCTTATTGGTAGCGACCTTTCGGGAAGCAGCAACTTTATCGGTGTAATCATAGCGCTCATTTCTGCATTCTTCTATGCCGAAATGATAATCATGAACAAGGTTGTTTCTGATGTTCCGGCATATGATAAAACAATCGTGCAGATGATAACTGTTGCAGTAATAGTAGGACCGTATGCTTTTATGACGCAGGATATTTCTACTGTTGCATTTACGCCGGCTGTAATCGCTCTTATCATCTACATCGGTATTGTAAATACCGGTATTGCATATGCGCTTTACTTCGGATCAATGGCAGGACTTAAAGCCCAGACTGTTGCAATCATCAGTTACATAGACCCGATACTCGCAGTGTTTATTTCAGCAGTAATAATGCACGAACCGATGACTTTGATGACGCTTATCGGGGCAGCACTCGTAATAGGATCTACACTTATAAGCGAGCTGCCGGAAAAGCGAAAGTAACTTTGACTATACAAGGATTACATGCTAAGATTTTAATACAGACTAACGCAGGAGGGCGACCATGAAATTAAAGAAAATTGTAAGCACTTTATTACTCGTAATGCTTCTTGTAACATCAATTCCTGTAAAAGCTGAAGCTGCTACATACACATCAAAATACATCGGAAACAACATAGGCCTTGGAAGTCACTTTATGGGAGGTATGGCGAATGCTTATGTAATGAGAAGCGGTGGATATTATGATTCGGCGTTCATTACAAAGAACGGAACGATCTTCGAAAGAATGCCGAATGGTATGCATTTTTACGACATAAAAGTTGATGGAAGCTATTACATAAACTTCACATCATGGGATACTACTGACGGAAGAGATTACGTGAAATACGGAAACATCAAGAATGGTACAGGCCCTGTTCTTCTTACAAACAATGCAAGAAATCCGTGGGTAACAAACAATGGCGAATTTGATGAACCTGTAGGAAATGAATACACGTTGATGCAGCATGACGAAGGTTACCCTTTCCCGAATTATCTCTACAATGATAAAGGGCAGAGAGTTCTTGATATTCCGATTGACGGACTTATTGACAGAGGAAACTTGTGGCTTGAAGCAGTTTACAATGACGGATACGACAGCATTTTTGTTAATCGTGAAACATGGGAAACAGCTGAAGCACCTTCAGGCAGATATGATAATGCAGGCGGAATCGGAGCAAAAGTACTGAAAAAGGGCACAGAATATAACAACATGGACACTCAGTACGGAATCTATGATGAAAACGGAAAACTCGTTTTCAAATGCGAAGGGTATATTAATGATTTAAATGATTTCGTATGGGAAGACGGATATTGCATAGTTGCTTCCGTTGATAAATATGACAGAACAGTATACGGCATTATTGATACAAAAGGCAAGGAAGTGATTCCTGTTACCTATGCAAGAATCGCACTTCCTGAAAATGGAATCATCCGTGCAGCAAAGTATGGTGAGGGTGGTACGTATTTCCAGAATGATTTTGAATGGGGCATGATGGACATGGATGAAAATGAAATTGTGCCATTCAAATATGGTTACATTGGTCCGTTCAAAAATGGAATCGCACCTTACAGAGATCTGTATTCGAGAATGGATGGCGGATACATAGATATGGAAGGTAATGAAATTGTTTCAGGCTGTTATTATCATACTGATATAAATATGCTGGGGGAAGACAACGTATACGTTGATAATGGAAGCGACCTTCCGTATTATGATTATGCTCATGGAAACAACAAGTATTGCCTTAAAGATAAAAATGGCAATGTCCTTACAAAAAGGCTTTACTCATATATCAGTCCGTTCTATGAAGGACTCGCAATGGTTTACATAGATACAGACCGCATATTAAACAATCAGTATATTTACGATATCGGCTTTATCGATGTAAACGGTAAAGAAGTGATTCCTTGCGGAGATTTCAACGGACCATTTCCTCGGGGTGATGGTGACATGAAACACCTCGTGTTTGTTGAAGGTACAACAATTCTTTCAAAGGGCAATGCAAGTTACCTCGTTTACAATCCGCTCGTTACAAACGGAATAAGCGTACCGAAGAACAAGGCGACTGTAATGGTTGACGGAGAGCTTGTAGCAGTGGATGCTTATAATGTCAACGGTAACAACTATTTCAAACTCCGTGACATTGCGATGATGCTCGATGGAAGTGAAAAGCAGTTTAATGTTGTCTGGAACCAGAGCAAGAAGAGCGTGGAAATCGCTACTGGTGAAGGATATGTACCGGTAGGCGGAGAACTTGTTTCAGACGGAAAAGCAAGGAATACTGCGAAAATCAGCACACCTCTCGTATACTGTGACGGAAGTCTCATAAACGAGTATACGGAATATAGTTATCTTCCGACTGAGTGCCTAAAAGCATACAACATCGACGGAAACAACTATTTTAAACTCAGAGATCTTG
>SVCW01000024.1 GCA_015058155.1 Clostridiales bacterium | reverse complement strand
AGTTGAAACACTCGACGGAGAACAGTTCGAAGCTCTTTTCACAGGAGCGCACACTCCTGAATCACTCACTCAGAGCGTAAGAGAAGAAGAAGCAAGAATTGAAAAGGCAAATGCAGAAGAAGCGGCTGAGCGTGCAAGACTCATGGCTGAAGAAGAGGCAAGAATCCAGGCAAAGCTCAAGCTCACCGAAGAAGCTAACAAAGGCATTATAAGTAGCGGACTCGAAGAAGACCCGCCAAAAAATGACGAAATAAAATAATTTGTTGTCACTCAGTTTGAAGTAATATTCACAGAAAGGAATTCCGCAATGAAAGTAACTGTAAAAGAAATATTACAGATGGAAATTCTTAAGAATGCAAAGGTATTGGCAGGGGAAAGTGAGATTGGCAAAAGAATAAGAAACGTTTCAGTACTGGAAGGGGTAAACGGTAATGAAACTGCGTCATGTGTCGGAAGTGTAAGCGAACTCGTTGTTTCAGGTTTCTTCCACGTAAAAGACAACGTTGACGAGCAGGTAAATATCGTAAAGGCCCTCTGTGACAACAAATGTTCAGCACTCATAATCATGCATGTGGGCGAAGTCGTAAAGGAAATTTCACCTGAAGTTATAGCAGCAGCTGAAAATGGAGGACTCGTTCTTATTTCAGTGCCAGAAGGAACACGCACATCATCTGATATCGCAAGAGAAATCACTTCAGAACTTCTTTACGGTGATAATTTCGGTAACAGACTTATCAGCAATACAGTATTCCATCTTCTCAACTTCGAAAAGCATAGAAACTTCCAGGAAGCAATCAAGGAAGCTGCACTAAACAACGATTTCCAGCTTATCCTTCTTTCGGAAGATTTCAATCCGGTGCTCGGAATCGAAACGAGAGACGGAGTTTCACTTGAAGAAATCGTAAGCATGGGAAGAAGTCGTGAACTCAACACATCACCTGTATATACACTCGTTGATGTAAACGGAGTTCTCACATACTGGGGCCCTGTTATGATAAACGGTGAAAAGCACTTCATGTTAATCGTTGACAATGAAGACAGCTATTCAGCGGCAGAAATCACAAAGCTTGCAGAAATCATTGAACTCGCAATCGGAATGTGGAAGTATACTCCTGACCGCGACCCTAAAACAGAATTCATAAAAGCTTTAAGACGCGGAAACACAAGCGTTGCTTACAGCCTCCGCGAAGATGCAGGCGCAAAGGGTGACGAAATTCTCTGTGTTTTCTATGCACGCGGCATAGAAACACCTGAAGGTCGCCAGATTATAGCGGACTTTGAAAAAACTTCAGATCTCCGTATCATGAAGGTTTCGGAAGGTGATGACACATATGGAATCATTTTCAGTGTGGGATCAGGAAACCTCGATGATATGAACAATAACAGAAACATGTGCAACGAACTCTTCAGCAGACTCAAGGCTGAAGACAAGGAAGGAACATCTGAAAATCCAATCAGAATCTTCCACGTTCTCGGTGTTGATGGTATTGAAGGAGCGGCTGATGCATACAGACTCATCAGCGAGACTTGGTTATTTGTACAGAATGTATTCCCATACAAGAGAGTTTTCACTAAGTATGAAATGGTACTCGTGAGCAGCTGTATCAGTATCCAGCAGTCCGGCGGTTTTGTTAAGAAGAACTATATGGATCTTCTTGAACCGTTCAGGGAAGCTGGAGAAACTAAGGGCAGACAGCTTCTCGAAACACTCGAGACTTTCGTTCTTGACGCCGGAATGAACAGCGCCAAGACGAGTGAGTTCATGGGTATCCATACAAATACGGTTCAGTACAGATTAAAGAAGATAAACGACATCTTAAGTGCAGAAATTACGGGTAACCGAGTAATTCCGGGGCTTACGATTGCACTTGCACTTAAGAGACTCGAACGCGTAGTTAAGTAACGG
The DNA here is from genome assembly GCA_015058155.1 of Clostridiales bacterium. Taxonomy (GTDB): domain Bacteria; phylum Bacillota; class Clostridia; order Peptostreptococcales; family Anaerovoracaceae; genus QAKD01. The sequence goes on along the minus strand of SVCW01000024.1, from coordinate 23,258 downwards.
CAATATGCATTAAGGAGGAAATTATGTTACTTGCATTTGATGTCGGCAACACAAACATCGTTCTCGGTGTTTTCAAAGACGGTAAGTTAATCCAGGACTGGAGAATCGAAACCGATAACAAGAAGAGTGCCGACGAGTACGGAATGATTATCAACCAGCTGTTTGCGTATGAAGGACTCAATCCTAAAGAAGTTAAGGATATTATTATTTCAACAGTAGTTCCTTCGGTTTTATACACACTTCAGCACCTCTCAAGAAAGTATTTCAACCGTAAGGCTATCGTAATCGAACCTGGCGTAAAGACAGGTCTTCAGATAAAGTACGATAACCCTAAGCAGGTTGGTGCTGACAGAATTGTAAACGCAGTAGCTGCATACTCAAAGTATGGAGGACCGCTTATCGTAATCGATATTGGTACAGCGACAACATTCTGTGCAATAAGCGACAAGGCAGAGTACCTCGGCGGAACTATTTCAGCAGGCCTTAAGATCACATCGGAAGCACTCGTTGAAAAAACTGCCAAGCTTCCTAAGGTTGAACTCGAAGAACCGGGACAGGTAATCTGCAAGAGTACAATCCCGTCAATGCAGTCAGGTCTCGTATACGGACATATGGGAATGGTTGACTACATTGTAAAGAAGATGAAAAAAGAACTTTCGGACTACTGCGGTGGCGATAAGGAAGTAAAAGTTATCGCAACAGGCGGTATGGCAAGCATGATTGCGTCAGGTGTTGACTGCATCGACATCGTTGACAGAATGCTCACACTCGAAGGTCTCGAAATTATATACGAAAAGAATCGTAAGGAGAGGGAGAGAAGAAATCCTTCAGGTAGCGATAAGAATGAAAAATAAAGAACTGAAAATCGGAAACTTTCAGCTTGAGAATCCGTTTTTACTTGCGCCGCTTGCAGGAATTACAGATGCGCCGATGAGGCGCATCTGCAAAAGACTCGGAGCGGCACTTACTTATTCTGAAATGGTTTCAGGTAAGGGACTTATGTACGGTGACAAGAACACTGAAAAGCTTCTGACGATACTTGATGATGAAAAACCGACGGCATTCCAGATTTTCGGAAGTGAGCCGGAGGTTATAAAATGGACTACGAAGGCACTCGCCGGGCGTGATAATGTCCTTATTGATATTAATATGGGATGCCCTGTACCTAAAATCGTAAAGAATGGAGAAGGTTCTGCACTCATGCAGAACCCTGACCTTGTTTACGATATTGTAAAGGCAGCTGTTGCCGGTGCAAAGGAAGGTGCAGAGGAGCTCGGGACAGAACCAAAACCGATAACGATTAAGACCCGCATCGGGTTTACGGCAGCATCGATAAATGTCGTAGAAGTTGCAAAAGCTGCGGAAGCCGGTGGTGCAGCTGCAGTTGCCGTTCACGGACGTACGCGTGAGCAGTACTACAGCGGCAAAGCAGACTGGACGAAGATTGCAGACGTAAAGAAAGCGCTTTCGATTCCGGTAATCGGAAACGGTGATGTAGTTACGGGAGAAGACGCAATCCGCATGATGGATGAAACGGGTTGCGACCTTGTAATGATAGGAAGAGGTGCGCTCGGTAACCCTTGGATTTTCCGTGATGCTATAGCAGCATGGAATGGTGATCCGAAGCCTTCCGCACCTTCAGATATAGAAAGAATCACGGCAATGCTTTCACATTTTGAAGAACTTCTCGAATACAAGGGAGAATATGCGGCTGTCCGTGAAATGAGAAAGCAGGTCGGCTGGTATCTCAAGGGAATGAGAGGATCAGCTGAGGTTCGCAGACGTGTGAATGCAATAAATGATGCAGAAGAATTCAAGGCATTGATTTCTTCAATACTAGGAGGAAAGACAAATGAGAAAATATGAAAGTACAAGAGGAAGTGAAAAGAAACTTACAGCAGCAGGTGCCGTAATTGCAGGTATTGCTGAAGATAAGGGCCTTTATGTACCGGAAGTAATTCCGACTCTTCCGTTTGACTTAAACGATATGGCAGGTATTACATACAAGGAAGCTGCATTTAAGGTAATAAAGGCTTTTTTTGATGATTATACTGAAGAAGAAATGAAGCTTTGCGTTGACGGCGCGTATGACGGAAAGTTCGAAGCTGAAGATGTTGTTCCTGTAGTGAAGGCCGGAGATGCTTATTTCCTCGAACTCTATCACGGAAGAACAGCTGCATTCAAGGATATGGCTCTTTCAATTCTTCCATACCTTCTTACTACAGCTATCAAAAAGGAAAATGAAGATTCAAAGATCTGCATCCTTACAGCAACATCAGGTGATACAGGAAAGGCGGCGCTCGAAGGTTTCGCAGACGTTCCCGGAACTGAAATCATCGTTTTCTTCCCTAACAAGGGAGTGAGCGAAGTCCAGGAAAGACAGATGGTAAGCCAGGAAGGCGACAACACACACGTTTTCGCAATTAACGGTAACTTCGATGATGCGCAGACAGGCGTAAAGAAGATTTTCAATGATGATGCGTTTGCAGCAAAACTTGCGGAATCAGGATGCAAACTTTCATCAGCAAATTCAATCAATATCGGTAGACTCGTTCCTCAGGTAGCATATTATGTATATGGTTATGCAAAGCTTATGGAGCAGGGTGTTGTAAAGGCCGGTGAAGAGATTAACGTTGTAGTTCCGACAGGAAACTTCGGAAACATTCTTGCTGCATATTACGCAAAGCAGATGGGCCTTCCAATTGACAAACTCATTTGCGCGTCAAACAAGAACAACGTACTCACTGACTTCATAAAGACTGGAACTTATGACATCAGAAGAGACTTCTATATGACAAATTCACCATCAATGGATATCCTTATTTCAAGCAATCTCGAAAGACTTCTCTATCATCTTTCAGGCAACAACGGCGCAGAAATCAGGGAACTCATGGAAAAGCTCGATACTGAAAAGGTTTACACAGTAAGCAGCAAGGTGAAGGAAGGAATGAAGGACTTCTACGGCGGATTCTGCAGCGTTGAAGATACAAATGCGGCAATCGGAAAGATGTACGAAGAAAATGATTACCTCATGGATACTCATACAGCTGTCGGATACAAGGTTTACGAAGAATACAGAAAAGAAACAGGCGATACAAAGCCTACACTCGTAGCTTCAACTGCAAGTGCTTACAAGTTTGCCGAAAGCGTTGGCGAAGCAATCGGACTTCCTGCATCTGAAAACGGTTTCATGGCAATCGCCAAGGTTAATGAAAAGACAGGTGTAAGAGTTCCTAAGGGACTTAAGGATCTCGACAAGAAGCCTGTAAGACATGACAGCGTTATCGATATCGCAGATATGCCTGACGCAGTTTACAATTCAGTAAAATAGAGGGAAACCTCAGGAATTATTGAGATATAAGGGGATGATTGAAATGGCAAGGATCATAGCAGCATCACAGAACAAAGACAAAATCAAGGAAATCGAAGCAATCACAAGAAAATTCGGTATGGATGTTGTCCCAAGAGACGATGCCGGAGTTCCAAAAGTAGAAATTGAGGAAGACGGCGAGACTTTCGAAGAAAACTCATACAAGAAAGCGTATGAAGTTATGAAACTCTGCGGAGAAACTACAATTGCCGATGACTCGGGTCTCATGGTAGATTATATCGACGGAGCACCGGGAGTTTATTCAGCTCGTTTTTCAGGAGAAGATGCAACATACGATTCAAACAATGAAAAGCTTCTCGGACTTCTTGAAGGAGTTCCTTATGAGCAGCGTACAGCAAAATTTGTAACTGTTATCACTCTCGTGTATCCGGATGGCGAAACAATCGTCGCAAGGGGTGAATGTCCGGGACACATTTCAGAAGAAAAGAGGGGCGGTAAAGACGGCTTCGGATTTGGTTATGATCCGGTATTTATTCCGGAGGGATTTGACAAGACTTTTGCAGAGCTCGGAACAGATATCAAAAATCAGGTAGGACATAGAGGAAGAGCTCTCGCTGAACTTGAGAGGTTACTTGAATGTTATCAAAAGAACGAATAAGAGCAATTACTTTTTCAATTTTAAAGCAGTTTAAGGATCCGTTTTACAATGGTTTTGCGGCAACTCTGGGATTCTATTTCATGCTCTCGGTTGTCCCTATGATGATACTCCTTTCACAGCTTCTCGGACTTTTCTCACTTTCGATGCAGTTCCTTGAAATGTGGATTACACAGTACATCACGGGAGAGGCTGTTGATATCATCACAAGCCTCGTGCATTTCGTTCCTTCAACAGGTACCAATATTCTCTTCACAGTAATGGCACTCTGGGCAGCATCACGTGCGCAGTTTGCAATGATGAGACTTACAAACTATACGTACAGTGAAGGAAGAAAAATGGGCAAAGGGTTCTGGCGTGACAGAATGCGCGCGGTAGTGACGATTGCTTTTACACTTTTTGCACTTACGTTTGCGCTTGTAATCATTGTATACGGAGAAATGATTCTGAAGATAGTTATTTCGTGGTTTGCTTTTAACCGTGAAATTGCGTATGAACTCAATCGTATGTGGTTTATCGTAAGATGGCCGCTTACAGTTTTCCTTTATCTTTTCATGGTGAGTTACAATTACTATATACTCCCTATGGACAGAAAGAAGTTCAGGGATATTCTTCCCGGAGCAGTATTTGCTTCAGTCGGAATGTTCCTTGCTACAACTATTTTCAGGCTATATGCAAACAATACAGCAAATTATGATATCATCTACGGAGCACTTGCGACTGTAGTTGTAATCATGATCTGGTTCTACATCCTCGCCTGGTTCCTCGGTGTCGGGGTTATGTTCAACAAGGCCTGGGATGACACAAAACATATGGCAAATAAGAGACGCTGAGCAGCGTCTCTTTTGTTTTACATACATTTTACAAACTCTTAACGTTACCTGTATAGACCGTAAAAAGTGTTTCGTGATAATTTATAATTGGGAAAAATTGCGAAAGAGATTAATCATATATAATCGACATTTTTAACGGACGAGGTAAGAATTCATGTCAATGTTTGAATTTTTCGGACAGGCGCTCCAGAATCCGATGCTGATGGTGTCAACAATCCTGACGCTTGGAGTAATTCTTGTGAACGGCTGGACGGATGCCCCGAATGCTATCGCAACATGCGTATCGACAAGAGCGATTGCGCCGCGAAAAGCAATCGTAATGGCGGCAGTATTTAATTTTCTTGGTGTTTTTGTTATGACATCAGTCAACGCTTCTGTAGCGATGACAATATACAAGATGGTTGACTTCGGTACAGATACACATGCGGCACTTATCGCGCTTTGTGCAGCTATGGCAGCGATCGTTATCTGGGCGACAGCAGCCTGGTATTTCGGAATTCCGACTAGTGAGAGCCATGCCCTTATCGCAGGTGTAACAGGTGCAGCAGTAGCGATCCAGAACAGCTTTGAAGGAGTTAATCCGGCTGAATGGGTAAAGGTTCTCTATGGTATCGTACTTTCAACAATTCTTGGCTTCGGAGTAGGTTTTGCAGTAGCAAAGACTACAGCTTTTATCTTCAGAAATCAGGACAGATTAAAGAGTGAACGTTTCTTTGCGGGTGCTCAGATCTGCGGTGGTGCATCGATGGCATTCATGCACGGCGCACAGGACGGACAGAAGTTCATGGCAATCTTCCTTCTCGGAGCGGCATTTGCAAACGGAGATTCAACAGCTTCAACATTTATAGTTCCAATCTGGCTTATGGTTCTCTGCTCAGTAGTAATGGGCGTAGGAACTTCAATCGGAGGAATGAGAATAATCAAGTCTGTGGGAATGGATATGGTAAGACTCAAGCCTTATCAGGGTTTCTCGGCAGACCTTTCAGCAACATTCTGCCTCCTTCTCTCATCACTTACAGGTATTCCGGTAAGTACAACGCATACTAAGACTACAGCGATGATGGGTGTAGGAGCAGCAAAGAGAATGAGTAACGTAAACTGGGGAGTAGTTAAGGAACTCGTAATGACATGGGTATGTACATTCCCTGGATGCGGACTTCTCGGATACGCAATGGCAAAACTTTTCTTGGTATTATTCGGTTAACAATAAAGGAGCAATAAAATGGCAAAGAAAAAGAACGATTATTTCAAGCTCATGGAAGAACAGGTTTCTTACTGCGTGAAGGCAGCGGAACTCCTCGAAGAGATTATTGAGAATTTCTCACTCGACACAATAAACGATTATCGTGCAAAGATGCACGAAATCGAACGTGCCGGCGATGATATCCACCATGATATCGTAACAAAGCTTACATCAGAATTCATCACTCCTATCGATCAGGAAGATATTTTAAGACTCGTACAGCTTATTGATAATATCACAGACGCACTCGACGAAGTAGTTCAGGACTTCTATATGTACCATGTAACCAAGGTTACTCCTGATGCTGTGCAGCTTTCAAAGATTGTAAAGAAGTGCGTAACTGCCTTTGGAAGTGTTGTCAGTGAAATGAAGAACTTCAAGAAGCCTGAAGGTCTCAAGAACCACATCCAGACTGTAAATCTTACTGAAAGCGAAGCAGACTTCGTATATACAGAAGCAATGCACCAGCTCTTTGCATCAGATGCTGACTACAGATCACTTATTACTAACAGAGTAATCTACATGAGCCTCGAAGCATGCTGCGACATGTGTGAAGATGCGGCAGACGTAGTGGAACAGGTAATCATCAAGAATACTTGATTCGCAAGGCAGAAGTTACTGGAAATTCACATATTACATATAAATTGCCTCAAGTGCCCGGTCAGTTCACAATGTGACCGGGCTACCTTTTTGCATATAGACGCCGATGCTTGCAGCAAGTGCATTTACTATAAGGTGAAGCTGACGAACAAAAAGTATTTGCAGATTTGCTTTTTGTATTTGAATGGACATGTTATAATCATGCCATAAGTAAAACCATTAGAATGAATCAGAATAAATAGAAATGGTAGGTAACAGACATGTCAGAAAAAAGATATCCACTCTCAGGAATTAAAGTAGTAGATTTATCTACAGTAGTAGCAGCTCCGACAGCGGCAGAACTTCTATGTGCATTCGGTGCAGATGTAGTAAAAGTTGAAACGCTCGAAGGCGACGGACAGAGATTTTTAGGTTCATTCCAGCTTCCGGCTCACGATGAATGTAACCCGCTCTATACAGTACAGAACTCAAACAAGAAGCATGTTGCTGCTAACCTTAAGACAGACGAAGGAAAAGTAATGCTCCACAAGCTTCTTGCTGACGCAGATATTTTCCTTACAAATATCAGAACAGCAGGTCTTGAAAGACTCGGACTTGATTATGAAACTTTAAAAGAAAAGTATCCGAAGCTTATTTATGCACACTTCTCAGGTTATGGTCCTGTAGGTCCTAACAAGGATGACCCTGGTTATGACTCAACAGTATTCTGGCTCAGAGGCGGCATGACTGCTGACTGGAATGTTGAAGGAGTATCATATCCGTTCAACCCTACATATGCTTTTGGTGATACAGTAACTGCATCATCATTCTTTGCAGGAATCCTTCTTGCACTTCAGGGTAGAGATAAATACGGAGAAGGCACAAAGGTTGAAAGTTCACTTTATTCAAGTGGTCTCTGGTGTAATGGTCAGGGTGTTGTAATGACTCAGTTCGGAAGAAAGACACTTAACCCTGATCCTGCAATGACAACAAATCCTTGTAACGGATATTACCTCTGCGGAGACGGAGTATGGTTCAACATCTGTAACGTAAAGTCATATGATATCGACGTTCTCAGAATTTCTGAAGTTCTCGGTATCAGAGATCAGGTGGAATCCGATGAAAGATTCCTTACTGAAAAGGGACTTGTAGAAAATGGTTGCGGAGGCGAATTAAGAGCTAAGTTCGAAGCTGCATTCAGAACTAAGCCTGCGGCAGAATGGAAGAAGCTCTTCCAGAAGATCAGTATGCCTTGCGACGTGGCTGTTCGTACAAATTCAATCTGCAAGGACGAGCAGGCTATCGTTAATGGTTATGTTGAAGAGGTTACTTATCAGGATGGCACAAAGGTTATGATGCCTGTACCGCCTATGTTCCTCTCAAATTACGACAGAAGAGAGCCTAAGGCAGCAGGCAGAATTGGTGAAGATACTGACGAAGTACTTGCTGGCATCGGCTACAGTGCAGATGAAATTGCAGCACTTAAGGAAGCGGGAGTAATCAAATAGGTTAGTTAAATAAGGAAGCCACGCGTTTTACTGAGATGATTCCCTTTCATTAGATTTTTGTGTCTGACGAAAGGGGTTCACTTCATTTTACAGCGTGGCTTTTTCATATGTAGCAGATTACTGGCAGCAAAATGTATTTTTGGTGCATCAAATCCGGCTACCAGTTATAATTTTTCCCGAAATCCTGGTTTGTTCCACGCTACGTAGATTGAATTTGTGGTTCCGGCGAGTTATCATAAAAACAATGATAAGAGATAAAGAAATGAGGTAGTGATATGGATATTGAAAAAATCGGGAGCATCATACGCGAACTTCGCATTGAGAAAGGAATGACGCAAAAGGAACTTGCTGAGATTATGAACGTGAGCGACAAGACTATATCAAAATGGGAATGCGCTGCCGGCTATCCCGATGTTTCACTTCTGCAGGCACTTTCCTCAGCACTTGGTGTGGATCTGAATAAACTTCTGCAGGGGGATGTCACTCGGAAGAATAGTGATGGAGGAAGTATGAAAAGAATAAAGTTTTACATATGCCCGGTCTGTGGCAATATCATGACAGCAACAGGAAACGCTGACGTTTCGTGCTGCGGAAGAAATCTTGAAGCGCTCAAAGCACAGGCACCTGATGAAGCCCATGAAGCAATCATTGATTTCGTGGAAGATGAACTTTTTGTGACATTCAGTCATGAAATGACGAAAGAACATTATTTAAGTTTTGTTGCGCTTATAAATTACGATAGAGTGATACTTATCAAAATGTATCCGGAACAGGAAGCGGCAGTCAGACTTCCGAAAATCCGTGGTACACGCATTGCATACGGGTGTATAAATCACGGACTATTCGAAGTCAAAACAAAATGGTAGGAATTCTTTAAAATGAAAGAGGCAGTTTTTCAGAAACTGCCTCTTTTTTTCATAATATGTAGTTATTTAATTACGCGAACTCTTATGATACCTGACATTGACATCTGGCTTGTGAGAGCTGTAGCGTCAACTTCTGTATCTGTGTCAATCATTGTGTAAGCGAAGTCGCCTGCGTTGCTGTTTATCATGTTGGCGATGTTGATGTTCATCTTTGCGAGAACGCCTGTGATGTCACCGAGTACGCCGGCAACGTTCTTGTTCAGGATACAGATTCTTGATCTGCCCTGGCCTGTAACGAATTTGCCGAGTGAACATCTAGGGTAGTTAACTGAGTTTTCAATGTTTCCGTTTTCGATATAGTCCATGAGTTCATCAACGGCAAGTGAAGCGCTGTTTTCTTCAGCTTCTTCTGTTGAAGCACCGAGATGAGGAATATACATTACTCCAGGCTGGCCGATTGTTGTATCGTTAGGGAAGTCTGTGATGTATCTTGTGAGCGCACCAGTTTCGAGAGCTGCAAGCACTGCGGCTTCGTCAACGAGCTTATCTCTTGAGAAGTTGAGGAGAACTGCTCCTTCCTTCATGTTTGATATAACTTCCTTGCTGATGAGACCGTTTGTTTTAGGTGACGCAGGAACGTGGATTGTTATGTAATCACACTGTGCCACGATTGCATTTAAGTCTGATGAATACGGGATATCAGCCGAAAGCATGTGAGCTGATTTTGCAGTGATGAAAGGATCGTAACCGAGAACCTTCATTCCGAGTGCTTCGCATGCGTTGGCTACCTTTACACCAATAGCGCCGAGTCCGATTACACCGATTGTCTTTCCGAGAAGTTCGTGACCTGCAAACTGGCCCTTACCCTTTTCTACTGACTTTGAAATACCGAGGTCTCCGCCTCCGCTCTTTGAAAGCTTGTTTGTCCAGTGCATAGCATCGTAAAGATTACGTGCGTCTGCAAGCATAGCACAGAGAACGAGTTCCTTAACTGCATTTGCATTTGCGCCCGGAGTGTTGAAAACAACGATACCTTCTTCGGCACAACGAGTGAGAGGGATGTTGTTAACGCCTGCCCCTGCTCTTGCGATTCCGAGAAGTGATGGTGAAAATTCCATTTCGAGCATATCCTGGCTTCTTACGAGGATACCGCATGCTTCTGATATGTTTTCAGTGATCTCGTAGTCATTTGTGAGTCTTCCGAGTCCAACTGGTGAAATTTTGTTTAAAGTCGCAATTTTATACATGATTTAGTCCACCTTTTTGTTTAAAAATACAATTTCTCACTATTATATCACTTTACGAAAGCAAGGTAAAGTGGTATACTAATTTTATTATGCGGCAAATCTGCGTTTTTTTGCGCGTTTCTCGCAGAATTATGTTTATTGACACTTGGAGGATATTAAAATGACAGAAAGAGTTTATAATTTTTCAGCAGGACCTTCAATGCTCCCGCTTGACGTAATAGAAGATGCAGCGAAGAATCTTGCTAACTACAACGGGTGCGGGCAGTCAGTAATGGAAATGTCACATCGTTCAAAGGAATTTCAGAAGATTATCGATGACGCAGAGAGTTGCTTAAGAAGAATCATGAACATTCCTGATAATTATAAAGTGCTCTTCCTTCAGGGAGGCGGCACACTCCAGTTTGCAATGGTTCCTATGAATCTCATGACCAAGTCAGGTAAGGCTGATTACATAGTAACAGGAACATGGGCAAAGAAAGCAGCGGCAGAAGCAAAGAAATTCGGTGATGCAAAGGTAATCGCAACATCAGAAGAAAGCAAGTTTACTTACATCCCAAGAGTAACAAAGGACGATATCAGACCTGATGCCGACTACGTATACATTGCAACAAACAACACTATCTACGGTACACACTTCTGTGAAGATGCAGTGCCTGATACAGGTGACATTCCTCTCGTAGCAGATATGTCATCATGCATTCTCTCGGAAGAAATTGACGTTTCAAAATATGGCCTTATTTTCGCAGGCGCACAGAAAAACGTTGCCCCTGCAGGCGTGACTATTGTAATCGTAAGAGAAGATCTTCTCGGAAATGCTCCTGAGAATATTCCTACATACCTCGATTACAAGATTCATGCAGACAACGGTTCAATGTACAATACTCCGCCATGTTTTGCAATTTATATTGCGGGTGAAGTATTTAAGAAGATCGAAGCAGAAGGCGGCATCGGAAAGATGAACGCACAGGACGTTGCAAAGGCCGAAAAGCTCTATAATTATATCGACGAAAGCAAACTCTACAAGTGCCCTGTTGAAAACAAGGATGACCGTTCGCTCATGAACGTTGTATTTGTTACAGGTGATGCAGACCTCGACAAGAAGTTTGTAGCTGAAGCAAAGGAAGAAGGACTCGTGAATCTCGCAGGTCATCGTTCAATCGGCGGAATGAGAGCTTCCATCTATAATGCTATGCCTATGGAAGGCGTTGACGCACTTATCAGCTTCATGAAGAAGTTTGAGGCTGAAAATCTCTAAAAACTATTTGGAATAACTGGTTTATCGGATTTGCTAATGCGAAAGGGAAAAATATGAAGTATTTTATTCTTTTAACTGACGGTGCAGCTGATTATGAAGTTGAAGCACTTGGTGGCAAGACTCCTCTTGAAGCTGCAGATATGAAGAACATCAATGCATATGCCAGAAAAGGCAGAGTCGGAATGGTAAAGACAGTACCTGAAGGAATTGCTCCCGGATCAGATGCAGCAAACCTTTCAGTAATGGGTTATGACCCTAGAGTGTATCTTACTGGAAGATCACCTCTTGAAGCTGTAAGCATCGGAATCGACATGAATGACACTGACGTTGCATTCAGAGCAAACATAATTACTGTTGAGGGTGATGGCGCTTACGAAGACCTCATCATAAAGGATCACAGCTCAGGCGATATTCCTACGGAAGATGCCGATGTGCTTATCAAAGCATGCAACGAAGCTTTTGAGACTGATAAAATCAAGTTCTATACAGGAGTAAGCTACAGACATTGCATGATTGTTCATGAAGGAAGCACAGCATACAATCTTACACCTCCACATGACGTTCTTGACCAGAAGGTTGGTGACAATCTTCCGAAGGGCGAAGGCTCGGAATTCATCACTGAAATGATGAAGAAGAGTTATGAAATTCTTGATAATCATCCAATCAACGTTGCAAGAAAGGAAAAAGGTTTGAACCCTGCAAACACACTCTGGATCTGGGGTCAGGGAACAAAGCCTGCACTTACTTCATTTGAAGAAAGATACGGAATCAAAGGTGCTGCTATTTCAGCCGTAGACCTTATCAAGGGTATCGCAATCTGCGCAGGACTCGATTCAATCGACGTTGAAGGTGCGACAGGAAACAAGCATACAAATTACGATGGTAAGGCAAAGGCAGCTATCGAAGCATACAAAAATGGGACAGAATTCATATACATGCATATGGAAGCCCCTGACGAATGTTCTCACCAGGGCGACATGGAAGGTAAAGTAGAATGCCTTGAAACAATCGACGAAAAAATTTTCGCACCAATTGTTAAGTATCTCGAAGAAGAAGGCGAAGATTTCAGAGTGCTTGTGATTCCTGATCACAGAACACCGCTCGTGCTTCGTACGCACTCGAGAGAACCGGTACCATTCGTACTTTATGACAGCACAATGAAACTCGATGCTGATGAAAACAAGAGTTTCTGCGAAAAGTCAGGACAGACAGGACTTTACTTCGCAAACGGCGATGAACTCGCAGAATTTTTCTTTACAAATAAATAAGAATTGATAAAATTATATTAGGGGCTGCAGGTTTCTGCGGCCCTGAAAAACGTTAGTGATAAATGAAAAAGGGGTAAGCATGAAAAGATTAGCAGTTATACTCGCAGTTATAATAGGGATAACAGGATTCGGAGGTGCATTTGCAGCAGAACCGGTATACGCCGATGTTACAGTACCGGAGCTTACTGCTGAAGCCGCAATCCTTATAGACGGCTATAGCGGACAGGTGCTCTATACAAAAAATGAACATGCAAAGCTCGAGCCTGCAAGTACAACAAAAATGATTACATGTCTTCTCGGACTTGAAAATCTTGAGATGAACCAGATTCTTATAGGGGATGCGGATACTGCGTTTGTCGATGGAAGTAAGATTTTCTTCCTTGAAGAAGAGCGTATGACTGTAGAGCAGGTAATGAACTCACTCATGACTGTATCTGCAAATGATGCAGCTGTTGCAATCGGAAAGGCTGTAAGCGGTGATCTTGATACTTTTGCCCAGCTTATGACAGAACGTGCAAAGGAGCTCGGTGCACTTAATACAACTTTCAAAAATCCTAACGGACTTCATGCTGAAGGCCATCTTTCAACAGCATACGACCTTGCGATGATTGCAAAGGGCTGCCTTGAAAATGACGAATTCAGAAAACTCTGTACAACATACAAGTATTATATTCCTGCAACAAACAAGCAGGACGAAAGATACCTTTATAACACAAACAGACTTATATATGATGATGTAAATACGGTTCAGGTAAACGGCGTGAACAGAATATGTAAATATGAAGGCGCTATAGGTGTCAAGACAGGCACTACACCTGAAGCCGGAGCATGTCTCGTAGCTGCAGCAGAACGCGAAGGAACTCTGCTTATCGCCGTAGTTCTCAAATCGACTGATATGGGAAGATATGCTGATGCGATTTCACTTCTTGATTACGGCTATGCCAATTATTACGGCGTGAAGGCAGCTGACAAGGAACTCGAAATTTTTGACCCGGTTCCTGTTAAGAGAGGAAGCGTGCGCGATGTAGAGATTGAGCTTGCAGAAAGCCTTTATGTAACACTTCCGAAGGAAGCATCATCATCAGTTATAAGAACTGAACTTGAACTTTATGAACCTCAGAGAGCTCCGATTGTTACAGGACAGGCACTCGGGGTATATAACGTATATGAAGGTGACAGAATTGTAGTTACAACTGCGGCTATTGCAAAGACTGCGGTTGACGAAGGTACTTTCCTGTCAGTTTTCGGAATTGAAGACAAGACTGCACATATTATTTTCTGGGTTACAGGAATTCTTGCAGTATTAATAGCAGCATTCTTCATCTGGTACACTGTCCAGAAGAGAAGAATTGAAAAGAGACGTAGGGAATTACGCGAAAAGCGCGCGCTTGAAATAGCAAAAGCGAGAGCCGAACGCGAAAAAGATATTACAAAGAGGGACTGGCGTTTCTAATGTTTGACATCGAGGAAAATCTCAAAAAACTCCCGGACTCTCCGGGAGTTTATATTCATAAGGATAAACTGGGGCAGGTGATATATGTCGGAAAGGCAGTATCACTCAGGAATCGTGTGCGCCAGTATTTTCGCCTGTCAAAAAACGCGGACAGAAAGGTCAGGGCACTTGCGGAAAACATCGAAGAGTTCGAGTATATTACATGCGGCACAGAGATGGAGGCTCTTATCCTTGAGTGCAATCTCATAAAGAAATATATGCCGAAGTACAATGTGCTTCTTCGTGATGACAAGACTTATCCGTACATCAAGGTAACTCTAAATGAAGAGTATCCGAGAGTGATAAAGACAAGAGTTGTTGAAAATGACGGGGGAAAGTATTTCGGACCATACAGCGATGCCAAAGCGGTAAACGAAATCGTTGACCTTGTGAATGATTTATATATGCTCAAACGCTGCGCGGAAAGAAATTTCAGAGATAATGCGAGACCTTGTCTTAATTTCCACATAGAAAAGTGCAGAGGAATATGCTCAGGAGGAGTAAGTCCTGCAAAGTATCGTGAGAGTATAAATGAAGCGATAGAGTTCCTTAACGGAAAACACAAAAAAGTTCTCGATATGCTAAGCGAGGAAATGATGAAAGCGGCTGAGGTGCTCGATTTTGAAACGGCAGCAAAGTGTCGTGACAGGATAGCGGCTGTGAATGCGATATCAGAACTCCAGCGTGTAACAATAATCGGCGCCGGGGATATGGATATGGTGCTTGTGCTCCGTGGCGCTCAGAAGATGTATGCCGTTATTTTCTACGTGCGTGACGGTAAGCTTTCCGGAAGGGAAAGCTTCAATATGCAGGCTGATGAAAGCGATAAGAACGAAGCGATTGCAGCACAGTTCATCAAACAGTATTATGCAGATGCTACGATGATACCTAAGGAAATCATCGTTGAAGAGGAGCTTACCGAAGGTGAACTCATCGAAGGATATCTGTCGCAGCTTTCAGGCAGAAATGTGAAGATTGTCGTGCCGAAAAAAGGTGATAAAAAGGCGCTTCTGGAACTGGCGCGCCGCGACGTAACCGAAATGGCAAAGACAATTGATGAAAGAGCCAAGGCGGCGCGCGAAAGAAGCGAAGCCCTGACACTCGAAATCACAAAGGCTCTTCATGACCTCGGATATGATATTCCAGGAATCGGCGGAAGACAGTATCGTGCTGAAGCATACGATATTTCAAATACAAACGGTATTGATTCCGTAGGAGCCATGGTAGTCTTCGAAGGTTCAAAACCTGTAAAGAAAGATTACAGAAGGTTCAAGATAAGAACGGTCGAAGGTCCGAATGATTACGGCAGCCTTCAGGAAGTGATATACAGACGTTTCAGAAGGGCAGAAGCTGGTGATGCGGGATTTGTGAAGATTCCTGATTTCCTCCTTATTGACGGAGGCCAGGGTCAGGTCAGTGCAGTTTCGCAGATACTTGGTGCAATGCGAATTGATATCCCTGTAATAGGTATGGCAAAAGACGATCACCACAGGACACGTGCTCTTGTCTCGGTTTCAGGAAAGGAAATTCCGCTTTCGGAGCGTGCACTTCTCTTTAAATACACGGGAACTATTCAGGAGGAAGTTCACCGTTTTGCAATCGAGTATCACAGAGGACTTCGTGGTAAACGCATGCTGACATCAGTACTCGATGAGATTGAAGGCATCGGGCAGACTAAGAGAAATGCACTTCTCACATATTTCGGAAGCGTTGAAAATGTCAAGAAGGCAAGACTTGAAGAACTCGTGAAAGTTCCGGGAATAACCGAAAGAAATGCCGAAAAAATAAGAGAATATTTTAATTGTAAAAAGTAAACTATAGTGATATAGTATTGTTAGTAAATCTTTCTAAATTTATCGGAGGAAAAACAAATGACAGATAAAGAAAAGTGCGCACCTGGTTGCGATTGCCATGATCACGATCATGAAGAAGCAGATTTCATCACTCTCGAATTTGATGACGGAGTAGAAGTTGAATGCGAAATCATGGGAGTTTTTGATTGTGACGGTAAGGAATATATCGCACTCATCCCTGATGATGGATCAGACGACGTATACATCTACGGCTATAAGGAAGTTGGCGACGAAGAATTCGAACTCATCGATATCGAAGATGACGAAGAATTTGAAAAGGCTGTTGCTGAATTCGATAAGATCGTTGCTGAACAGGCGTAAGAGAAAAACAAAAAAGGCCGTGAAAAACGGCCCTTTTTTATTGTTTTGATGTAAGTATTGCTATCCCGGCTATCTCTTTCCGTTTCTTGCCTGTCTGAAAAAGGCGAAGCTCATGAAGAGACAGAGTAAAAGTGCTGTAAAGAAATATGATCTGTTAGGCATTGTCGCAATACAGTATACTGCGATAAGTGCAAGGACCATAAAAAAGGCTGAAATAGCGAGCTTTCTCTTATCCATAAGTAACCTCCAGAATAATGAAGAGTAAATATACTAAAAGTTAGTATAACATATATACATAGAATGAGGGAAGAAATAAAATGAAAAAGTATGACATTATTATTGTAGGAGCAGGTGCTGCTGGTGTTTATCTTGCATATGAGCTCACAAAGCTTGATGCCAGAGCTTCAGTACTTATGATTGACAAAGGCGCGGAACTTTGCGAAAGAAACTGCCCTATTAAACTCGGAAAAGTGACAAACTGCGTTAAGTGCTCACCATGCCATATCATGAACGGATACGGCGGCGCAGGCTCACTTTCAGACGGAAAGTACAATATTACAAATGAATTCGGCGGCGACCTCTGGAAGTATGTCGGCAAGGAAAAAGCTCTTGAGCTTATGGAATACGTTGACGAAGTACTCTGTGGTTTCGGCGGATCAGAAGCCAAGCTTTACTCAACAGCAAGCGGCGATTTAAAGACTCAGGCTCTCCGCCACAATCTTCATCTTCTCGATGCCAAGGTAAGACATCTCGGAACAGACAGAAACGTGGAAATCCTCGGCAAAATCTATGAGTACACAAAGCAGAAGGTTGAAATGATGTTCCGCACAGGCGTTGACACAGTAGGAAAGCTCGAAAACGGTGATTTCGTTGTAAAGACTGACAAGGGCGAAGAATTCTCATGTAAGGATCTCGTTCTCGCATCAGGACGTTCAGGATCAAAATGGATTGCTGATGCTTGCAGACAGTTCGGAATTGAACAGAAGTCAAACCGGGTTGATATCGGTGTAAGAGTTGAACTCCCTGCTGAAATCTTCAAGCACATCACAGACGAAGTGTACGAAAGTAAAATCGTTTACAAGACTGACAAGTACAACGATATGGTAAGAACTTTCTGTATGAATCCTTACGGCGAAGTAGTATCAGAAAATACGAACGGTATCGTTACAGTTAACGGTCACAGCTACGCAGCTCAGGAACTTAAGACAGAAAATACAAACTTCGCACTTCTCGTTTCAAATACATTTACTGAACCTTTCAGAGACAGTAATGAATACGGTGAATCAATCGCACGTCTTTCAAACATGCTCGGTGGCGGTGTACTCCTTCAGAGATTCGGCGATCTCGTAAAAGGAAGACGTTCAAGCGAAAGAAGAATGGAAAAGTGTTTCACTCGTCCGACATTAAAGGCAACACCTGGAGATCTTTCACTCGTTATTCCAAAGCGTCAGCTTGACGATATCATTGAAATGATTTATGCACTCGACAAGATTGCTCCGGGAACAGCAAACGAAGATACACTTCTCTATGGCGTAGAAGTAAAGTTCTACAACTCAAAGATTGAAGTAGACGGAAACCTTGAAACTAAGGTTCCAGGTCTCTACGCACTCGGCGATGGTTCAGGTGTGACACACTCACTTTCACAGGCATCAGCGTCAGGTGTTCATGTGGCACGTATCCTCGCAGAAAAATATGCGTAGGACTGCATTTTCAACAGTTATATTTTGGCGGTTCGCAATTAGCGGACCGCTTTTTATATACAAGAAACATATTGGTATGTTATAATATTTAGTTAGAAATGATTCGGAAAGGAGGCTTCAATATGAACGATACTATGAAAAAAAGAATTGTTACCGGTATTATTGCGCATGTAGACAGCGGCAAGACTACGCTTTCGGAGAGCCTTCTTTTTACTGCGGGTGAAATAAGAAAGATGGGTCGTGTGGACCATAAGGATGCATTTCTTGATACAAACGAAATCGAGAGGGACCGTGGTATCACAATCTTTGCGAAGCAGGCACAGATAACAGTCGGCGATACAGAAATTTCGCTCCTTGATACACCGGGACACGTAGACTTTTCGGCAGAAACCGAGAGAACACTCCGTGTGCTTGACTACGCAATCCTCGTTATTAATGGAGGAGACGGTGTGCAGAGCCATACTGAAACACTCTGGAATCTTCTTCGCCACTACAATATCCCGACATTTATTTTTGTAAACAAGATGGACCTCCCTGAAACAGATAAGGAAGCGCTCCTTAATGATATAAAAAAGAGACTCGATGAAGGCGCAGTTGATTTCGGACTCCGTAATAATTCGGAAGATGAATTCTACGAAAATATCGCTATGTGTGACAGTGACCTTCTCGATATTTTCTTTGAAGACGGTTTTATCGGAGATGATATTATCCGGGATGAAATCGCAGCGAGAAAAGTTTTCCCTGTTTTCTTCGGATCAGCCCTTAAGAATGAAGGCGTAGCCGAACTTCTCGGCGGTTTCGAAGAATTTACAAGTGTTAAACATTATCCTAAGGAATTTGCAGGCAAGGTATTTAAGATTTCAGAAGATGAAAAAGGCCAGAGGCTTACACATATAAAGATTACCGGAGGAAGCCTGAAAGTAAAAACAACTCCTTTAATCGCGGGACGTGAGCAGAAGATAAACGATATCAGAGTTTATTCGGGCGTTAAGTACAGAAGCATTCCGGAAGCATTTCCGGGAAGCGTAGTTGCTGTGCCGGGTCTTCTCGAAACATTTGCAGGCCAGGGACTCGGTACTGAAATGAATTCTGAAGAACTCGTCAGTGAACCTATTTTCACTTATGCAGTGAAACTGCCGGCAGGTGTTGACGTAACACCGGCTCTTGCTATTTTCCGCAAACTGGAAGAAGAGGAATCGCAGTTCAACGTTTCATGGAACGAACACCTCCAGAAAATCAATGTCCAGGTGATGGGCGAGATTCAGCTTGAAGTGCTTAAGCGTATTCTCAAGGATCGTTTCGATATGGAAGTTGAATTTGAAGACGGAAGTATCATCTACCGCGAAACAATCGATAATACTGTCGAAGGTGTGGGACATTATGAACCGCTCCGTCACTATGCGGAAGTTCATCTTCTTCTCGAACCGCTTCCGCGCGGATCGGGAATCGTCCTCAATACACGTGTAAATGAAGAAGTACTCGAAAAGAACTGGCAGAGACTCGTTCACACACATCTCGTTGAAAAAACACATATCGGTGTTCTTACAGGATCTCCGATTACAGATATAAAAATCACTCTCGTTTCAGGAAAGGCGCACCTCAAGCACACAGAAGGCGGAGATTTCCGTCAGGCGACATACAGAGCGGTGCGTCACGGACTCATGAATGCAGTAAACGTGCTTCTCGAGCCGTGGTACAAGTTCAAGCTTGAAGTTCCGACAGATGCTACAGGTCGTGCACTTACGGACCTTCAGCAGATGGGAGCAAAAGTGAATCCTCTCATAGTGCTTGAAGAGGAAACAATCATAACAGGCAGTGTGCCCGTTTCGCAGATGCGTGATTATTATAAGAGCGTCGTTTCATATACGCATGGCAAAGGCCGTCTTAATCTGACACCGGGTGGTTACGACAGATGTCTTAATGCTGAAGAGGTTGTTGACCGCATCGGGTATGTTCCTGATGCTGATCTTGATAATTCACCTGATTCTGTATTCTGTTCACACGGAGCAGGGTATGTTGTGAAGTGGTACGATGTATATAAGCATATGCACATTCCTTTAAGAAACCAGAAGAAGGAAGAGTTTGAGTCGGTTCCCGTTTATGTACCGCGTACATATTCGAGTGCATCAGACGAAGAACTTCTTGCGATTTTCGAAAAAACATACGGAAAAATCAAGGAAACAAAACTTCACAACCAGATGCGTACACCTCGCGGAAGAGAAGCAGGAGATCTCGAAGCAGCAAATTATCGCGGTAAGGAAATACGCACAAAAGGACCGAAATATCTTCTGGTAGATGGTTACAATATCATATTCGCATGGGAAGATTTAAAAAAAGTTTCTGAAGAAAATCTTGACCTTGCAAGAACACTTCTTATTAACCGTCTTGCAAACTACAAGGCGATGAAAGACGAAGAAGTTATTATCGTTTTCGATGCTTACAAAATTGCAGGTCAGATTCGTGAAATAGAAAAGATAAACGGCATAAGCGTCGTTTATACGAAGGAAGCTGAAACTGCCGACCAGTTCATTGAAAAAACTTCAAGAGAAATGAGCAAGCATAATCAGGTAAGAGTTGCAACAAATGATAACCTCGAAAGACTCATCATTCTCGGACACGGCGCATCACGAATCTCGGCAGAAGATTTCTTAAGTGAAGTAAAGGCTGTCGAAGCCGAAATTAAGGAGTATATTGATTAGATATGACAGACTTGATATTTGTACTTGAAATAATAGGGACTATTGCTTTTGCGGTATCCGGAGCAATGGTAGGTATAGAAAAGAATCTTGATATTCTCGGTGTAGTAATCTGCGGACTTTTTACAGCAGTAGGCGGAGGCGCAACTCGCGATATTTTCATGGGCAACCTTCCTCCTGTAATGTTTGTAAAAATTGAGTATGTATGTACAGGCCTTCTTGCTTCGCTCGCAGTCTTTATGATTGCTAGGGTTTTTAAGGAAAAGTATCTTGCAAACCGCAAACTAATCGACAAAATCAATAATATTTTTGACGCTATCGGACTCGGAGTTTTTACAGTAGGAGGAATGGAAACAGCAATTCTGAACGGATATGCGGATAATGCGTTTTTCATTATATTCCTCGGAGTAATTACAGGCTGCGGAGGCGGCATAATAAGGGATGTGACTGTAAACGAAATACCTGCAGTATTCAGAAAAAATGTTTATGCCGTTGCATCTCTTGCGGGAGCTGTAACATACTATAGTTCATACTTCTTACTTGAACAAGGCGAGATTGTTGCAGTTTTTCAGGGAATTGCAATTGTGTTTATTGTGAGGATGTTGGCGACTACGTTTAAATGGCATTTACCGAAAGCACTTTAGGGAGGCTTGCCTTAGTAGATTAATAAAAGAGGTTTCTTTATGAGTTTTAGAAAATTGTTGGCGATAGTACTGATTGTTGCGATTCTGGGCGGCAGCCTTGCGGCATGCGGAAGTACGACTGAAGCTTCCGGGCCTGTTGATATGGTAATTGCGACAGATCTTCATTACATATCGCAGGATCTTACAGACAACGGTGAGTACTTCATGGAAGTTGTACTTAATGGTGACGGAAAAGTGAGTCACCATGCCGAAGCTGTTGCAGAAGCGTTTTTTTACGAAAATATGGTCAATCAGCCTGATATCATGATACTTTCGGGCGATCTTTCGATGAACGGGGCAGTTGAAAGTCATAAGGCCCTTGTTGAAAAATTAAAAAAAGTCCAGGCTTCAGGAATAGAAGTTCTTGTAATTCCGGGAAACCACGACGTTGATAAGCCGGCATCATTCTCGTTTTCGGAAAACGAATATGCTATTGTTGAATCGGCTACATCAGAACAGTTCATAGAAATGTATTATGACTTCGGACCTGCTCAGGCGAGAAGTACAGACGCTGTGACTTTCAGTTATATTTATGAAGCTGCACCTGACCTCTGGATTCTGATGCTTGATTCAAACTGCTATGGAGAAGGTTTCGTAAACGATGAAACGCTGGAGTGGCTCGAAGAGGAACTTAAAATTGCAAAAAAGAAAAACATAAACGTTATAAGCGTAACTCACCAGAATATTTTTGCACACAGCGAACTTCTTTCTTTCGGATATCAGCTTTATAACCACAAAGCAATCCGTGCGCTCTTTAATGAATATGGTGTGAAGCTTAACCTTTCCGGTCATATACATATCCAGAACATCATGGAAGAGGATGGAATCACTGAAATTGCGACATCATCTCTTTCGACAACTCATATTCAGTACGGAGCACTTCATTATGAAGACGGAAGCGTAAGCTACGAAGTCCGTGAAACAGATGTTGAAGGCTGGGCATCAGATAACGGCATAACAGATGAAACGCTCAACAATTTCTCCTGGTATGCGCCTGATTTCTTCAAGGAAGTAGGAAGGCTCCAGATAAAGGAAGCTTTCTACGGAACTGAGTATTCGGATGAAGCGATAGATTTATTTGCGGAAACATTTGCAGAAATCAATAGTGCATACTTTTCAGGAAAGCACATTGATCTTGATGAAACATTTGCAAGTCTCAATCCGGACCTGAAAGATTCATCAATCGCTGAGATGACGCTTGAAGACGGTATCGAGCTTTACAGAGGAAACAAGGACGGTTTCCACTTAAGATACCTCGAAAGTATGATTGATAAAAATGAAATCGAACGCCGCGAAATAACAATTGAATTATAAAAGAAAACTCCGGTCCTGTGACCGGAGTTTTTTGGTGCGGATAACAGGACTCGAACCTGCATGAAGGAACCTTCATACGGACCTGAACCGTACGCGTCTGCCAATTCCGCCATATCCGCAAATGATATCTGCAACAGTATCATTATAAAGTTTGCCTTCTTATTCGTCAACGGAAAAATAGTGACATAAATCGCATATGATATCCCGTTTTCCGTTGTCCCAATTTACTTTTGGACTGTCGGATGTTATCTTCGTCAGTTTCACTATGCGTTGAAAGCGGCGAAAAAATATGATAGAGTAAACTGAGCGATAAATAAGAATTTGACGAAGGAGATGTGCAATGAGCAACAAAGACATTATAAAATATTTTTACGAAGTGGTTGTCTCCGAAAACCTGCTTGATGAGCTTCATAA
>SVCW01000002.1 GCA_015058155.1 Clostridiales bacterium | reverse complement strand
TTTCTTTGCATGATTTGGTGGAGAAGGCAGTCATCCCACCATGCTGGACCACCACTTTGTGCAAACCACCATCTCAGCCCACCAAATTCTATTCCACCATATTGTGCAAATACCCTCAAAAATGAGGGTTTTAATACCCTCGTTTTTTTGTTAGAATAAAGGCACAATAATGTCTAGGAGGATTTGTTATGAAGAAGCCATTTATGTATACTCATTGTCTCGCAAGTGTAGACGGAAGAATTATCGGAAACAGCATGAGATTACCTGAAGAAATCGCAGCAGCACCATTTTTTAAGGACAGAGGATATAACGGAAGTGTTTATCCGAAGGGATCACTCATGATGGGAACAAACTCAGTTGAAGGTGACGTTGTAAAGGGTACTATTCCGGCTGAAGATCCGGCATGCGTTGTACCTGAAGGTGACTTCATTGCTTGTGACGATTCAGACAAGTATACAGTAATTCTCGACAGAAAGGGCAGACTTCCTTGGAGCCAGAATTATTTCGTATATAATGCAACAGAGTATCCACTTATCTCAGTCCTCACTGAAAAGGTAAGCAATACATATAAGAAGTACTTAAGAGATCTCGGTATTTCATACGTTATCTGCGGCACTGAAGAAATCGATTTTGATATGCTTTTCGAAAAGCTCGTTGATATTTTCCATATCGAAACTCTCATCGTTGGTGGCGGCGGCGCTATGAACTGGAGCATGGTAAGAAAGGGATACGCAGACGAAGTAAGCATCGTTATTTTCCCTGCAGCAGACGGCAATAAGGAAGCAGTCGGTTACTTCTCAGGCGATCCTAATAAGGATGAAGACATGCCAGTCGCTTTTAATCTTCTTGACTGTGTTGTTGACAAGGAATCAGAATCAGTATGGCTTCGTTACAGCGTAAAGAAGATCTGGACTAAGGAAGAATTTACAGAAACTTACGGAGACGGAAGAGGCGAATTCGTAACAGCAGAACACAGATAGTATATGTTTTTATAATGCGCTGCGTTTGTGTACTACAAGGCAGCGTATTTTTATGTCACCTTCAGTCGTATAGGACAAAAAAAGTTGGTAAAAAAGGCTGTAAATGTTGAAACTTAAACGGTTACAGCTGTTGTATTTTTTGAAACAAGATACAGGCACAGATTTCAGGATAACGAGAAGAGAATACGTAGAGAAAACAAGAAAGGAGTAAACAGGTTGTGCGAAAAGGCGATTTGTTTACTGCTCGAAACCTTCAAATCGCAATCAGATACACGTAAACAGTAAACAGTTTCTATCAAGGAGCATTTTTTTTTACTACTTGATGTTCATTAACTGTGAATATGGGGGCAATTGCGGTAAACTTTTTCGCGGAGATAACAAATTTGTTTACTGTCAAATACTAGTTAACTGGTGATAGTGTAGAGCTCGAAGTAAACAATTTGCTCAAGACAACTATTTTGTTTACTATATACGGCTATTCGAGTATCAGAATCAAGGTGCAAGTAGTAAAATAATTGCGTATAGAAAAGTTTTGTTTACTACTTAGCGGAAAAATCGCTGACGAAAAGAGAAAATTTTGGTTAAAATCAAGGAATTAATACCAAAATGCTAAAAATGCTGGTAAAAATTTTTTCGTTTGATGAAAAATGTTTATTAGTGTGATATAGTTTTAGAGTGTAATAAGGCATGCAATATAGAAAAAGACGTTGAGATGATCAGAAACATTGGCTGGGAAAATGTAAGTGCTGAAAAACTGTTAAAGTACGGTTTCGAAAGAGTGGAAGATAATTGCGAAATCTTTTCTTATACAAAAGAGATTGTAGGCGGGCAGTTTTTAGTGAAGGCATATGTTTCATTACTGAAGGAGAAACCTTGTTTTTCATATAAAGTTTTCGATGCATCAAGTGACGACGAGTATATTATGCATAAGATTCCGGGAGCGACAGGAACTTTTGTCGGCCAGATCAGGGAAGAAGCTTCAGCTGTAATGTCTGATATACTCGAAAAGTGCTTCGGAATGCCGGGAAGGAATGCAAGTTTCAGAAGCAGGCAGGCTGAAGAAATCATTTCTTATGCGAGGGAAAAGTATGATGATGAGCCTGAATTTCTATGGGAAAAGTTTCCTGACTGTGCTGTGCTCCGTAGAAAAGATACAAAAAAATGGTATGCTGTGATTCTTACAACTACTATGCGAAAGTTCGGATATGATTCTGATGAAACTACAGAAGTTCTGGATTTGAAAACAAGACCAGAGGAAATGGAAGGTCTTGTCGATAATAAGAACTATTTTCCGGGATATCATATGAACAAGAAGCACTGGTACACGATAGTTCTCGATGGAAGGGTAACAATTGAGGAGATATTCAAAAGAATAGATGCTAGTCATGAGCTTGTGGGGCCTAAAAAAGCATCAAAGCAATAGCGCATGAAAAATGTTTAAAAATAGCCATTCTGAGCCAAAATATTTGCATAAAACACTTTACAAATATGCCCGGAATATGCTAATATAAGTTGTTGCGTTGTGCACGCAATCTTTTGTGGTGCGAAGACGCAGAAATATCAAATTATTTTACCTTTGCGGAGTTCTGAGACACTCCGGCTCGAACCCGGCAGAGGCGTATGAAAAAAAGGAGAAAACAAAATGATCACTAACGAAAAGAAAGCAGAAATCATCAAAGAATACGCTCTTAAGGAAGGCGACACAGGTTCACCAGAAGTTCAGGTTGCTATTCTTACTTACAGAATCAACGATTTAAATGAACACCTTAAGGTTCACAAGAAGGACCACCACTCAAGAAGAGGACTCCTCAAGATGGTAGGTCAGAGAAGAAACCTTCTTAATTACCTCAAGAATAAGGACATCGAAAGATACAGAAGCCTTATCGCTCGTCTCGGATTAAGAAAGTAATTAAGATTACGGTACGAAATTTAAGCGAGGAAAACATCCTCGCTTTTATTTGTATAGAGGGGTGGCGCAAAAAACTGAAACTACGCAAGCCCTGAAAGCCCGCAAAACGGGCGCATCTAACGGCTTACATGTCTTAATCTCGGACATGCAGTCTTTTTAAGAAATGTAGAAGTAAATAAACAGGAGGTAGTTGTTTATTATGAGATTTGAAGATTACAGAACTTTTAGAACTGCAGTTGGAGGAAGACTCCTTCAGCTCGAAATCGGCAAAGTTTGCGAAATGACAAACGGTCAGGTTACTATGAGATATGGTGACACAGTTGTAAACGTAACAGTTTGCGCGTCAAAGGAACCAAGACCTGACATCGACTTTTTCCCGCTTAGTGTTGACTATGAAGAAAGAATGTATGCTGCAGGAAAGATTCCTGGCGGCTTTATAAAGAGAGAAGGAAGACCTAGTGAAAAGGCCATCTTAAACTCAAGACTTATCGACAGACCAATCAGACCTCTTTTCCCAAAGGGATTCTACAATGACGTTCAGGTTGTTGCTACAGTAATGTGTGTTGACCCTGACTGCTCACCTGAAATCGTAGGTATGCTCGGTTCATCAATCGCGCTTTCAATTTCAGATATTCCATGGGAAGGCCCTACAGGTTCAGTTCTTATCGGACTCGTAGATGGTCAGTTCATCGTAAACCCAACTCTCGAACAGAGAGAAAAGTCAGAAATGCATCTCGTAGTATCAGGTACTAAGGATGCTATCATGATGGTAGAAGCAGGCGCAAACGAAGTTCCTGAAGACGTTATGCTCGACGCTATCATGTTTGCTCACGAAGAAATCAAGAAGATTGTAGCGTTCATCGAAGAAGTAGTTGCTGAAGTAGGCAAGCCTAAGATGGAAATCGAACTCTACAAGATTCCTGAAGAAATCGACCAGGCAGTAAGAGCTTATGCAGTAGACAAGATGAGAGCTGCTATCCAGACTTATGACAAGATGGAAAGACTCGAAGCTATGGACGCTGTAGAAGTTGAAACTAAGGAATATTTTGCAGAAATCTACCCTGAAAACGGTAAGGATATCGCAAATTCACTCTACAATATCACTAAGGAAACTGTTCGTTCAATGATCCTTGACGAAGGTATCAGACCTGACAACAGAAAGACTACAGAAATCAGACCTATCTGGTGTGAAACTGGATTCCTTCCAAGAACACACGGAACAGGACTCTTCAAGCGTGGACAGACTCAGGTTCTCTCAATCGCTACACTCGGCGCTATGGGCGAAGCTCAGACTATCGACGGAATCACTGAAGAAACTGAAAAGAGATACATGCACCACTACAACTTCCCACCTTATTCGGTTGGTGAAGCAAGACCTATGAGAAGCCCTGGCAGAAGAGAAATCGGACACGGAGCACTCGCAGAAAGAGCACTCGTACCAGTACTTCCTTCAGTAGAAGAATTCCCATACGCTATCAGAGTCGTATCAGAAGTTCTCTCATCAAACGGTTCAACTTCAATGGGTTCAACATGTGGATCATGTCTCGCACTCATGGATGCCGGAGTTCCTATCAAGAGACCTGTATCAGGTATCGCTATGGGACTTATCGAAAGAGTTGAAGAAGATGGTTCATCAAAGATTGCTATCCTCTCAGATATCCAGGGTATGGAAGACTTCCTCGGCGATATGGACTTCAAGGTAGCAGGTACTACAGAAGGTATCACAGCTATCCAGATGGACATCAAGGTTCACGGTCTCTCAAGAGAAATCCTCGAAAGAGCTATCGGACAGGCTAGAGAAGGAAGACTCCATATCTTAAAGGAAATGCTCGACGAAATTCCTGAACCTAGAAAGGAACTTTCACCATACGCACCAAGAATCATCTCAATCCAGATCGACCCTGACAAGATCAGAACAGTTATCGGACCTGGAGGAAAGACTATCAACAAGATTATCGCTGATACAGGCGTTAAGATTGATATCGATGATACTGGTCTCGTATACGTTGCTGCTCCTGATATGGCAAGCGCAGAAGCTGCAGTTAAGCAGATTGACCTCCTCACAAAGGATGTTGAAGTAGGCGAAACTTACGAAGGTACAGTAACAAGAATCATGGCGTTTGGCGCATTCATCGAAATCCTTCCTGGTAAGGAAGGTCTCCTCCACATCTCAAAGATGGCGAAGGAAAGAGTTGAAAAGGTAGAAGACGTTATGAACATCGGCGATGTTGTTAAGGTAAAGGTTACTGAAATCGACAGCCAGAACAGAATCAACCTTTCAAGAAAGGAACTTCTGTAATTTAAGAGATAATAAATCGCGGTAATCCTTACGTGGATTACCGCTTTTTTAGTACAATTATTTAGTTTCAAGAGGCACGATAGCAAGTGTTTTTCCCAGTGGTGCCAGGACTTTTAGAACTGTATCAATTTGTGGGTTAGTAGTGCCACGTTCCATTCTGGCGATAATAGGCTGTCGTACACCGCTTAATCTTTCAAGTTCTTTTTGACTAATCCCTTTTTCTTGTCGGGCTTTAACAAGTTCGCCTATAAGTGCAACTCTTAAATCACTTTCAGTGATTTCTTCTGGCGTATATATTTCACCTCGAACCTCTTCCCATGTGCGGAAATTTTTAGTTTCGCTATTCATTTAAATCCCTCTCTTTCATAAAAGAATTGAACTCTGTATATGCTTTTTCGATTTCTCTTTTTGGAGTTTTCTGTGTCTTTTTAACAAAATGATGGAGTAGTACGAACTCTTGCAAGTTGATTACACCGAATAAAATTCTATCATTTCCTGGGCGTAGTTCCCATATAGGACCATCCAGGTGCTTTATGTAATTGGATGAAAGATTCGTTCCGTAAACATTGAGTGCCTGTATGTAGTCATTACCTTTATTGAATCTGATTCTGCTGCTTTTATCGCTATTTGATGACAAAATCTTCAAATAGTCTATTGCAGGTTCTTCTCCCTTAGAATTATTGTAGATCCAGATTTTATTCAATAGTCTCCCTTCCTTCTTTAATATATTATATTAATTCACTCAAGTCAATAACTTATTAGTTATTGAAAAGATTTAAATTCTATAATATAATAACTTAAATGTAAAAAAATTACAATATATTTGTAAAAAAATGTAAATTAAGTCACTAGAAACGGAGGCCATATGAAGAATTCAGCAAATATATATGGATATATCAGAGTATCAAGCGTTGATCAAAATGAGGACAGACAATATCAAGTTATGAAGGAGTTAGGTATTAGTGATAATAAAATATATATAGATAAGCAATCGGGAAAAGACTTTAATAGACCGGAATATAAAAAAATGGTTAGAAGAATAAGAAGAGGAGATGTCATATATTTAATAAGTATTGACCGATTAGGTAGAAACTATGAAGATATTCAAGAACAATGGAGAATACTTACTAAGAACATTGGTGCTGACATAGTTGTAATTGATATGCCACTATTAGATACGCGAGTTGGGCGAGATTTAATGGGTACTTTTATAGCAGATCTTGTATTACAGATATTATCATTTGTCGCTGAAAACGAGAGGGATATTATTCGTAAGAGACAGGCTGAAGGTATCGCCGCAGCGAAAAAAAGAGGAGTGCAGTTTGGTCGACCTCCAAAAGAATTACCAGATAATTTTAATGAATGTTACATATTGTGGAAGTCGGGGATAATTTCTGCTACTGCGGCAGCAAGGAAATGTAATATGGCAGTATCTACCTTTAGATATCGTGCGTGTAGGTATAAGATGGATTCTTAAGATTAAAAAGCAATAAAGTACACTGACAAAAAAGTGTACTTTATTGCTTTTTCTTAATATTTAATTATAACACATTATCTTGGTTGTTCCAATTATAATTCATGGTCAAAGAATACAATTATGAAACTGACAATAAAGTACACATTATTACAGGAAAGAGAGAGTAGTTATGGTGCCTGAAAATTATAGCGCAGGACTAATATCACAGTCATTTTGGTTTCATGAATTTAAGACCGTAGTTAAACTTCACCATAGCGGAATGGAGCTCGCGGAAATAAAGAAGAAGTGTGTTGAAGAAAACTTGTTCGGTGCCGACAAAGAATATCGAGCTAACAGAATGGCTGGTTACATAATTACTCGCCTGAAAAACATGGATGACACACTCGCAGAGATTTTTTCAGAATCTGATTTGCCTACACAGAAGCTGATAAATCTATTCGTGATTATTAAAAACGACAGGCTTTTCTTTGAGTTTCTATATGAAGTTTACAGAGAAAAAGTGCAGTTAGGAGCTGATTTGATAGAGGCTTCGGATGTAAATGTGTTTTTCACTAAGAAAGAAGCACAGAGTGAAGTAATCGCAGGCTGGAATGACGGTACAAAAAAACATCTCCGCTCAAACTACCTGAATTTCATGACAGATGCCAACCTGCTTACTGAAATCAATAGAAAAAAGACAATTACTCCACCGGTGCTGGATGTAGCTTTTGAACAATATCTGAAAACGAACAATTTAGATATGTTTATAAAAGCATTAACGGGGGTGAATTAACATGCTGCCATTAGAAGAACGCTTAAACAGGGCAGAGATAATGATAAAAAAGCCAAAGTTTCGTGAGAATAAAGGCCTTGGAAATGAAGTCGGCTACTATATATTCGATTATCCTGTAGAGCAGGAAATGTATGTAAGAGAGTGGGTAGAGTACATTAGAAAGAAGAACGAAGACTCTGCCGACGAGTATCAGATAGTAGTATTTGACCTTTACGATATAGTAATCGAAATCATTAAACAAAAAGGTTATCTGGAAAAATGTTACGAGTTTGAAAAAAGCAAAGGTTTCGACCGAATTACAAAAGCAGTTGGTAACATGCTCAGAATAACAGCCAAAGACAGCCTGATTATCAATTACATAAAGGAACGAACTCCGGAAAAAGCGATAGTCTTCCTTACCGGAATAGGAAAGAGCTATCCGATATTACGTTCACACACTATCCTAAATAACTTACATCAGGTAATAGACAATGTACCGGTTGTAATGTTCTATCCGGGGAAATATGACGGCCAGGAACTAGTACTATTTGACGAAATTAAAGATGATAACTATTACAGAGCATTCAAACTCGTAGAATAAGGAGCAACGATATGAAGATTGGGCAGATGTTTGCAAAGCCAATAGACAGAGACATTAAAGGCGTAATTAAAGTAGGCCAGGACGACAACATAAATATTCAGCAGGAACTTGAAGAATATGTTGTAACTCGAGAACTCCAAAAGCATTTTAGAGATTTCTTTGATAGCTACAAAAATGGTATCAACGGAAATACTGACAAAATGGGGGTCTGGATATCGGGCTTCTTTGGAAGCGGTAAATCACATTTCCTTAAGATACTTTCATACCTTTTAGAAAACAAAGTTGTCAATGGAAAGACAGCGCTTCAGTATTTTGAAGAAGATAACAAAATAAAAGATCCTATGGTACTTGCTGATATGAAACTTGCGGCTAAAGTGCCTACAGATGTCGTGCTCTTTAATATTGACTCAAAAGGTGAACAGAGCGGTAAGCAGGATAAGGACGCAATAGTTTCAGTATTCCTAAAAGTTTTCAATGAAATGCAGGGATTCTGCGGGGCGATTCCATTCCTTGCTGACCTTGAAAGAAAGCTTTCAGAAGAAGGGCTCTATGAAGACTTTAAAACACGTTTCGAAGCAGCCTTCGGAACAGAGTGGACAGAAGCGAGAAACGATTTTGACTTTATTCAGGATGATATAGTCGATGTGCTTGTTGAGATGGACTTCATGAGTGAGGAAGCGGCACGAAACTGGTGTGAAAGGGCGACTACAGAATACTCAATCAGCATCGAACGCTTCGCAGATCTTGTTAAAAAATATATTGAGCGCAAGGGCAATAATCATCATGTGGTGTTCCTGGTTGACGAAATCGGTCAGTATATCGGCGATGACTCCAGATTGATGTTAAACCTGCAGACTGTAACTGAAGACCTCGGAACAGCCTGCAACGGTAAAGCATGGATTATAGTTACGAGCCAGCAGGACATAGACTCTATAACAAAAACAAAAGGTAATGACTTCTCGAAGATTCAGGGACGTTTTGACACAAGACTATCTCTCTCATCAGCAAACGTTGACGAAGTAATCCGAGAGAGAGTATTAAAAAAGACGGACTCAGCGACACAGACGCTCGCTCTTTATTACGACGAAAAGGAAACAATAACAAAAAACCTTATCCTTTTCAACGACGGTATAGAAAAGAAACTCTATTCGGACAGAGAAAACTTCGCCGAAGTATTCCCGTTCATACCTTATCAGTTCAACCTTCTCGGAAGTGTACTTACATCGATTCGTACACATGGTGCTTCTGGAAAGCATTTGGCAGAAGGTGAACGTTCAATGCTCGCACTGTTTAAAGAATCAGCAGTAAGAGTAATGAACAAGGATGCCGGCACTATTGTACCGTTCCACATGTTTTACGACGCACTTGAACAGTTTCTCGACCACTCTCACAAGGGCGTAATTTCGCGCGCTCTTGATAACGATTATCTGAACCCACATCACCATGAAGAATGCTTTGATGTAAACGTGCTTAAAACACTCTTCATGATTAAGTATGTAAAAGAGATTAAAGCTAATCTTGAAAACATTACGAGCCTCATGGTTGACCACATGGACAACGACCGTATGGACTTAACTCAGAAAGTGGAAGACGCTCTCAAGAAACTCGTTCGACAGACACTTGTCCAGAAGAACGGAGACATTTATGTCTTCCTTACTGACGAAGAACAAGAAATTAACCTCGCTATAAAAAATCAGCCTGTTGATACAGGCGAAATCACTGCGAAGGTTTCAGAATTAATTTTTGACGGAATTTTCGATGAGAAAAAGTATCGTTATCCTGCGTTTAACGGAAGATATGCCTTTGGATTCAACCAGATTGTTGACGATAAACCATATAAAGCAGGACAAAATTATGATATCACTCTTAAGATTTTAACGCCGAACAGTGATGAAGTTGCAGACGATAACACTATGAGACTGCTGTCTGCGCAGAACCATTGTGTGCTCGTAGTATTGCCGGATGACAGAGCTTTTATCGAAGAAATCCATTCTTCTCTCCAAATCGAAAAGTTTATACGTTTTGATCAGACAAACGCGGTAACTAAATACGAAGCAATTAAGGAAGGCAAGAAGGCGGAGCTCAGAGAAAGACAGAGAAATGCAAAGCTCTTCCTCGAAGACTCACTTAAGGTGGCAAATATCTATGTCAACGGAGACAAAACTCCAATCGCTGTGAAAGATGTAACAGCGAGAATTAATGAGGCAATCGGAAAACTGGTCGGCTCGGTATATCATAAGCTCTCATATATAGATGCCGCTATGGGCGAAAGCGATATAAGAAAACTCCTTGCTAATGATGGCCAGCAGCTCAGCCTTGAAGGTATGAACTCAATGCCTAACAATCTCGCTGTACTAGATGTAATGGATTATATCGGAACGAATACTGCCCGTCATACAAAAACATCGGTGAAGTCGCTCCTTGATAGATTTATGAGAGCACCGTATGGTTTTGTAGAAGCGGACGTTCAGTGGATTATAGCAAAGTTATTTAAGGATGGAGATGTTTCTTTCTATGTAAATAGCGAGCCTGTGTCATTACTCTCAAAAAGCGTAGAGGAAATCGTTCGCTATATTACCCGCAAAGAGTACAACGAGCGTCTAATGCTTGAAAAGAGAGAAAAAGCGACTGAAAAGCAGAAAAAAGTAGTGCGCGAAGTTATGAAGGAGCTTTTCGGACTGACACCTACAAGCGAAGATGACGATTCGGTTATGAGCAACTTTATAAGCAAGGCGGACAAGCTGAAAAATGAACTCGAAAAACTCGAGCTTCACTATCACTCACAAAGCTTATATCCGGGCAGAGCAGTAATTAATAAGGGCAAGCAGCTTTTAAACGATGTGCTCCAGCTCAGAAGCAGTAATGAGTTCTTCGCGACAATCGACAAGGACAGAGACGATTACTTTGACTTTGCAGAGGATTACGAACCTGTAAAGAAGTTCTTTGCAGGCGAGCAAAAAGAAATATTCGATAAGGCTATTAAGTATGTCGATATATACGACGACAGCCGTACTTATATTGTAAACGACAATATTGAAAGCACTGTAGACAGGATTCAGGCGATAATTAAAAAACCGAATCCATATACAGAAATAAAAAATCTACCGGAGCTTTTAGACAAATTCATGTTTGACTACAGCGACCTTATCTCAGATATGGAAGAGCCTATACTCAGCGTTATTGAAGAAGCAAAGAAACGAGTATTTGACGAGCTTTCAGGTAAACTTTGCGAGGACAGCTTGAAGGGTAAGTACAATGAAAGATTTGCGGAGATACGAGAAAAAGCAACACATTGTAATAACGTCGCTACACTGCAGAATATCAAACTCGAAGCAGATACACTGAAAGTACGCTTCCTAAATGAAATAGCAGCTGAAGAGGCAAGGCTGATTGAAAAGCTTGCGGCCGAAAGAATTCAGAACGAAGAAGACAAAACGCAGACAGAAGGCGTAAAGGAGAATTCTCCGTCAGAATATGTCGAGAAGCCGATAAAGATAAAAAAGCAGAAAGTAGTAAGTATTAAAACCATTAATTCAGAAGCTACTTGGCAGATTGAAAGTGCTGATGATGTTAAGAAGTACATTGCAGAACTTGAGAAGAAGCTAATGGCTCAGTTGGAGGACGATACTGTTATCCACGTTGAGTTCTAAGCATAAGCGGAGGAAGCGCATGAACAAAACAGCTATAAAGAATTTTGCGGTATGGGCGAGAAATAAGCTCATTGCCGACATTACATACAAAGCAGGACTCCTTGGCGTAAACGAGAAAGGCATCGCCGAGCCTCTGCCACAGTCCTCTAAGGACTTGCAGTTCTTTGATATTGGCACAAAGGACTATGCGCAGGTCGCCGGTTCTGACATTGAGCAGAGAAACGCTCTCGTCAGAGCCATTCAGGAAAAAGAACGCACGAGCGATTATAAGACTGCTTTCAAGGCGGTCATTGAAGAAGTTGCTTACACTTGGTTCAACCGACTAATCGCTATTCGATTCATGGAAGTGAATGAATATTTACCTTCCAGAATCCGTGTGCTTTCTTCCGAAAATCCTGCCAAGAACGAGCCTGACTTCGTGACTACTCCTTTCGACACCGATATGGAGTTCACCATAGCTGAACAGGATCAGATCATGCAGCTGAAGGATGAGAATAAACTGGATGAGTTGTTCCGTATGCTTTTTATCAAGCAGTGCAACAAGCTCCATGAGATTCTCCCCGAACTGTTCGAGGAAACCAATAACTACACCGAGCTGCTTCTCAGCATCTCTTTCACGGACAAAGATGGAATTGTATATCATCTCGTCCATGATATTCCTGAGGATGACTTCAATGTTGAAAAAGAAGGTCAGGTTGAGATCATCGGCTGGATGTATCAGTATTATATTTCTGAAAAGCATGACCAGATCATTAACATCTACAAGGGTACTGTAAAGAAAGAAGATATTCCTGCGGCAACTCAGCTGTTCACAACGGATTGGGTTGTTCGCTACATGGTAGACAACTCTCTGGGCAGATACTGGATTGAACGTCACCCTGAAAGCAATCTGGCTGACAAACTGGACTTCTTTGTAACTCCTAAGAACGGAAAAATTACATACATCAACGAGAAAATCGAGCCTGAAGAATTGACTTTCTTCGATCCTTGCATGGGTTCTGGTCACATCTTGGTATATGCCTTTGATGTTCTCATGGAGATCTACCGTGAAGCAGGTTACACCGATAGAGATGCTGCACTCAGCATTCTGGAGAATAACCTGTTTGGTCTGGACATTGACCAGCGAGCTTATCAGCTGGCATACTTTGCGGTTATGATGAAGGCTCGTAGCTACAACCGCCGTATTTTCTCCAGAGATGTGAAGTGCAATGTTGCTGTAATTAACGAGAGTAACGGTATCAGCAAATTTGCCCAGGCAAATGTTACTCTGGACAGAAAGCAGAACGAGATTGGTGAATACCTCATTGATGTATTCCGTCATGCCAAGGAAATCGGTTCCTTGCAAACCGTAGCAGCGCACGACTACGATGCGTTTAGTGAATATGTAGACAGTTGTGAAGTTGCAGGACAGATGGACTTATTATCCGCAGCATGGTCCATGCATACAGCACCTATGGTACGCAAACTGGTTGAACAGGCAAAGATTTTGTCTCGAAAATATACTGTTGTTTGTACGAACCCTCCATATATGTGTAAGTTTGAAGCGAATTTGAAAGAGTTTATTAACGATAGATACAAACTCTATTCAGGCGATTTGTTTAGTGCATTTATTTATCGTAACTTTGGTTTTTGCAAGGAAAATGGCTATTCTGCATTTATGACACCATTCTTGTGGATGTTCATTAAAACTTATGAAGCATTGAGAAATTTTGTCGTAGACAGAAAAGCGATAGTATCGTTGGTTCAAATGGAATATTCAGCATTTGAGGAAGCTACTGTTCCAATTTGTTCTTTTGTTCTCAAAAATGGCGAAAGCAGCGAAAAGTCACTCTGTATTAAATTGTCAGAATTTAGAGGAGGTATGGAGGTTCAAAAGATCAAAGTTCTTGAAGCAATCGAAAACAAGAGTTGTGACTACTTCTATGAAGTAGATGCATCTAACTTTGGTAAAATACCAGGTTCGCCTTTGGCGTTTTGGGGAAGCAGTGCTCAGATTGATGTTTTTGAACGAAGTGCAGTTCTTTCTTCACTTGCAAATCCGAGACAGGGATTGATAACAGGAGATGTTAACCGTTTTGTAAGAAAGTGGTATGAGTGTTCTTCTGTAAATCTTAACTTGCACGGAAAGAAAAACGAGGAAGATCGTGCTGGTAAATGGTTTCCATACTGCAATGGTGGCGGGTTCAGAAAGTGGTATGGTAATAACGAAGATGTTGTTAACTGGTATTTAGATGGCATTGAAGTAAAAGGGTTCACCGACGAAAAAGGAAAACAGCGTTCAAGACCTCAGAATCAGCAATTCTACTTCCAAGAGGGAGGAACCTGGTCAGCCATTTCGAGTTCTTCTTTCTCGGTTAGATATTTCCCGGAAGGATTTCTGTTTTCTAACGCAGGTATGGCAATTTATACTGATAGCAAAAAACTGAAATATATAATCGGTTTTCTTAATTCCAAACTGTGTCAGATGTACTTAGGTCTTTTTAATGAAGGATTGAACTATAATCAGGGGGATATTGCAAAACTTCCAATCTTGATTGATGAGATGGATAATGTTGTGAAAAAGACTGAAGAAATTATTGCAATTTCCAAAAACGACTGGGATTCATTTGAAACTTCTTGGGATTTCCTTGTTCATCCTCTTGTTCTCGCTGCGGAAGTTCCCGATTTCGATGGAGGTCATAAGGCAACACTGGCTGATTCCTATGTAAAATGGGAAGCTCTATGTGAGAAGCGATTCAATCAGCTCAAAGCAAACGAAGAAGAACTGAACCGTGTTTTTATCGACATTTATGGTCTTCAGGACGAGCTGACTCCTGAGGTGGAAGATAAAGATGTTACTGTCCGTAAGGCTGACTTGAGCAGAGATATTCGCAGTTTGCTTTCCTATGCAGTTGGCTGTATGTTTGGTCGCTATTCCTTGGATCAGCCGGGTCTTGTCTATGCCGGTGGTGAATGGTCTAACAGCAAGTACAGCACGTTTATTCCTGATAAAGATAACTGCATCCCGATTACCGACGAAGCCTATTTTGAGGACGATCTTGTTGGTCAGTTTGTCGGCTGGATGAAGAAAGCCTTTGGCGAAGAAAATCTGGAAGTAAACCTTGAGTTTATTGCAAAGGCTCTCGGCAACAAGGGAACCACTTCTCGTGAAGTCATTCGCAACTACTTCCTGAATGACTTTATGAAGGATCATATCAAGATGTACCAGAAGCGCCCGATCTACTGGCTCTTTGACAGCGGCAAACAGGACGGATTTAAGGCTCTGGTTTATATGCACCGCTGGAACGCCGATACCGTAGGCAACCTGCGTGTTGAATATCTCCATAAGATGCAGCACACCTACGAGCGTGAAATCGTCCGTATGCAGGAAACCATCGACAACAGCCGTGATTCCCGTGAAGTTTCCAAGGCAACCAAGCGTAAGGACAAACTCCAGAAGCAGCTGAAGGAAACTAAGGATTACGATGCTAAGCTGGCTCACATTGCCCTGTCCCGTATCGAAATCGACTTGGACGATGGTGTTAAGGTCAACTACGAAAAGGTTCAGACCGGCAGAGACGGTAAGAAGATGCAGATACTAGCAAAGATTTAGTAATGCATTATGCACACAATGCATCAATAGGTTGAAATAAGGAAATATGCTATTAGTATGAGAAAAATATTTACAACTAGTGGAGATGTTGATAGAAACGCATATGTTAACTGGAGAATTAAAAGACGTGAACATTTTCAAAATTTAAAAGTCATATCAGACGGATATTTACTAGCAGCAGAAATATTGGCACAAAAATGTTTGGAAGACAATTCGGATAAAAAAGCTGATATACTGGCTTTTCCAATGCTTTTTAATCTTAATCAAGCATTAGAAGGATATCTAAAGGCTTTATCATGGGAATTAAATATATTATGTGAAAAAGGAAATAAATTTATTGGTGGACATGATATAAAGCAGTTGTATGGTGAATTTCGAGCTAGAGTGCTGGAAAATGAAGAAAGAACAGAGAACTTCAGAACTCTTTTAGATGAACTAAAACCTATAGAAAAATATATTGATGAACTGTATGAGCATGTGAATCCTAATGGTGTCCAAAATCGTAATGCAAACATGGATTTTGCAAGATATCCTTTTGATACGGATTGGAAAGAACACTTTTATGTGGAGAAGAGTTATGAAAATTTTCTATTTAGTATAAAAGCTTTTCATGAGTTTATTTTAGAAGTAAAAGACGTTTTACCGAGGTTAGTAGACTACTACGATGAAAGAGTACAAGAAAAACTAACACTAAAACAAGAAAATAAAGAGACAGGTGGAATCACAAATGGCTGAGCTTAACCTAAAACAAATTACAGACAAATTGAATAGCGAGTTTACCGGTGAAGTTCGCAAGCTGGTCTTTTGGTATGATGGAAGCGCTGAGTTTGTGGACGATGTAGACACGATGGATTTGGTGAATGCCAAAGTGCTGCATCTGGAACCGGATAACCAGTTCTATACAAAATACTTTCTGGAGTGTGTAGATACAACAACGAATTATCTGGTGTACGCTCCTTTTGCAAAGCCTGCCATTCGTGAGAATCATCTGGCGGATACCATCAAGTATTCCAAGGAGTTCTTCGCAGACAGAGCTTCCTTTCTGACCATCGACTTAGGCATTGATGAACGCTACAAGCCGGTGATCCAGCATTATATCA
This sequence comes from Clostridiales bacterium, assembly GCA_015058155.1. Taxonomy (GTDB): domain Bacteria; phylum Bacillota; class Clostridia; order Peptostreptococcales; family Anaerovoracaceae; genus QAKD01. The sequence goes on along the minus strand of SVCW01000002.1, from coordinate 100,030 downwards.
AGTTCTTCGGAGAGAAAAAGCGTACTCAGGCTTTCTACGATTTGGAACTTGAAACCTTTAACAGAAACACTATTGAGATCGCTCTGATGAGCGTTCTCTGTAAGTGCAAGACTCCTTCCTATGAAGAAATTCTTCGTACTGTTCTGACGGATGCAGGATTTGAAGATAATCCGTATCTGGCAGAGTTCGAGGAATATGACCTTCTAGATGCGTTCTGGCGTCAAGCGCAGGATGTGTTTGGATATGCAGACGAGAAGCCTACTCTTGAGAAATTCACGATGACAATGTTCGTGACCTATGCTGACAAGGTAATTCCTGCGGATTTACCTGTTGCATGGAAGCCGTTCCTCAGCTTCAAGTCCGGTAATGTAATCGCATTTATCGACAACCTGATGAACAGCTACATCTATGGAGAACGTTTTGATGAAATCTCCAAGATGGTCTATGACAGCCTGAAAGCAGAAGCTGAGTTCAGAAAGCTCCCTGTGGAAGCTCTGGTATCCTGCGGAATCTTTGCAGGAATTGATGAGCTTCTGATTGAATGGGCTACTGAACGACTGGAACTTGAAGATATAGCTGCAAAGCTAGGTGATACAACTGTTCCTCAGCTGACAAAACAGCGTCGTCAGGGTCATTTCGGAAGGATGTACGGATTGGAATATGCCGTTCTTGAGAGCGCCTGGAAGATTATCTCTAATGCAAAATACATTCCTTCATCAGATCTTAACGACTTGGTAAAAATCTATACAAACGAGTTATACAAGATTGATCAGAATTATCGATTTTTCTATTACTATCTGGATAAGCTCGAGGATGATGAGAAGTTTGAAAGACTGAGAGAGCTTGTTGAAAATATATATGCAAACGACTATCTCGCAAAAGTAACTGTAAACTGGAACGAATTGTTTAGTGAAGAAGTAGAGACACTCCAAATCGAAAAACAGCCGAGCTTCTTTAGTCGAAACGTGCAGTTTTCGAAAGAACAGCTTGTTGTAATTATTTCAGACGCTTTGCGGTATGAAGTCGGCGTATCACTTTTTGAGAAGTTGCAGGCTGATGAAAAGTGTACAGCGACTATTAAAACAATGGTAAGCACGCTGCCTTCAATTACGCAGTATGGCATGGCGGCGCTTATGCCACATAAGACTCTCGAACTTACAGAGGATTATTCTGTATTGGTGGATGGCAAGAAAACTGATACTTTGGAGCAGCGTCAGGTAATTCTGCAAAGTTATAAAGAGGCGAGCCGATGTATTCAGTATGATGACATCAAGAATCTGAGCGTGGCGGATCTTCGAAGTATCTTCAACCGCCAGGATGTTGTATATATTTATCATAATCAGATTGATGCTCGCGGTGATAAGCTCAGCACAGAGAATGAAGTGTTCAACGCCTGTGCTGAAGCAGTAGATGAAATCGCAACACTTATCCGTCGTTTAACAACAAGTGCTAATAAATCGCGTTTTATTGTTACAGCAGACCATGGCTTCATTTACAGAAGAAACAAGCCTACCGAAAGCGATAAGATTAGTTCAAAAACAGATTCAGTAGATGTTATTGCTCGCAGGTACATGCTTTCGAACAAGTCTTTTGACATTGAAGGTGTGGATTCGACAGCACTTGGAGTAATGATGAATAATAAAGATGAGCGTATTGTCTCATATCCTGTTGGAGCAGATATTTTCAAAGCTCCCGGCTCCGGTCTGAACTACGTTCACGGAGGGTCTTCACCTCAGGAAATGTTGATTCCGCTTATTGAAGTAAAGACTACAAAGGGATACAAGGAAACAGCGAATGCACAGATTGCTCTTGTGAGCTTGACTTCAAAGATTACAAACTTGATAACATCTCTTGATTTTGTGCAGACAGAAGCAGTCAGCGATGTTGTAAAAGAGACGATATATCGTATATATTTTACTGATGGCAACGGCGAAAAGATTTCAAACGAGCATCTTTATGTTGCAGATAGCAAAGAAAAGGATACTGTAAAGCGTGTGTTCAGGTTGCGTTTCTCGCTTAAGAATAAGGCGTATGACAGAAATCAAAAATACTATCTCATAGCAAAGGACGAGGGAAGTGACCTGGAAGTATTAAGGCACGAGATTAGTATCGACATAGCCTTTGCGGATGATTTTGGTTTTGGTATTTAGGAGGAAGCAGATATGATGGGGATTGATAATAATCGCCAGGAAATTAAGAATAAGCTTCGTCAATACTATGATGGGCGTATTGTGCGTAAGGATTTGACGAAGGGGATTAAATCAGGCGCTAATGTTCCGATATATGTTTTGGAGTTCTTGCTCGGTCAGTACTGCAGCTCTGATGATGAAGCGATTATCGCAGAAGGTGCGGAAACTGTGAAACGCATCCTTTCCGAGAACTTTGTGCGTCCTGACGAAGCGCAAAAGGTATTGGCGCTTCTTAGAGAGCGCGGAAGCTATACGGTAATCGACAGGCTTACAGTGCATCTTAATATTAAAGAAGACAGATATGAAGCTGAGTTTTCGAATCTTGGACTTAAGGGTATTCCAATTAATTCAGACTATCCTTCACAATATGACCGTCTGCTCTGCGGAGGAATATGGTGTATCCTTCAACTCGATTATGAATACATAGAAGAGGATAAGAAGGCAAGTCCGATTCATATAAGGAAACTTACTCCGATTCAGATGCCGTATATTGATATGGAGGAACTGAAGGCAGGTCGAAGTCATTTCTCTAAGGAAGAGTGGATTGATATCCTGATTAGATCGACAGGTATGGAGCCTGACAGATTTACAGAGCGTGAGAAGTGGCTACTTCTTGCTAGAATGATTCCTCTTATTGAAAACAACTTCAACTTATGCGAACTCGGTCCAAGAAGTACTGGAAAATCACATTTATATAAAGAGATTTCTCCAAACAGCATACTGGTATCTGGTGGACAGACGACCGTTGCAAATCTTTTCTACAATATGTCCAATAAATCAATGGGGCTTGTCGGACTTTGGGATTGTGTTGCGTTCGATGAAGTGGCAGGTATCACCTTCAAGGACAAAGACGGTATCCAGATTATGAAGGACTATATGGCGTCGGGCTCGTTTGCACGAGGTAAGGATGAAAAGGTAGGAAGAGCGTCGATGGTATTTGTGGGGAATATAAATCAGAGTGTGAGTGCACTTTTACGACATTCCAATCTGTTTGCACCATTCCCGACAGCGATGTCGACTGATACGGCTTTTTTGGATCGTATGCACTGCTATATTCCTGGATGGGAGATTCCAAAGTATCGTCCAGATTTCTTCACGGATGACTATGGTTTTATTTCAGATTATCTTGCTGAGTTTATGAAAGAGATGCGTAAAGTATCTTTTGGCGATGCAATTGACAAATACTTTTCTCTCGGATCGAATCTCAATCAAAGAGACAGCATAGCTGTCCGTAAGCTGGTATCGGGATTTACAAAACTTTTATATCCTGATGGTCTATATAGCAAAGACGATATAGAAGAAGTATTAAGATATAGCTTAGAGCTTAGAAGAAGAGTAAAAGAGCAGTTAAAGCGTATCGGCGGAGTTGAGTTCTATGACGTTAATTTTTCATATATAGATAAAGAAACATATAACGAACATTACGTAAATGTAATGGAAAAGGATCAGAGCACAGTAATTAGAGAAACTTCACAAAGAGAAATGGGTATCGTTAATGATATTAATGAAGACTGTGAATTTTCAATAACTGCGATTCAAAATGCTTTTGATTGTAAAGAGATTAAGGCTGAGAGAATACCAGCTGTTTTCCCAAAATTAGGCAGTGAAATTATTGATGAAAATATACTTCCGATTATTTCCGGAGATGATTTACGTTTCCTTCTTAAGGAAAAAGAAATACTTCATTATATGGAAAATGCAACAGCGTATATCAAATCAGAAGGTGAGAGCATAAGGGTATTACGTGGAAACTTATATGTTTCTAACCAAAGAGTTTCATTTGTTTCATGTAATAGTGTAGATGAAATTACATGGCAGAATGTCGTAAAATATGTAATCCACAATCATGAGAAATATCCTGATATTATTGAAATTCAGGGTAGACGAAGGAAGCTTTATTTGCAATTACCTAATGCAGTTCAAACTTGTAATCTTTTTAATATTATTAGAGACTCTATTAACAAAAATGATAGTGAAGAAGCAACTGAAAGCCAGAGACTCGAAATGAAATATTTTGAGAAGGAGACCCTCAATGCTTATGCTTTTTCATTAAAAATTATGTCGCAGTATGATTTACCGGAAGAAATGAAGATTTCATTAAATGAAATGATTGATTCTTTAGACAGGTTGGATACTGCGTTACGTAAAAATCCTACTTACGAAGAACAGACGCACAGATTTTTTACGTATTATGTTCCTGAAACAATGAGACTTATAGATTCTTATCTTGAGTATGACAATGTCGAAGTAGCTGATAATAGACTTAATCCAGTTTATGATGAAGTAATGAATTCAATTAATCAAGTTACGAAAGCTTCAACACAGAGAACTGAAGAAATATATTTAATGGCGACAATGTCTACGATGGCAAAAGCTGAAGCACTTCAGAAAATAATGAATCAAGATGGATATGGAGAAGGAGACGAACCATGGAAGAATTAAAGAAGGAAGGATTTGAATACGTTGGAGAAATGCCTGTTAGAGAGACTATAAATAATCCAACATATGGAATAGGTAAGAACTATACTGTTGGTTCAATTGATGAAAGCATGCTCACTAATGACGAACTTGAATTAGTTGCGCAGTACGCGAGTGAAATTGATATAACTGATTCTAAAAAAGTTCTTTCATATGGAGCCAATGCACAAAGAAATATTTCTGACTTCTCAGTAACAATACTTAATAAAGTTAGATCCCACGAGTTGGGAGATGTTGGCGCATCACTCAAAGAATTAACGGTTGCACTCGATACTTCACTTGAACCTCAGAAAAAGGGAATAGCCGGACTATTTCAAAGAGGAAAAAAGAGCATCGAAATTATTAAGGCAAATTATGCAAAAGCGGAAACTAACGTGCGAAAAATTGAACGTGACCTTGAAGAACATCAGGTTGTGTTAATGCAGGATGTTTCTATGCTTGATCAGATGTATCAGTTAAATCTTAAGTATTACAGAGATTTAACAATGTATATTATGGCTGGTAAAAAGGCACTTGATGCAGCTAGAGAAGAAGCTGATAGTATTAAATTAAGGGCAGAAGAAACCCAGCTTGCTGAAGATGTACAAGCATACAATGATTATATGGCTCTTTGTAATCGTTTCGAGAAGAAGATTCATGATTTAGAATTGACTCGTACCATTACTATTCAGACAGCACCTCAGGTGCGTATGATTCAGAGTATTGATGAAGAAATGCTCGAGAAGATTCAGTCTTCCATGATTAATACTATTCCATTATGGAGAAATCAGATGGTTATTTCTCTTGGAATTGAACATAGTAGACGTGCGATTGAGGCGCAGAATGCGGTAACTCAGAAAACTAACGAACTTCTTTCTCAGAATGCAACTGCACTTAAGCAAGCTACTGTGGAATCAGCTAGAGAAGCAGAACGTTCAATTGTAGAAATTGAAACATTAAAGAAGTGTAATCAGGAGCTTATTTCTTCAATCAATGAAGTAGTGAAGATTCATGAAAAGAGTGCATTGCAGAGAAAGCAAGCTGAAAAGGACCTTGTTGGATTAGAACTAGAATTGAAACAGGCATTATTAGAAGCAGCACAGAGAAGATAACAGATGAAAAAGTTTAAAGTATCTTTTAATTCACCTGCGGTATTGACTTTTTCAGGATTATGCATACTTGCGTTTATTCTGAATAGTGTAACTGATGGGTATGCAAATTTAACAGTTTTTGTTACATATCACTCTTCTCTTACGAATCCTATGACCTATGTGCGCTTTTTTACTCATGTATTGGGTCATGCAAACTGGCCACATTTGATTGGAAATATGTCATACATATTATTGCTGGGTCCTTTGCTTGAAGAAAAATATGGAACGATAAGGATAACAGAAATTATTCTAATGACAGCAGTTGCTACTGCTTTAGTGAATTACGTTTTCTTTTGGAATGTAGCTTTATGTGGTGCAAGTGGTATTTGCTTTGCGTTTATTATAATGTCATCGTTTACTAGTTTTAAAGAAGGTGAAATACCGCTTACTTTTGTTCTGATTGCATTCATATATGTAGGTGGACAAATAAACGATGCTATTGTCATGCAAGATAATATTTCTAATATGGCGCACATAGTTGGTGGAATTGTTGGCGCTCTATTTGGGTACTTGATGAACAAAAAATAATGGTGAATCAATAGAGAGTGATAATGAAGAAGAAAAATGTAGGCATAGTTATAGGTATTACTGCGATTATAGTATGTATTGTAATACTGAATGATATTGCGTATGAAAGAGCAAAAGGAAATTTCAATTCGCATACTATTGAAGAATTAAGTATTCCGCAATATAGTGATAATCCTTATTGTGTGATTAATAACAATAATCCTTTTTTCTCTTCTGATGACTTTAATTTAAAATCATTTGAAGAATACTCAAAGCTTGACTATTTAGGACGATGTGGACCTGCTTATGCTAATCTTAATCGTGATTTGTTACCGGATTCGGTTAGAGAGAGCATAAGTAGTGTGACTCCTACAGGATGGCACACGGTAAGATATGATGATTTAATTGCGGATAAGTATTTATATAACAGATGCCATTTAATAGCGTATTCACTAACTGGTGAAAACGACAATAACAAGAATATTATCACGGGAACTAGATATATGAATGTGGAAGGTATGTTGCCGTTTGAAACGATGATTACTGATTACCTAGAAGAAAATGATCATCATGTACTGTATCGCGTAACTCCACATTTTAAAGATCAAGAGTTAATCGCGAGAGGCGTATTACTAGAAGCGTACTCTGTAGAGGACTTTGGAGATGGAATATGTTTCTGTGTATATGTTTATAATGTACAGCCGGGGATAGTAATAGAATATAGTACTGGAGAGAGTAGAGCGTTATAGATTAGTATATTGACTTTTGCGAAAAAAGGGTATATTATAAATCTAACTTAATAAGGTTGATAACATCAATCAAGCAACGGGGAGCTCGCTGAAGCGGGCTGAGACTCGGCTATATCTGCCGTAACCCTTTAAACCTGATTTGGATAATGCCAACGTAGGGAAATATCGTATAAGTGCTTTTACAGCACAAGAGAAGAAATATAAGCGGTAATCCCACGGGACTACCGCTTTTTTATATTCCTACAACTTATTAAGCACAGGGGAAACATACAAAAGGGGATTTAATATAGGAGGTAAAAGGTGAAAAACACAAGTAAGAAGCTTCTTGAAAAGACAAAAGAAATCTGGGAAGAGTATTATACTCATCCTTTCACAATGGGCATCGCCGATGAAACTCTTGACATTGAGAAGTTCAAGTTCTATATGATCCAGGACTATCTCTATCTCATCGACTATGCCAAAGTGTTTGCGCTCGGAGTTGCAAAGTCTGATGACATGCAGGCTGCCAAGAGATTTGCCAAGGCACTCGACCTTATTTACAACGGAGAAATGGATATCCACAGAGGATATATGAAGAGACTCGGCATATCACTTGAAGAAGCTGAAAACACACCTGTGGCTATCGACAATGCTTCATACACATCATACATGCTTAAGGTTGCGTATGAGCAGGGTATAGCCGAAATCGCTGTTGCTATTCTTTCGTGTGCGGTAAGTTATGAATATATTGCACGCAATATCGTAAAAAATAATCCTGATTCAGTGAACAATGAATTCTACGGAGAATGGATCAGAGGATACGCAAACGATGAGTATGCTGCAGAAAACAGAGAACTTGAAGAACTCGTTGATAAACTTGCGGCTGATTATACGGAAGAACAGACAGAGAACCTTATCGATATTTTCGTTAAGTGTTCCAGATATGAAAAAATGTTCTGGGATATGTCCTGGGAAATGAAACTTTAATTAAGGGGTCAGATATATTAAATGCTGAAATTTGAAAACGTTACATTTCAATATAAAGAAGATAAGGAGCCGATGCTCACTAATCTCAGCTTTGAGGTAAGAAGAGGAGAGTTTGTTTCCGTAATCGGTCCGTCAGGATGTGGCAAGAGTACTATCTTCAAGCTTGCTGCAAAGCTTTTTGATGTTCAGGAAGGTACGATTCTTGTTAATGGCGAAAACATAAGTGGCCAGTCAGGATATCTCGGATATATGCCGCAGAGTGACCTTCTGTTTCCGTGGCGTACAGTTTCCGAAAATGTTATGCTTCCGCTTGAAATAAAGGGCGGAGTCACTAAGGAAGAAATGAAGAGACTCGCTACTGAAACGCTCGAAAAGGTAGGCCTTAAAGATAAAGGTGAGAAGATGCCGGGCGAGCTTTCGGGCGGTATGAGGCAGCGTGCTGCTTTTGCAAGAACGATGCTGACAGGCTCTGAAGTCATGCTTCTTGATGAACCGTTTTCGGCACTTGATTATCTTACAAGAATCTCGATGAGAGAGTGGCTTCTTGAGCAGTATGAAAGAGAAAAGAAAACAATTCTCTTTATCACGCACGATGTAGAAGAAGCGCTTTTCCTTTCGGACAGAATTCTTGTAATAACTGAAACACCGATTTCAAAGCTCGAATCATTCGAAGTGCCGCTTGGTCATCCAAGGACTTTAAGAGACCTTACAAGGCCTGAAATCGTCGATTTGAAGGACAAACTAATCGACATGTTAAGGAGGGATGACATATGAAAAACAATGCCAGATCAAACATCCCGGCCCTTATAATATTCTTTGCACTTCTTGTAATCTGGCAGGGTGCTGCGATGGGAATTGATGCTGCGTACATACTTCCGTCACCAATTCAGGTACTCGAAAAAGTATGGGAACTCAGGGAACCCCTTTTTACAGCACACCTTCCGTATACACTTAGTGTAGTAGTGATAGGACTCGCTATTTCAGTAGTACTTGGCGTAGCTCTTGCAGTTATCATGGATGCAAATCCTGTGATTGAAAAGGCGCTGTATCCTGTAATAATCGCATCACAGACTATACCGACGACAGCACTTGCACCTCTTTTCGTGCTATGGTTCGGATATACAATCTGGAGTAAGGTGCTCGTTGCAGTACTTATGACTTTTTTCCCGATTACGATTACATTGTTTGACGGTTTCAAGTCAATCAAGACTGATATGAACGATCTTCTTGTGACGTTCGGAGCATCGAAGAAGGATGTGTTCCTTAAGCTCAAGCTTCCGGCAACACTTCCGTATTTCTTCTCGGCAATCAAAATGGCAATTCCGATTTCAATTATCGGAGCTGCTATCGGAGAGTGGCTCGGAGCACAGTGCGGACTCGGATATTTCAGCAGGCGTATGATGACACAGCTTGATGGGGCAGGTGTATTTGCACCTATACTTATTTTATCAGTCGCAGCAATGATTCTTGTAGGAATCGTAGCGATTCTTGAAAAGAAGCTTCTCGGCTGGCGTAATGAAATTTAGAAAATGATATAAGATTTGGGATTCAGGAGGAAAGATTATGAAAACAAAAAAGATTATTGCAGTACTACTCGTGATGATAATGCTTCTTGGAAGCCTTGCAGCTTGCGGAGGTGGAAAAGACGATGATGGTCTTAAGGACATGACTGTAGTTCTTGACTGGTATCCGAATGCAGTTCACGCATTTCTTTATACTGCAATTGAAAGAGGATATTTTGAAGAAGAGGGACTCGATGTTACTATTCAGTTCCCGTCAAATGAAAACGACGCTTTATCGCTTGTTGCAGCGGGAAAGGTAGATATCGGAGTATACTATCAGCAGGATGTGATCCAGGCTGTAGCAGATGCTGATGCAGAAATCAAGTGTATAGGTTCAGTTGTTCAGTCACCGCTCAATATTATTCTTTCACTCAAGGAAAAGGGAATTACATCACCTGCGGATCTTGAAGGGAAGACTGTAGGTTATGCAGGAACTGCACTAAGTGAAGCACTTGTTTATTCGATGCTTGATTATGTCGGAGCAGACAGAGAGAATGTTGAACTTGTAAATGTAGGGTTTGATCTTATGAGTTCTATGACGACAGGTAATGTTGATGCTACTATAGGATGTTTTGTTAATCACGAAGTTCCTCAGATGGAAAAGGAAGGCTTCGAAGTAAACTACTTCATGGTTGATGATTACGGAGTTCCTGAGTATTACGACCTTGTATTTGTAGCAAATAACAAGGCGATAGAAGAGGATACTGAAACGCTTGCAGCATTCTTAAGAGCAGCAGACAAGGGCTTCGATGATTTCCAGGCTGATCCGGAAGGATGTCTTGCAATACTACTTGAAAACCAGAACGAAGAAAACTTCCCGCTTGATCCGGATGTAGAAGCAGTATCAATTGATACACTTCTTCCGCTCATGGAAAAGGAAAATTCACCTTTCCTTGCTCAGTCAAAAGAGCTCTGGCAGAATAACATCGACTGGATGCTTGAATCAGGCCTCATAGATGAAGCACCTGAAGTTGAAGACGTAATGGTAGAAATCAATCTTTAATATAATGATATAACTTGTAAATCTTTGAGATAACAGTAAAATCCCCGCATTATGACGATGCGGGGATTTCTTTGATTTGAGATATGATTGATGCGTATTCCGGGGTTTAAGCGCCGAGGTACGCTTTCTTTACCTGTTCTGACTGAGCGAGTTCTTCGCCTGTACCTGAGAGAGTAATCTTTCCTGTTTCAAGAACGTATGCGTGATGTGCGATTGAAAGTGCCATCTGTGCGTTCTGTTCTACGAGAAGAATTGTAGTACCTGCCTTGTTGAGCTGCTGAATGATTTCAAAGATCTGTTCAACGAGGATAGGAGCAAGTCCCATTGATGGTTCGTCGAGCATGAGAAGCTTAGGGTTACTCATAAGAGCTCTGCCCATTGCGAGCATCTGCTGTTCACCACCTGAAAGAGTTCCGGCAATCTGTCTTCTTCTTTCCTTAAGTCTTGGGAACTGTTCGAAAACCATATCGAGATTTCCAGGGATAGTTGAAGCAGGAGCTGTAAATGCGCCCATTTCGAGATTTTCCTGAACTGTCATCTGGAGGAAGATTCTTCTTCCTTCAGGAACCTGTGCAAGACCTCTTGTAAGAATCTTGTGTGCAGGAACCTTTGCGATGCTTTCGCCGAGGAATGTTACATCACCAGTCTTTGAATGGAGAAGTCCTGAAATAGTCTGGAGTGTAGTTGACTTGCCGGCACCGTTTGCACCGATAAGTGTTACGATTTCACCTTCGTTTACTTCAAATGAAATTCCCTTGATAGCATGGATTGCGCCGTAATATACGTTGATGTCATTTACTGTTAAAATGTTTCCCATAATTACGCCTCCTTCTTCTTTCCGAGATATGCTTCGATTACTACAGGGTTTGACTGGATTTCAGCAGGTGTACCCTTTGCAATAATCTTGCCGTAGTTGAGAACTGCGATACCTTCGCAGATACCCATTACGAGGTTCATATCGTGTTCGATAAGGAGAATTGAAATCTGGAACTTATCTCTGATCTGAGCGATATTTTCCATGAGTTCTGCAGTTTCTGAAGGGTTCATACCTGCAGCAGGTTCGTCAAGAAGAAGAACCTTAGGGTTAGTAGCAAGTGCTCTTACGATTTCGAGTCTTCTCTGAGCTCCGTAAGGGAGTGATCCTGCAGGAACGTCTGCAAACTTCTGCATATCGAAGATTGAGAGAAGATCAAGAGCTCTTTCGCGAGCTTCCTTTTCTTTCTTTCTGTAGCTAGGTGAGTGGAAGATTCCGCTTGCGAGTCCGTACTTGATATCGTGGTGAAGACCAACCTTAACGTTTTCTTCTACTGTGAGCTTATCGAAAAGTCTGATGTTCTGGAATGTTCTTGCGATTCCGGCCTGGTTGATCTTTACAGTGTTCATTCCTGCTGTATCCTGACCGTCTAAAAGGAATGTTCCTCTTGTTGGCTGGTAAACCTTTGTGAGGAGGTTGAAAACTGTTGTCTTTCCTGCACCGTTAGGTCCGATAAGACCTGCGATTTCTGTCTTACCAAGTGTAAATGTAAAATTGTCTACGGCAGTAAGTCCACCGAAGTCAATACCGAGATTTCTCATTTCGAGAACAGGGAAGTGGCCCATGTCTCTTTCAGGAATGAGGGAATGTCCGGCATAATCTACGAGTTTAGTTTCAAACTTAGTATTGTTCTTTGCCATTAGTTCTGACCTCCTTCCATAGTTTCTAAATCTGCATCAGCAGAAGACTTGTTCTTTTTCTTGAAGATTCCGAGAATCTTAGCTGTGTACTTGTCGATTAATGCTCTGAGTTCCATGTTGTTTGTAGCGAGCATTACGAGGATAAGTACGATTGCGTATGCGAGCATTCTGTAGTCAGCAAACTGACGAAGTGCTTCAGGAAGGATTGTAAGAACTGTAGCTGAAATGATACTTCCTACAATATTTCCCATTCCACCGAGTACTACGAATACGAGAATGAGGATTGATGTGTTGAAGTTAAACTTTACAGGAGCAACTGTTGAGTAGTTGAGTCCGAAGAGAGCTCCTGCCATACCTGCGAGAGCAGCACTTGTAACGAAAGCTGTCATCTTGAAATGTGTAGCTGAAAGGCCGACACTTTCTGCAGCAATTCTGTTGTCACGGATTGCCATGATTGCACGACCCTGCTTACTGTTAATGAGGTTCTGTACTACGAAGAGTGTGAACATGATTAAGATGTAGCCGGCAGTGAATGTTGAAAGCTTCTGGATACCTGTAGCGCCCATAGGTCCGTTTAAGAGAACCTGTCCTGTAGGCCAGAGCTTGAGGCCTTCAACTGATGTAGCAACGTGAAGTCCTGCGCCGTCAAGTCCGATATAGATAACGTTTAAGATGTTTCTGATGATTTCTCCGAATGCGAGAGTTACGATTGCGAGATAGTCGCCACGGAGACGAAGTACAGGAATACCGATTAAGAATCCTGCGATACCTGCGATGATTCCTGCAACGATCATTGCGACAAAGAGTCTAGGCATTGCAGCAGGGATTGTCTTTGCAAGACATGCTGAAGCAACAACGCCTGAAAAAGCTCCGATACTCATGAAACCCGCATGACCAAGGCTGAGTTCACCTGAGATACCTACTACGAGGTTAAGTGATACAGCGAGCACGATATATACGCAGATAGGAACGAGCTGTCCGCGAAGTGAGTTTGTAGTGATTCCTGCACTGTTAAGAATAGTCATTACGATGAATGCTATTGTAACAAGTCCGTATGATAAAGCGGCATTTCTGCCGTATGATGTCAATCTGATTTTCTTTGTCTTTTCCTTCATTGAAGTTTACCTCCTTATACCTTTTCAGTAATCTTCTTTCCGAGAAGTCCTGTTGGCTTAACGAGAAGAACTACAATGAGAACACCGAATACGATAGCATCTGAAATTTCAGTTGAAACATAAGCTCTTGCGAAGATTTCGATGATACCGAGAAGAATTCCGCCGATCATAGCGCCAGGGATTGAACCGATTCCGCCGAATACTGCAGCTGTGAAAGCCTTGATACCAGGCATTGAACCAGTTGTCGGCATAAGTGTAGGATATGATGAGCAGAGGAGTACGCCTGCGATTGCAGCGAGTGCTGAACCGATTGCGAATGTAAGTGAGATTGTTGAGTTAACGTTGATACCCATAAGCTGAGCAGCAGCCTTGTCTTCTGAAACAGCTCTCATTGACTTACCAAGCTTTGTCTTTGTAGTAAAGAAAGTAAGCACGAGCATGATTACGATACATGCGATTACTGTGAAGATAGTTTCAGGAGCAATTACAAGCTGACCGTCAAAGAGTCTGAAGCTTTCAACGTTGTTGAAGATTGATGTAAATACCTTTGGAGCACTTCCCCAGATAAGGAGAGCAGCGTTCTGAAGGAAATATGATACACCGATAGCAGTGATGAGTACTGCGAGTGAAGTTGCACCACGAAGTGGCTTATATGCTAATTTTTCGATTGTGATACCGAGAAGTGTACAAACGATCATCGCAACGATTACTGAAAGCCATGGTGGAAGGTGAAGGTACATTACTGAACAGAATGACATGTATGCACCAACCATGATAACGTCACCATGGGCGAAATTGAGCATTTTTGCGATACCGTATACCATTGTGTAGCCGAGAGCGATGATTGCGTAAACGCTACCAAGGCTGAGGCCGTTGATAAGATAAGTTAAAAATGTCATAAAATCATACCTCAAAAAAATTGTTTATACCGGGGCACTCACGTACCCCGGTATATGTAAAAAGTCTTTTAACCTTTAAAGTCGATTGAGCTTAGAGGTCTACGTACTGACCGTTCTGGATTACGCAAACTACTGGAGCCTTTGAAACTTCACCTGCAGTGCTCCAAGTCATGTCTGTACCTGTGAGACCGTCATATGAGAAGTCGCCTGTGAATACAGGGATAAGAGCTTCGCAGATTGTAGCAGCGTCCATGTCAGCAGTAACGCCAGCAGCGATACATGCATCGTGGATAGCATATACGCAGTCATAAGCGTCAGCAGCGAACTGGTTTGGAGTTTCGCCAAATCTTGATTCATATTCAGCTACGAATGCAGCAACCTTTTCGTCAGTTGACCATGGGTTGAATGGAGTCATGAGCATTACGCCTTCAGCAAGAGTCTTGTCGAATCCTTCGAGAGCGAGGATACCGTCCATACCGTCAACGCCGAAGAATGTTGGAGCGTAGTCCATTGACTTAGCCTGAGCGAGGATGAGTGATGCTGGAGTGTAGTAGATTGGGAGGAATACGAGGTCAGCGCCAGCTTCCTTAGCTCCTGTGAGCTGTACTGAGAAGTCAGCGTTGTCGTCTGATGCGAATGTACCAGTGTAAACGATTTCGATTCCCTTAGTCTTGAGCTGAGCCTGGAATGCTGTGTAGATACCAGTTGAGTAAGCGTCAGCATTGTTGTAGATTACAGCAATCTTTGTTCCGAGAGCGTTGTCAGCAATGTAGTTAGCAGCTGTGATACCCTGGTTAGGGTCTGTGAAGCAAAGCTGGAATACATTGTCCTTACCCTTAGTAACGTCAGCTGATGAAGCTGATGGAGTAAGTTCGAATACTCTGTCTGCAAAAGTTTCGCCAGCAACAGCGATACAAGGTGTAGTTGTTACTGTTCCCATGAGGATCTGGAGACCCCAGTCCTTAAGATTTGAGTAAGCGTTAACTCCCTTTTCTGCGTCGTGTTCGTCGTCCTGGAAGTTGTAAGCGAATGTGATGTCTCCGCCTGCTGCATTGATTTCGTCAACAGCAATCTGAGCACCGTTCATTACTGCTACGCCGTATACTGCAGCGCCGCCAGTGATAGGGCCGATACCGCCGAGCTTGATAGCGTTTGCGTCTGTATCTTCATCTGATCCGCCGCCACCGCAAGCTACTGTGCTGAAAACCATCATGAGTACTAATGCGAGGCATAATACTTTTTTCATTGTCTTCATTTTGTGATTTCCTTTCTTATAATTTAATTAAAATAAAAACATGATATATCATAAAAAATCGGCCAAAATCACATTTGAGACAAAGCCGATTCATTATGCGGGTCGAAATATGTCTTGCTTTGAAAAACACATTAAAATTATATAACAATGGTATAATTCAGTCAAGGAAAAAAGCTACATTTTTCAACAACTTTCCGCATTTTTCATTGTGGAAATAAACAAATTTCAAGATTACTATTTTATAATGTAACAAAAGATGATATAATCAACGTAATTATTACGAAAGGTAGGGATAGTCTATGTTCAGATATGTCATACTGGCGCTTCTTGCAGTTATGGTAATTGGTGTCGGATACATATATATAGAGTCTGCTCCGGGAGGAACGCTCGGCAGGAAAAACAAGAAAAACAATGACCCAGTATGGAGTCCTGTAGACGAATTTCTTGCTGAACCGGAACCGGTGATTAATGACGAGCCAAAGGTTATTTCAATAGAAGATTTTGAGGCTGAGAAGGAAAGAAGAAATAAGAAAAAAGATTGACATAAAGGCCTCAATATGAGATAATTACTTGGTTAAGTGTATTTTACTCATAATTCAATACTGAAGCGTTGAAGGAACCCAGTAGTCCCCGTGTAAGACCCTTACAGAGAGCTTTCCACCTTGAAAAAGGAGCTGAGAGGAAAGTGGTGAAACGGAAGATGAATATCACTCCGGAGCTTCGCCCCAAATGAGAGGCAGCGGCTGAACACGGCCAGTGCTGCAACTAGGGTGGTACCGCGGTTATTTAATCGTCCCTAATGCTATGCGCATTGGGGATTTTTTTATGTATATAATCTCCGGTGCGAAAAAAATCGCAACAAAAAAGGAAAGGAAATAAGAGAATGTTTAAGAATTTATCTGAAAAACCGATCAAAGAGGTTCAGGCAGAACAGGTAAAGAAGTGGAAGGAAGAAGACCTCCTCGGAAAGTGCGTTGCAGCAAGAGAAGGACATCCTTCATTCGTGTTCTTTGAAGGCCCTCCGACAGCAAACGGAAGACCTGGTATCCATCACGTTATGGCAAGAACATTAAAGGACTCAATCAACCGTTACAAGACTATGCAGGGCTTCCAGGTTAAGAGAAAGGCCGGCTGGGATACACACGGACTTCCTGTAGAAATCGAAGTTGAAAAGCAGCTCGGTATGTCAGGAAAGCAAGATATCGAAAAGTACGGTATCAAGGAATTCAATGAAAAGTGCAGAGAGTCAGTTTTCACATATGAAAAGGCATGGCGCGAAATGTCAGAAGATATGGCTTACATGGCTGACCTCGACAATCCATACATCACACTCGATAACAACTATATCGAAAGTTGCTGGTGGATCCTTGACAAGGTATTCAAGGATGGACTTATCTATGAAGGCGCTAAGATTCTTCCTTACTGCCCACGTTGCGGAACAGGTCTTGCATCACACGAAGTAGCACAGGGATATAAGGAAGTAAAGGTTCTCACAGCAACATGCAAGTTCAAGAGAGCAGACGCTGAAGGTGAATACTTCCTCGCATGGACAACAACTCCTTGGACACTCTTTGCAAACGTAGCTCTCACAGTAGGTCCTGACATGGACTACGTGAAGATCAAGATGACTTCAGGAAACTTCGAAGGCGACGTATTCTATCTTGCAAAGGCTGCTCTCGGTAGAGTAATCAAGGATGAATATGAAGTAATCGCTGAAATGAAGGGTAGCGAACTCGAATATATTCCTTATGAAAGACTCATTCCTGGAAGAGAACTCGACAAGAAGGCATATTTCGTAACATGCGCTCCTTACGTAACTACAGAAGACGGTACTGGTATCGTTCATACTGCACCTGTATTCGGTGAAGACGACTATCAGACTGGCAGAAGATACGGACTTCCATACTTCCAGCCTGTAGGTGAAGACGGTAAGTATTCAGAAGGACCTTGGGAAGGCAGAACAGTAACTGACGATGATCTCGCAGTTGATATCGTTAAGTATCTTGCAGCAGAAGGAAAGCTCTTCTCAAAGGAAAACATGCTCCACAATTATCCACACTGCTGGAGATGTCAGACACCGCTCATTTACTATTCAAAGCCAAGCTGGTACATCGAAATGAGCAAGCTCAAGGATCAGCTCGTTGAAAACAACAAGACTGTAAACTGGTTCCCTGAATTCGTAGGCGAAAAGCGTTTCGGAAACTGGCTCGCAGAAGTTAAGGACTGGGCTATTTCAAGAACTAGATACTGGGGTACTCCTATTCCGATCTGGAGATGCGAATGCGGTCACCTTGAAAGCATCGGTTCAAGAGCAGAACTCGTTGAAAAGGCAATCGAAGATATCGATGAAACAATCGAACTCCACAGACCATATGTTGATGACGTGCATATCACATGTCCTCACTGCGGAAAGCCTATGACAAGAATCACAGAAGTTATGGACTGCTGGTTCGACTCAGGTGCTATGCCGTTTGCACAGCATCACTATCCATTTGAAAACGCAGAAAAGTTTGATGAAGAACTCTTCCCTGCAGACTTCATCTGTGAAGGTATTGACCAGACTCGTGGATGGTTCTATTCACTCATGGCAATCTCAACTCTCATCAAGGGAGTAGCACCATATAAGAACGTACTCGTTAACGACCTTATCCTTGACAAGGAAGGTAAGAAGATGAGTAAGTCAAGAGGAAATACTGTTGATCCGTTTAACCTCTTCGAAAAGTACGGAGCTGATGCTACTAGATGGTATCTCCTTTCAGTATCACCTGCATGGACTCCTACAAAGTTTGACGAAGACGGACTTATCGACGTAGTTTCAAAGTTCTTCGGAACAATAAGAAACGTATACAACTTCTTCGTACTTTATTCAAATCAGGACGAAGTAGATGTTAAGGCTATCGACGTTCCTTACGCAGAAAGACCTGAACTTGACAGATGGATCCTTTCAAAGTACAACGGACTCATTGCAAACGTAACTGACGCTCTTGATCACTACGATCACATGAGAACAGTAAGAATGATCAATGATTTCGTTACTGAAGATCTTTCAAACTGGTATATCAGACGTGCAAGAAGAAGATTCTATGCTCCTGAAATGACAGAAGACAAGAAGAGCGTATACGCTACAACTTATGAAATCCTCGTAGGCATAGCAAGACTTATCGCTCCGATTGCTCCATTCATTTCAGACGAAATGTATATCAACTTAACTGGTGAAGAAACAGTTCATATCGCATACTTCCCTAAGGCAAAGATGGAACTTGTTGACAAGGCAGTAGAAGAAAGAATGGACCTCGTTCGTGACCTTGTAACTCTCGGTCGTGGAACAAGAGAAAAGGAAAAGATCAAGGTAAGACAGCCACTTTCAGAAATCCTCGTTGATGGTAAGTACGAAGCTCTTATCTCAGACCTTACTCCGCTCATCATGGAAGAATTAAACGTTAAGGAAGTAGTATTCGCAAAGGATCTTGACGAATACATGAACTTCAGCTTAAAGCCAAACTTCCCTAAGGCTGGCCCTGTTCTCGGAAAGAAGATCAAGGCATTCGGAAACGTTATCGCAGGAATGGATGCTAAGAAGCTCGTTGCTGACCTTAACGCTGCAGATTCAGTAAAGATGGATATCGATGGAGAAGAATTCGAAATCACTAAGGAATTCATAGACGTAAGAATCAATGCCAAGGAAGGTTTCGCAGTAGCGATGGAAAACAACCTCTTCACAATCCTCGACACTACTTTAAACGATGAACTCGTGAAGGAAGGTCTCGCAAGAGAACTCGTTTCAAAGGTTCAGCAGCTCAGAAAGCAGTACGATTTCGAAATGATGGACAATATCAAGATCTACGTTTGCGCTGACGATGAAGTAAAGGCAGCAATCGAAGCTCACAAGGATTACATCATGACAGAAACACTTGCAGTAGCGATCGAAGATAAGGAAGGACTCGAAGAAGTTAACTTAAACGGTCACAAGACTGGTGTTGACGTAGAAAGAATCTAAAAGATTATAATGAAAACTCCCGATTACTGAAATCGGGAGTTTTATTGTTTTTGTTATTTGATTTTCGATTGGATGTGCTTATTTAACAAGTACATACTTTTCGAGTCTGTCGATTGCTTCGTCGAGAAGTGCAGGTGGAATTGCTACATTGATTCTGATGTGGCATGCTCCGTGGAATGCACGACCGTCCTGAGTTGAAACACCGTAGTCCCACATCTTCTTTTCGAGTTCATCAAGAGTGATACCATGCTTTTCACAATACTTAGTGCAGTCTGCGAAGAGGAGGTAAGTTCCCTGAGGTGTAGGCATTGTGATGTCGTACTGTTCGAGGAATGCCTTGAGCTTATCGATATTTGCAGCGAGAACCTGGTTTAATTCATCTACCCATTCGTGTCCTTCAGGCTTGTAAGCTCCGATGAGAGCGTGCTGCGAGAATACGTTGATATCATTGTAGTGGCAGAGTGATTCGTCCTTGTCGATTCTGTGTGCAAGGTACTTGTTGTAGATGATTCTGTATGAACCGATAAGGCCGGCCATATTGAATGTCTTTGTGATTGCGTATTCTGCAACTGTGTTCATCTTTGCCCATTCGTTTACTGACTGTGAAGGAATGTGCTTGTATCCAGGTCTGATTAAGTCTGACCAGATTTCGTCTGAAACTACCTTTACATCATACTTTTCGAAGATTGCGTATGCCTTTTCGAGTTCTTCTCTTTCCCAAACACGGCCTGTAGGGTTATGTGGTGAGCAGAATACGCAGGCATGGATTCTGTTTTTCTTGATCTTCTGTTCCATGTCTTCGTAGTCCATTCTGTATATACCGTTTTCGTCCTGCTTGAGTTCTGAATGAACGATATTCCAGCCGTTGTTTTCGAGTGCTGATGTGAAACCAACATATGTAGGTGAGTGAACGAGGATATTGTCGCCCTTTGAGCAGAGAACGTTGAGAGCACCAACTACGCCACCGAGTACGCCGTTTTCATAAGCGAGGTGCTTTCTTTCGAGACCTACAACGCCGTTTCTCTTTGTCTGCCAGTCGATGATTGAGTTCCAGTATTCGTCCTTTGTCTTGTAATATCCGAAGCAAGGATGCTTACATCTTTCTGCCATTGCTTCTAAAACAGTAGGGCAAGTTGCAAAGCTCATGTCTGCAACCCACATAGGGATTACGCTCCAGCCTTCCATTGGAGGAGTCGGATCATCATATAAATCGTCAACTGCCCATGCGTCCTGACCACGACGGTCGATAATTGATTCAAAATCGTACTTCATAGTTTGTAACATCCTTTCTGAAAAATTTTGCAAAATTTTCTTGAAATAAGTATAGCACACCGAAAAAGGTAAGTCCACATTACAAAGTGAAAATACACATTTGATTTTGTTTGTATACCATAAGAATTAAATAAAAAAATGTGTTTTTTGAATAAAAAATATGGACATCAAATCTTTAGGTATGCTATAATATATTGTCATTTTTCAGGGAAGGAGTATTCTATGAGTTTTTCGTCAGACACAAAAATCGAACTTGCTCGTGTGGAAGCAGCAAAAAAATGTTGCATGCTTGCTGAAATTGCAGGTTTCATACGTGTTTCGGGAAGTGTAAAGCTTGTCGGCGGTGGTAAGATGAAACTCGTTATCGCAACAGAACATCCGGCAGTTGCAAGACATTACAAAAAGCTCATAAAGGAATACTTCGATGTTGACGCAACACTTGAAATTGAAGAAGGCACAAGCGGTTTGACAAAAGGAAGACAGTACATACTTACGCTCGATGACAGAGAAGATCAGAGAGCGGAGCTCATCATGAGAGAAACAGGAATCCTTATGATCCGTGAAGGTATGAACTACATTTCTGATGGTATCTATAGCGGTCTTATCCGCTCAAAGTGCTGCAGAAAGTCGTATTTGAGAGGTGCTTTCCTCGGAATCGGCACAATGAGCAATCCGGAAAAAGGATATCATTACGAGCTTGTGTGTGCTACCGAAGTACTCGCAAACGATTTAAAGAAACTTTTAAACAGTTTTGTTGATATAAATGCAAAGGTTGTTCAGAGAAAGAAAAGCTACATCGTATATGTAAAGGATGCAGGTCAGGTGGGAGACCTTCTCAATATTATGGGAGCTCATCAGCAGTATTTCGAACTTGAAAATATCCGCATGAAGAAAGATCTTCGCAACCAGACAAACCGTCTTATAAACTGCGATACGGCAAACCTTGATAAGACGCTCAATGCTGCCGAAAGACAGCTTGCTGCGATAGAGCTTATCGAGACTGAAAAAGGTCTTGGATTTCTTCCTCAGAAACTACAGGATGTTGCAGTTTTAAGAAAAGAAAACAGAGAAGCAACTCTTCAGGAACTTGCTGAAATGTGCGATCCGCCAATGAAAAAATCAGGTCTCAATAATCGTTTCAGAAAAATCGAAGAGATTGCAAAGAAAATAGAAGAAAGTAGAAAGTTAATTTGAAATATAAGTGTTTAGTACTTGATCATGATGATACGAGTGTAAAGAGTACATCAGAACTCCATTATCCTGCCTTCAGGCTTATAATGGAAAAGATGAGACCAAATCACGAAATACCATCGCTCAGGACATTTATTGAAAAGAATTTTGAACCTGGAATAGTTCCGTATTATCAGGATGAACTCGGATTCACAGGTGATGAGTTCCTGCTCGAGCAGAAAATGTGGAAAGACTATATCAAAGACAAAACACCACATTTTTTCGAAGGTTTTGTCGATATAATAAAGCGTTTCAAAGAACAGGGCGGATATGTATGCGTAGTTTCACATTCGCTTGGCGAAGAAATCATGCGTCATTACAGTGAAAACGGAATTACTGCAGATATGATTTTCGGAAGAGAACTTCCGATTGAGCAGCAAAAGCCTAATCCTTACCCGCTTCACAAAATTATGGAAACATATAATCTGAAACCTGAAGATTTAATCATGGTTGATGATCTCAGATTCGGACATGAAATGGCTGAAGCTGCAGGTGTGGATTTTGCAGCAGCAGGATGGGGATACGAAGGTGTTCCGATTGTTGAAGAATATATGAGAGAAAACTCGGATTATTATTTTGAAACCGTTGAAGAGTTTTCGGCCTTTATTTTCGAAGAAAAATAGCAAAATCAATTGTATGTTTTTGAATTTGGAGTAAAATGGAAAAAGGACAGATAGTTAATATCAGAATTGAAGATATAAGTAACGAAGGTAGTGGAATCGGCAAGTTTGAAGGCATGGCAATTTTTGTTCCCGGCGTGACACTTGGCGATGTTTGTGATGTCGAAATTACAAAGCTCAAGAAAAGTTATGCTTTCGGAAAGCTTGTTTCAGTAACAGAACCTTCACCTGACAGAGTTGAGCCTGATTGTCCGTATTTCGGAAAAGGCTGCGGTGGATGTACATTCAGAAATATTTCATACGATGCTGAGCTCTGTCTTAAAGAAAAACAGGTAAGAAACAAAATAGAAAGACTCGGCGGAGTAGAAAATCTCGTAATGGAACCGATAATTCCGGCACCTGAGATATTGAGATACAGAAACAAAGCCCAGGCACCTGTAAGTACAGGCGGAATCATTACGAAAAAAGGCGGAATCGTCGTTGCACTCGAAGATCCGAAAATCGGTTTTTATAAAGGAAAGAGTCACGATGTTGTAGACATAGATGATTGCATGCTTCAGAGTCCTGCAGCGCTTGCTGCGATGAAAGCGCTCAAGCAGTTCATGAAAGAAGATAATATTACAGCGTATGATGAAAAATGGGACAAAGGTCTCATGAAGCACATCGTTGTAAAAACATCCGAGAGTACAAATGAAGTTATGGTGATTCTCGTTATAAACGGACGCGGAATTCCGAACTCGGAAAAACTCATCGGCATGCTCGATGATGAAATCTATGACGCAGGATATAACCTTGAAAGCGTTGTAGTAAATGTAAACAAAGGAAAATCCACTCAGATAATGAGTGATGAATATATGGTTATTGCCGGAAAGAAAGTAATTGAGTCAGAACTTCTCGGACTGAAGTTCGAAGTTTCACCGCTTGCATTTTATCAGGTAAATACATATCAGACAGAAAACCTCTACAGTAAGGCTATTGAATATGCTGACTTAAAAGGCGGTGAAATAGTGTTTGACCTTTACTGCGGAGTAGGTACAATCGGACTTGTAGCGGCAGACAGACTGAGAACTATCGCAAAGGAAAAACTAGGCGATGTCAGTCCTGAAGAGCTTCTTCAGCATTCCGGTTATGTGTATGGTATCGAAAGTGTAAAAGGTGCAGTAATAGATGCAAACAGAAATGCAGTAATAAACGGCATTGTTAATGCAGAGTTTGTATGCGGTCTTGCAGAAGAAAAGATTGATGAACTTCTGGAAGGAAGAAGACCTGATGTTGTTTTCATCGATCCGCCAAGAAGCGGATGCGACCAGAAACTTCTTGATACGATCAAGTCGGCAAAGCCTGCGAAGGTGGTTTACGTTTCATGTGATCCGGCTACAATGGCTAGAGATATAAAAATACTGAGTGACACATATGAGCTTGAAAAAGCAGTTGCAGTGGACATGTTCCCGAGATGCAACAATGTTGAAACTGTGTGTAAACTCGTATTAAAGGGGTAGAATAGTTTCGGAAAGAGAGTGATTAAGTATGATTTTCAAATTGCTTAAGGCAATCGGACCTCAGAAAAAGTACAGCGATCCGATAAAAAGAGCAAGAGCGCTCGAAGAACTGAGTAAAATCAAAGGTAAAAAAGCTTCCTACAGATGGAAGGATAAATAATTTTTGAAAGTAAAATCTTTTTATTTTAACGGAGGATAAATATTATGGAAAGACTTATCGGTACAGTATCAAGAGGAGTTAGAGCTCCAATCATCAGAGAAGGCGACGATATCGTAAAGATTGTTGCTGACAGCATCTTAGCTGCAGAAGCTCAGGGTAATTATACTATCCATGACAGAGACATCGTAGCTGTTACAGAAGCTGTTGTAGCAAGAGCGCAGGGTAATTATGCGACAGTTGACCAGATTGCTGCTGACGTAAAGGCAAAGTTCGGCGACGATACAGTTGGCGTTATTTTCCCTATTCTCTCAAGAAACCGTTTTGCTATCTGCCTCCGTGGTATTGCTAAGGGCGCTAAGAAGATCGTTCTTATGCTCAGCTACCCGTCAGACGAAGTAGGAAACCATCTTTTAAGCCTTGAAATGCTCGATGAAAAGGGCGTAAACCCATGGGGAGACGTTCTCACAGAAGCTAAGTACAGAGAGCTTTTCGGAATCGTTAAGCATCCTTTCACAGGTGTTGACTATGTAGAATACTACAAGGGCCTTATTGAAGAAGAAGGTTGCGAAGTAGAAATCATCCTTGCAAACGATTGCAGAAGCATTCTCGACTACACAAAGAGCGTACTCTGCTGCGATATCCACAGCCGTGAAAGAAGCAAGAGACTTCTTAAGGCTGCAGGAGCAGAAAAGGTTTACGGACTTGACAATATCCTCACTGAATCAGTAGACGGAAGCGGCTTCAACCCAAATTACGGACTTCTCGGTTCAAACAAGGCTACAGAATCATCTGTTAAGCTCTTCCCAAGAGACGGACAGCCTGTAGTTGAAGGTATTCAGAAGCTCATCAAGGAAGCAACAGGAAAGAACGTTGAAGTTATGATTTACGGAGACGGCGCATTCAAGGATCCTGTAGGAAAGATCTGGGAACTTGCAGACCCTGTAGTATCGCCTGCATACACACCTGGACTCGAAGGACAGCCAAACGAAGTTAAGCTCAAGTATCTTGCAGATAACGACTTCGCACATCTTTCAGGCGATGCACTCAAGGAAGCTATTTCAGACTACATCAAGAAGAAGGATAGCGACCTCACAGGACAGATGGTATCACAGGGTACAACTCCAAGAAGATTAACAGACCTTATCGGTTCACTCTGCGACCTTACTTCAGGTTCAGGAGATAAGGGTACTCCTATCATCTTTATCCAGGGTTATTTTGATAACTACACTGAAGCGTAAGGCTTGTCTTTTTTCCGTATTGCTTTGTCAGCTTCACTTCTTCGGTGCTCACGTACTACAAGTACGCTCCGCTCCTCAGAAGCTTGCTTTCGCGCACTACGAAAAAAATCCTGCGCCTTATATGTTATTGGCTTTCAAAAAATTGTTTTCAGGCGGTCCGCACATGCGGACCGCTTTTTGCGTCCTTCAATTTGGCTGTAAAAAACTTTAATTTAGTCAAAAATAAAAAAATGACTAAATTAAAGTTGGAAATGACATAATTAAGTAGTATAATACAATTGGGGATTTATAGAGAAAGGGAGAAAAATGAGAAATTACGATTATACGAAAAAATGGGAAAAATTGCTTACTCCCAATATTGTAGGCTTAATGACGCAGATTCATGAATTCAAAGGCAGGCAGGATGCGTCAATTAAACCGGATACACTTGAACATCTCGTAGAAATTGCTAGAATTCAAAGTACTGAAGCCTCAAACAGAATCGAAGGTATTTATACTTCAGAAGAACGTCTGAAGAAACTTGTACTTGATAAGACAACACCTGCAAACCGAGGTGAACAGGAAATTGCGGGGTACAGGGATGTACTTAATACAATCCATGAAAGCTACGAACACATCCCGGTAAAACCAAATATCATACTTCAACTTCACAAAGATTTATATAAATTCAGCGGACTCGCGGTAGGTGGTAAGTACAAGTCAAGTGACAATGTAATCGCTGAAACTGACCTAGAAGGAAATACAAAAGTAAGGTTTGCACCAGTTTCAGCTTGGGAAACACCGCAGGCTATCGAAGAATTATGCAGAGCATATAACGATGCAATTGCAGCAGGTAAAATCAATCCGCTACTTCTGATTCCAATGTTTGTAATAGACTTTCTCTGCATACATCCATTCACTGACGGTAACGGAAGAATGGCTAGATTGCTTACGCTTTTACTGCTTTACAGATCAGGTTACCAGATTGGTAAATATATAAGTATTGAAAAGATTGTAGAGAAGTCAAAGGAAACGTACTACGATACGCTTCAGCAGAGTTCAGCAGGATGGCATGAAGAAGAGAATAACTACGCATATTTCGTAGAATATACACTTGGCACAATACTTAAAGCTTACAGAGAATTTGAAGAACGAACAGAACTTATACGTAGCGATGAGTATTCAAAGCCAAACAGAGTGAGAGAAGTAATTCGCGAAAGGTTTGGAGAAATAACAAAAAGTGAAATAGTCGACTTATGCCCTGACGTAAGTCAGACAACAATTCAGAGAACACTTAAAGAACTTCAGGAGAGCGGCGAGATAATAAAAATCGGAGGCGGCCGCTACACTTCATACATTTGGAACAGGGAGAATGATTAAATGATTACAGGCGAACTTAAAAACAAAATAGACGGTTTATGGGATGTTTTCGCAGCAGCCGGACTTGTAAACCCACTCGAAGTAATTGAACAGATTACTTATCTCATGTTTATTCACGACCTTGATGAATCTGATAACCTCAGAGAAAAGGAAAGTGCAATGCTCGGACTTCCATATCAGAGCATATTTGCTGATGAAGTGGTTATCGGTGACAGAACTGTTAACGGAAAGCACCTCAAGTGGTCAGTGTTCAGGGATTTTCCGGCAGGACAGATGTACACAGTAATGCAGGAATGGGTATTCCCATTTATAAAGACTCTCCATGGAGATAAGAACAGCGCATATTCAAAGTACATGGATGATGCCATCTTCAAGCTCCCAACTCCACTTCTTTTGTCAAAGGTTGTGGATGCACTTGATAGTATATATGCACTCATGGACGAAGCAAAAGCTGCAGATATACGAGGAGATGTGTATGAGTATTTGCTTTCAAAAATATCGCAATCCGGCCGTAACGGACAGTTCCGTACACCTAGACATATCATCAGAATGATGGTGGAACTCATGAAGCCAACTGCAGATGATACAATCTGCGACCCGGCATGTGGTACATCAGGATTCCTTGTATCAGCAGGAGAATACCTGAAGGAAAACCACAAAGAAGAAATATTCTTCAATAAGCAGAAGAAAGATCACTATATGAATCACATGTTTTTCGGATACGACATGGACAGAACAATGCTCCGTATCGGTGCAATGAACATGATGACACATGGAATTGATAATCCGTACATCGAGTACAGAGACAGTCTTTCAGACCAGAATCCTGACAGAAACAAGTTTTCGCTTATACTTGCAAATCCTCCATTTAAGGGAAGTCTGGATTCGGACACTGTATCGACAGACCTTCTCAAGATGTGCAAGACAAAGAAGACAGAGCTACTCTTCATCGCGTTGTTTGTACAGATGCTCAAGACAGGTGGCAGATGTGCATGTATCGTGCCCGATGGAGTTCTCTTCGGATCATCAACAGCACATAAAGCAATAAGAAAAGAACTTGTAGATGGCAATAGACTCGAAGCAGTAATTTCAATGCCTTCAGGTGTTTTCAAGCCTTATGCCGGAGTATCAACAGGAATACTTATCTTCACAAAGACAGGTCATGGCGGTACAGACAATGTATGGTTCTACGACATGACAGCGGATGGTTTCAGCCTTGATGATAAGAGAGTAGAAGTCAAGGAAAACGATATCCCAGACGTAATCGAAAGATTCCACAACCGTTTCAACGAAATGGACAGAGAACGTACAGAAAAGTGCTTCTTCGTACCAAAAGAGGAAATCGTTGATAATGATTACGATCTTTCAATCAACAAATACAAGAAAACAGAGTATGTGCCGGTAGAGTATCCGTCAACAAAGGAAATCATGACCGAACTACACGAACTCGAAATTGAAATCACAAAGGGATTGGCAGAATTGGAGGAAATGCTGAATGAATAATGAGTTTAAAATGCTGCTGTATAAGACGGAACAAGAGGATGTTTCTGTTAATGCTTTGATTAAGGATGAATCAATTTGGCTTACTCAGAAAGCAATGGCAGAGCTGTTTTCAATTGACAAGTCGGGAATTAGTAGGCATTTAAAAAATATATTTGAGAGCGGGGAACTTGAGGAAGAAGTGGTTGTTGCAAAAATTGCAATACCCACTCCGCATGGTGCAATCCCTGACAAAGAGCAGTATTCTCCGACAAATTATTACAACCTAGATGCCATAATTTCTGTGGGCTACCGCGTAGACTCACTCCGTGCAACACATTTTCGTAAATGGGCTACTGGAGTTTTAAAAGAGTATATGATTAAAGGGTTTGTAATGGATGACGAGCGTCTGAAGCAGGGAACTACGGCTTTTGGGAAAGACTATTTTCAAGAACTGCTTGAGCGTGTACGTTCGATTCGTACTAGTGAAAGACGTATATGGCAACAGGTAACAGATATATATGCAGAATGTAGTATTGACTACGACAAGAAATCTCCGACAACAAGAGAATTTTATGCGATGGTGCAGAATAAATTTCATTATGCTATTGTAGGACAGACAGGTGCAGAAATAGTCTATTCCCATGCTGATCACACAAAAGATAATATGGGATTAACGACATGGAAACATGCTCCGGATGGTAGAATATTGAAATCTGATGTCGCTATAGCGAAGAATTATTTGGATGAGAAACAAATTCGACAGTTAGAAAGGACTGTCAGCGGATATTTTGATTACATAGAAGACCTAATCGAGAGAGAAAACACTTTTACAATGGACCAGTTTGCACAAAGTGTAAATGAATTTTTAGCTTTTCGTCGATATGATATTCTTCCTGACAGGGGAAGAGTTTCACATAAAGATGCGGAGGAGAAAGCCTTTGCAGAGTATGACGCTTTTAACAAGACTCAGAGTATTAATTCTGACTTTGATAAAGAAGTAGAGAAATACTTAAAAGGTGAGATGTAGTAATTATCTATACTTAGAGAAACTGTGTAAATATAGAACTCGAGCAACTATTAAGGAAAACTTAACAGTTGCTCGAAATAATAGAGTAACTGGAACTGATATGAAATGACAACTATCCGGAAATTCCGGATAGTTCAAGCAAGGCAACCATTTTCAAATTCGAGAAATAATAATAATTCGGAGGGAATATGAAAGGAAACTATGGGAGAATTAGTTTTTTAGAGATCTTTGACGATATAACAAAAGAAGGAAGAAAGATTCCCAAGGAGGAGTATTTGTCTGACGGATTATATCCAATTATTGATCAAGGCAAAAATATTGTTGGCGGCTATTCGAATGAGGTTGAAGGTATTTTTGAAAATATTCCAGCAATAATTTTCGGCGATCATACTAGAGTGTTAAAATATGTGGAGGAACCTTGTTTTTTAGGAGCAGATGGGGTTAAACTATTAAAGCCGAAGGAAGCTTTTGATGAAAATCCAAAATATTTGTATTATGCTTTAAAAAGCATAAGAATTCCGGATACTGGATATAATAGGCATTTTAAATGGCTAAAAGAAAGTACGATATACCTTCATTCTAAAAAAGAACAAGATTCTATTGTATCGATTTTAGATACAATAGAAGAATTGGCAATTCTACGAGCAAAAGAATTGCAAAAATGCGACGAACTCATAAAAGCACGATTTGTCGAACTGTTTGGTGACCCAACAATCATTGATAAAGATAAAGCATATATGCCAATGACTTCTATATGTGAAATTATAGATGGAGATAGAGGGAAGAATTATCCCAAGCAAGAAGAATTTTACGAAGATGGGTATTGCTTATTTTTAAATGCTAAGAATGTTACCTCAAACGGTTTTGATTTTACTAACTGTATGTTTATTACAAAAGAAAAGGATGAACTTCTGCGTAAAGGTAAACTAAATCGTGGAGATGTTGTGCTGACTACGAGAGGAACCATAGGAAATCTTGCATATTATTCTGACGATGTACCATTTGATAATGTTAGAATAAATTCAGGCATGGTTATTTTACGTATGAATCATGAGTTGGTAGATGAAATCTTTTTTATTGAACAGTTCAAGTTGCAACTTGCAGAAATAAAAGAAAAAATTGCAAGTGGTTCAGCACAACCACAGTTGCCGATTTCAACTATGAATAAAATTCAAATGTTAGTACCTGAAATCACCAAACAAATAGACTTTACCAACTTTGTGAAACAGACCGACAAATCAAAATTGGCAGTACAGAAGTCACTTGAACAGTTAGAAACATTAAAGAAATCATTAATGCAACAGTTTTTTAGTTAAGGATGACATTATGAAATTATACAAAAAAACACTTAGGATTAGTTTAACAATTCTTTTGTTTTGCATAGTTCTGTCTGTAGTTTTATATTTTAGCCAATTAAATAGAATGGTTGCTTCTTCATTTGTTATTGATTATTTAATTGGGATTGCATGCAGTATTATTGTAGTAATTGTTACTACTTTCTTACAATTCAAATATGAACAAAGAAAAGTTGTAAGTAATGTTCTGTCACATATAAGATTTTTTTATTTTCATTTTCTCTTGTATGTAATGTCGCTTAATCCAGAGGAGGAAACTTCGGAAAAACTTCTTGAACACTATAATGAAGTAACATACAACGATATTAAAAAAGTATCGGAAGAGTTATCAAATTTGGAATGGTTTTCTAAAAAAAAGATATCGAATACGATGGAATTACATAAAGCTACTTTAATTATTATGATGGATTTAGCAAAACATTCTTATGGGCATGAAATATATGAGCTAGTTAAAATCACTGATAGTGATTATTTTAAAAATCTTAAAGATTATGCCAAAACATTATCAGTTAATGAAGAATTTTCTATAAATAGAATAGAAGAAGACTATGAAAAGATTATTCAAATAGTTCATCAATTCTTAATTGATAGTGAAGAATAGTGAATTTTTAGTGAAATAGAGAGTACAAAGCACTAAGGAGACCATTATGACTAACTTCGATTTCTTAAAAAAGGAAAAAGATTTTAATAGTTTTGCGGATGCGGCGATTGCAGCGGAGCGAATTCTCAATATTGATATTGAGGCTTCAATCCTGAATTGCAGAAGAGCTATGGAGCTTGCGGTTAAGTGGATGTATTCGGTGGATGAGGAGCTTGATATCCCTTATTCGGACAATCTTGCACTTCTCATAAGCAGGGAGGAATTCAGAGACATTGTCGGAAACGATATCTATAAGAGAATCGACCTGATAAGAATCCTTGGTAATAATGCTGCACACAAAAACAAGAAGATGAAGCGTGAAGAGGCAGAACTTTGTCTCGAAAACCTTTACATATTCATGGACTTTGTGTATTACTGCTATGCGGATCCTGCCAATTATGAAGAAACAAGCTTCGATAAGAGCCTGTTTGAAGACAGG
This sequence comes from Clostridiales bacterium, assembly GCA_015058155.1. Taxonomy (GTDB): domain Bacteria; phylum Bacillota; class Clostridia; order Peptostreptococcales; family Anaerovoracaceae; genus QAKD01. The sequence continues at coordinate 68,185 of SVCW01000002.1, read as the reverse complement.
AAGGAAGAATCTCAGCAGCAGTTTACTGTTATTCCAGGATTTGAAAATATCGACCTTAAGAAGCTCCTTGAAGAAAATGCTTCAATGCGGGAAGAACTCACTGCAAGAAGAGCAGAGCAGTCAGAAAGCTACGTTCAGAAACCACTTGAACTCAGCGAATACAAGACGCGTAAGATTTACATAGACTCTATGCTTAGGGATGCCGGCTGGACTGAAGACAAGAACTGGATTAACGAAGTAGAAATCCCGGGAATGCCAAACAAATCCGAAATAGGTTATGCAGATTACGTACTTTATGACGATGCTCACAAACCGCTTGCTATTATCGAAGCAAAGCGCACATGCGTAGACGTTTCAAAGGGCCGTCAGCAGGCAAAACTCTACGCTGATTTACTTGAGCAGAAGTATAAACGTCGTCCGGTAGTATTCCTTACAAATGGTTTTGAAACAAGGATTATCGACGGAAAGTATCCTGAAAGAAAAGTTGCCGCTATATATTCAAAGCGTGATCTTGAGAAGTGGTTTAATCTGCAGACAATGAGGACAAGTCTCAAGAATGTGTTTGTAGAAAAGTCAATAGCAGGAAGATACTATCAGGAAGCTGCTGTAAAAGCTGTATGTGAAAGCTTCGGTGTTAAAAATAGAAGAAAAGCACTTCTCGTAATGGCAACTGGTTCAGGAAAGACTAGAACTGTCATTGCTCTTTGTGATGTGCTTCTTAAGAATGGCTGGGTGAAAAACATTCTTTTCCTTGCTGACAGAAACTCGCTTGTTACTCAGGCTAAGAGAAACTTTGTGAACCTTCTTCCAGATTTATCAGTTACTAACCTATGCGAAGAAAAGGACAATTACAAAGCGCACTGTGTTTTCTCAACTTACCAGACAATGATGGGTGTTATTGATGATGCGAGTGATGAAGAAGGTAAGCTCTTTACATGTGGACATTTTGATCTTGTGATTTGTGACGAAGCACATAGATCTATTTATAATAAGTATAAGGACATATTCAACTATTTCGATGCTCCACTTGTAGGGTTGACTGCAACACCTAAGGATGAAATCGAAAAGAATACTTATGAAATCTTTGAACTTGAAAAAGGCGTACCGACTTATGGTTATGAACTTGCTCAGGCAGTAAAGGACGGTTACCTTGTAGATTTTCTTTCGGTTGAAACTACTATGAAATTCATTGAGCAGGGTATTGTCTACGATGATCTTTCTGAAGAAGATAAGCAGGAGTATGAAAATACTTTTGTTGATGAGGAAGGCAACATGCCTGCAGCAATCAGCTCCTCGGCACTTAATTCATGGGTTTTCAATGAAGATACTATCAAAAAGGTGCTTCACGTACTTATGACAGAAGGGCTGCGTATTGATTACGGCGAAAAGCTCGGAAAAACCATTATCTTTGCCAAGAATCATGAACATGCGGAGAAAATATATGCGGTATTCAATAAAGAATACCCGCACCTTGTCGATTATGCCAAGGTTATTGACAACTATACAAACTATGCTCAGAGCGCAATTGATGAGTTCTCAGATCCGAAGAAACTTCCTCAGATTGCAATCTCGGTAGATATGCTTGATACTGGTATTGACGTACCGGAAGTGCTCAATCTTGTATTTTTCAAAAAGGTTATGAGTAAAGCAAAGTTCTGGCAGATGATAGGTCGTGGTACAAGGCTTTGCCCTGGACTTATTGATGGAAAAGATAAGACAAAGTTCTATATCTTTGATTTCTGTGGAAATTTTGAATTCTTCAGAATGAATCCTGGTAATGCTACTGCAAACAGACTTGCACTTCAGGGTGCAATATTTAATCTCGAGTTCCAGCTCGCATATAAGCTTCAGGATCTTGAGTATCAGAATGAAGAAGATATTGCTTACAGAAAGGCTCTTGTAGAAGGCATGACTGCAAAGGTCAAGGAACTTAACAGAGAAAACTTTGCAGTAAGGCAGCACATCAAGTATGTTGATACGTATGCAGAGTCTGAAAACTATAATTTCCTGACATACAACGATACACTTACAGTTCGTGAAGAACTTGCTCCTCTCATTCAACCGGATGATGACGATGCAAGTGCAGTAAGATTTGATGCACTCATTTATGGTATGGAAGTTGCTCATCTAACGGGAAAGGTACATGGCAGAGCAAAGAATGACCTTATCAAGAGAGCTAAAGCACTTGCAAGTATTGCGAACGTGCCAGAAATAATGTCACAATCGGATCTTATTAATAAAATTATTCACACTGACTATGTTGAAACTGCAAATGTAAACAGGCTTGAACACATTCGCCAGAATTTAAGAAATCTGATGAAGTATATTAATACTCCGGATAGTCCTCAATATGATACAAACTTCGATGACGATATTCTCTCTGTTGAGTGGAAAGAATCAGAGCTTGAAAACGATGATTTACAGAATTATCGAATGAAAGCAGAGTTTTATGTTCGCGAGCATCAGGATAATATTGTGATTGCAAAGCTCAAAAAGAATGTTCCTCTTACAAAACTAGACATAGAATCTCTTGAAAAGATTCTTTGGAGTGAATTAGGTACAAAGGAAGAGTACGAAGCTGAATTTGGACAGAAGCCTCTTGGAGAGTTTGTGCGTGAAATAGTTGGTCTTGATATGGCGGTAGCGAAAGAAGCATTTGCAGAGTATTTGAATGAAGCAAACCTAGATAGTCGTCAGATATATTTTGTGAATCAAATTGTTGAGTATATTGTGAGAAACGGTGTACTTACAGATATGTCAGTGCTTCAGGAATCGCCGTTCACTGATATGGGAAGTATTGTAGAAATCTTTGATATGACTACATGGGGTGGCATCAAGAAAAAGATTGATGTTATTAATGATAATGCAAGATTAATTCATTATGCATAACTTCATAGAGCGTGGAACATTCCGCGCTCTTTTTTCGTCCAAAAAATAAATGATTTGTTCAAAATTTGTTAATAATTGTGCTATATAATGTTAAAAAACGAAGGTTATACTCTAATTGTAAGATAGAAAAGGGGACTTGGGTTAGAAGTCCGGATAACAGGAGGAAGGGATTATGAAAAAGATTATGAACTCGAGAAGACAGAAACTTACGGCTATTTGTCTTCTTGTCGGCCTTCTTGTACTTTCTACTTCCGTATATGCAAACCTTGACAGTGCAAACGGTTATGGAAATTATAAGGATTCCTTGAAAAACCTTGCTTTTTACACTGACAATGTATCGCTTGAAGGTGAGATGATATTTGAACTTGACGGCGAAGAGATTTTCGGTGGCGAGATGGCCTACAAGGTAAATGAAGATGGTAAGAATGAGTATCAGAGAGAGTGGGAAAAAGGTGGCTATGAATACGAAACATACAGCTATTACCACGATGGAAAGCAGTACAGATACTATCCGGATGACGATGAGTATTATGTATGGGACTACAACTGGGATTCATACGGATATGCTGAAAATCTTCTCGGAATAGATACTAAGGACAAGACTTTCAATAAGGCTGTAAGATTTATTGAGCTCGGTGCAGACCTCTTAATCGGAGATCTCAAAAACAATGTAGTACTTCTTTCAAATGAAAATGGAGTGAAGGAATATGCAGTTGATGTTTCGCAGAGCCAGATGCCTGAAATCGTAAATGCAGGTCTTTCACTCATCTTTACTTCATACAGCGGCGACCTCACTGAAAGAAACTATGTAACTTATGAAGACTGGATGAAGTGTTACGAAAGCTACTTTATAGAGCACGGCGGTGAAAATGCTGAAGAACTCTTCAATCTCTGGCACTATGCTGAAGAGGGAGATCTTGAAGCGGCCGGCTATGCGGACTGGGATGAGTTCTATCAGGTAAACGAAGAAAAGTATGACGAAATCACGTTTAATTTCGACCAGTACTATGAAGATATGTTCAGAGATGAATATGACAGAAAGGGAGTTCTCTACGTTAATTCAGACGGTAGTGTAATCCACTATGATTCATACAGAGATTATCTTTTCAGAGACGGTAACGCACCTGAATACTGGTACTATCTCTTCGGTGAAGACCCGTACGTTTCAAATGCAAAGATGACAGTTAAGCTCAATGAAAAGGGTGAACTCATCGAAAACTACATCGAAGGTACTCTTACAGGCTTTGATGAAGGAGAAAAGCACGAGGCGAAGCTTAAGATAAGACTTAATGCAAGCGATTATAACGAAACAGAAATAGAGTATTTCGATACTGAAGGAAAAGAACAGCGTAACTAGTTAATTAATGAGCAGTCCGTGTCCGTCACGGACTGCATTAGGAGTTTATAAAGGTATGGATAGCATTTTAGTAATAGAAAATCTGACAAAACTTTATAAAAACGGCAGAGGGGTTAAAAATATAAATCTTACTGTGAATCGTGGTGATGTTGTGGGACTTCTCGGACCGAACGGGTCAGGGAAGACTACAATTATGAAGACAGTTATGGGAATGTGCCACGCAGGATCAGGCAAGGTAACGATTTTCGGTACTGATGTTGAAGAGGATGTTGAAAAAGCACTCGGAAAAGTAGGCGGACTTATTGAAAGACCGGCAATTTACGAGTATCTTTCGGCATACGATAATCTCAAGATGATGGCACGTTTCTATCCCGGAGTTGATGATGCCAGAATAGAGCATGTCATGAACATTGTCAGAATCGGAAGATACGCAAAAGAAAAGACAGGCCGTTTTTCACTTGGTATGAAGCAGCGTCTCGGAATAGCGATGGCGATTCTTTCCGAGCCTGAACTTGTTGTGCTCGATGAGCCGACAAACGGACTTGATATTGAGGGGACAGTAGAAATCCGTGAAATAATCAAAAGACTTGCGGCTGAAAAGGGAGTATCGTTCCTTGTTGCCAGTCATCTTGCTCCGGAAATTGAGAAGATGTGCAACAAGGTTGCGATCGTTCATGAAGGGGAACTTCTTTCGTATGAAACGATGGAAGAAGCACTTCGCTTAAGTCCGTCACTTGAAGATTATTTCCTTACGAAGGTAAAAGACAAGAGAGGAACGATTATAATATGAGGACAGCAATAGGTAACTACAAAAACGAAATACGAAAGCTGAGAGCCAGAAAGAAGTACTATGTTTTCCTCATACTTGAGATTCTCGTGTGCATCGTATGGGGGCTCATAAGCATACTTATATCAAAGGCCTCAAACGGGTATATTGACGGAGGATTCATGCTCGCAGGCATGAACATGACTACACTCGGTTTCTTCATTGAAATCTATATTCCGCTAATTATCTTCATGGCTGCATGTGATGTTTATACAAGTGAAATTCATGACGGAACTATAAGAGCGATTTTCATGAGACCTGTAAGCAGACTGAAGCTTTATTTTTCAAAGGTAGCAGCAATCATGACTGTGGCAACAGTGTACCTCGTAATTCTCTTTGTTATTACAACAATGATGCAGATTATCGGGGCAAAAAGTATAGACGGAATTTTTACAGCATTCATGTCATATTTCCTTGACCTCATTCCGATGCTTATACTTGTACTCTTTGCGGCTATGATTAATCAATTTGTAAGCAGCACTTCACTTTCAGTAATACTTTGTATTATAATGTACATAGGGCTTTATGCATTCGGAGTTGTTGTGCCTCAGGCTGGAAGTTTACTTTTTACAGGACTTCTTATGTGGCACAAAATGTGGGTAGGAATCATGCTTCCTTTTGGAGTTATGGTTTCAAAACTCGGTATGCTTGTCGGATACGGTATGGTATTCGGATGCATAGGCTACTATTTATTCGAAAGACGAGAAGTTTAATATGAAATCACTTAAAGGACATTTCTTCAAAACCAATATCCTGATGGTAGTGCTTTCCGCAGTATTGGTAGTTGTGATGTCCTTTGTTTTGATTTTTATAGTGTTTATCGATAATCCCGATGCTTTTTTAAGAATCACGGGCAAAGTCGAAAATGTAATGACAGAACATCCTGAAGCACCGAAATATATCAGGACATTTATGATATGGGCTGTTGTTACAGTAGGCCTTGTAACTATTACATGCGTTGCACTTACTGCAAACATGGCAAAGGAAGTTCTGATTCCTGTAAACCGCTTGAGAGATGCGGCCGAAAGGATTGCGGAAGGCGATCTCAGCTTTGATGTACTTACGAGTGAAGATGCAGAAGAACTTGCTGCACTCTGCGGTTCCATGGAAAAGATAAGGAAGCGCCTTAAGGAAAATGCGGCAAAAGAGCTTGAAATAGCTGAAGAAAGAAATATGCTTGTTGCAAGCCTTTCCCATGATTTAAGAACTCCGGTAACTACAATCAAAGGATACGTTGAAGGTATAAAGGATGGTATAGCAGATACTCCTGAGAAGAAAGCTCAGTACCTTGATACTATTTACAGCAAAACGGTTGTACTTGAGAGGCTCGTTGATAATATGAGCGAGTACTCGGAGCTTGAACTCGGAAGAATGCAGTATGTTTTTGAGTTCATGGATATAACGGATTTTCTTAAAGATATTTCGGAAGAATATGAAGTGGAAGTAGGCGAGGCAGGTTTCAGTTTTGAATCGCAGCTTTCAGAACAGCCGATGCAGATTGTCGGAGACAGAAACAAACTGAAAAGAGTGCTTGATAACCTCGTTTCCAATGCCATGAAATATAACAAGGCAGGCGGCACTGTTACTCTTTCACAGACTACAGACGGTAAAGGTGTTTTTATCCTCGTTTCAGACACGGGAACCGGCATAGAAAAGGCTGATCTCGGAAAAGTATTTGATGGTTTTTATCGCGGCGATAAGGCAAGGTCAAATATCAAAGGTAATGGTCTCGGACTTGCTATTGCAAAGCAGATAATAGAAAGCCACAAGGGAAAAATCTGGGTTAAAAGTGAAATAGGAATCGGAACAGAGTTTTACATATACATACCACTTAGAGACAAGGAATAGATATGGCAAGAGTTTTAATTATAGAAGACGATAAAGCAATCGCTCAGCTTGAAAAAGACTATCTTGATATTAACGGATATGATTGCGAAATAGCATATGACGGAAAAAGCGGTCTTTCGATGGCGCTTTCTGAAGAATATGACTGCATAATACTCGATATCATGCTTCCTGAGATGGACGGTTTTGAAGTGTGTACAAAGCTAAGAAATGATAAGGATGTACCGCTTATAATGCTTTCTGCCAAAAAGGACGATATTGACAAAGTAAGGGGACTTGGTCTTGGCGCAGATGACTATATGACTAAGCCATTCAGCCCGAGCGAACTTGTAGCAAGAGTAAAGAGTCACATTGCAAGATATGAAAGACTGACAGGCGGAGGTAAAAAAGGAGTCGTAAAAGATAATGTTCTGAGAATCCGCGGCCTTGAGATTGACAGAGACAGCAGAAGAGTCTTTGTCAACGGCGAAGAAAAGACGATGCCTGTTAAGGAATATGACCTGCTTTTATATCTCGCAGAAAATCCGAACAGAGTTTTTTCAAAGGATCAGCTTTTTGACAGAATATGGGGCCTTGATGCATTCGGTGATATCTCTACGATCGCAGTACATATAAGAAGAATAAGAGAAAAGATAGAAAACAATATGGATGAGCTTCAGTATATTGAAACTGTCTGGGGAGTAGGATATCGTTTCAAAGGATAGGAATATATTTTATCACCACCGAGTATAACTTTTATAAAGAATGTATCTGGTGGTGATTTTATGTTTTTGTATGTTAATAAGGAAAACCTTAAAAAGGGATGGAAAAAACGTGTCATAAAAGTTCTTACACCTGCGCTTTTACTTACAGCGCTCGGACTTGGGACTTCTTTTCTGACAGGTGAAATAGTATCAAAAGTTGCGAATGTTTCCATGCCTGTCTCAGTTTCAGGTAACTGGGGACTGAGTTTCCAGAATGAAGGAAGCGCACCTGTAGGAAATGCTACAAAAGAGGAACTTATGGAGTACAATGCTTATTATATAGGCGATGAAAATGAAAAGGTAATATACCTTACTTTTGATGCAGGTTATGAAAATGGAAATACGGCAGAAATTCTCGATACTCTTAAGAAGCATGAAGTTCCTGCATGTTTCTTTCTAGTAGGTAATTATATTGAAAAGAGTCCTGATCTTGTTAAGCGTATGGTAGCGGAAGGTCATACGGTGGGGAATCATACGATGCATCACCCGGATATGTCTGCACTGGGTACTGAAGAGGCTTTTAAAGAGGAGATAGGAGCACTTGAGACTCTCTACAAGGAAGTAACCGGCGAAGACATGGTTAAGGTTTACAGACCGCCACAGGGGAAATATAGCGAAAGCAATCTTATGATGGCAGAAGAACTCGGGTACAAAACTATATTCTGGAGCCTCGCTTATGTTGACTGGTATGAGTCAGATCAGCCTGACCCTGATGAGGCAATAAATACCCTGACGTCAAGAATTCACCCGGGAGCTATAGTACTTCTTCACAGCACATCTTCTACCAATGCGTCGATTCTTGACGAATTACTGGTTAAATGGAAGAACATGGGGTATACATTCGGTAGTGTAAGCGAACTATAAAAAATTTTATGTGTAGAGTTCGTGAATTTTCAAAAATTCTCGTTGACAAGGAAAAAAGTTCCATATAGAATAATATCAATAAAATACTAAAGGGAGTAGTTTTAAGTCTGTTGTTCAACACCTTGGTGCAATACCTGGACGCAGACCCGCTCAATAGGTAACAAGACTTTAGCATAAGTTATCCAAGTTTGATGATATTATGTGTAAAGTCTTTTTTTATGCAGAATAAAGTAAATATCATCATATAGCAAAATTTTTAACCGGAGGTAAAAGATGGTTGAACAGAAAGAAAAAATTGCTGTATTAAATGAATTTGAAGTAGAACAGTCTGTTGGTCTTTCTACTTCGGAAGCAGCAGCAAGACTTGAAAAGTATGGAAAGAACGAATTTGAAGAAGGTAAGAAAAAGACTAAGATTCAGATGTTCCTTTCACAGCTCAAGGACCCTATGATTTACATACTCATGGTAGCGGTTGTTATTTCAGCAGCTCTCGGAGAAATCAGTGACTCGATCATTATCGTAGCTGTAATTCTCCTTAATGCTATTATCGGTATGGTTCAGGAAGCAAAGGCTGAGGCTTCACTTGAAGCACTCAAGAAAATGTCGAGTCCTCTTGCTCTTGTAAGAAGAGATGGACAGCTTATTGAAATTCCTGCGCCAGAACTCGTTCCGGGAGATATTGTTGTGCTTGAAGCAGGCAGAGTAGTTCCTGCAGATTTAAGACTCCTTGAAACTGTAAACTTAAAGGTAGAAGAAGCGGCGCTCACAGGCGAATCAGTTCCTGTAGATAAGGATGCGAACTTCGTTGCAGAAGGTGAAGTTACACTCGGCGACAGAATCAATATGGCATACTTATCAACTAACGTATCATACGGAAGAGGCGAAGGTGTCGTAGTATCAACAGGCATGAACACTGAAATCGGTAAGATTGCAGCAATGCTCAACAATGCAGTTGATGATATGACTCCGCTCCAGAAGAGACTTGCTGACCTTGGTAAGCTCCTCGGTATCCTCGCTGTAGTACTCTGCGTACTTCTCTTCGGACTTGCGCTTATTCAGCAGAGAGACGTACTCGATATGCTCCTTACAGCTATCTCACTTGCTGTAGCAGCTATTCCTGAAGGACTCCCGGCAGTAGTTACTATCGTACTTGCAATCGGTGTACAGAGAATGGTTGAAGTTAATACTATCGTTAGAAAGCTTCCTGCAGTTGAAACTCTCGGAGCTGTAAGCGTAGTATGTTCAGACAAGACTGGTACTCTCACACAGAACAAGATGACAGCACTCAAGGTATATGCTTACGATGATCTCGAAAGTGTTGTACCTGAAGAAATGGGTGAAAGAAAAGACGAAATCGGTAAGAAGTTTGATGAACTCATCAAGGGATTCATTTACTGCTCAGACGCGGAAGTAACTGAAGCAGCAAGAATCGGTGACCCTACAGAACTTGCTTTTATCGACCTCGGAATCAATTTCGGCGTATCAAAGAATGATATTTATGCAGTAGCACCTCGTATCAACGAACTTGCTTTCGATTCAGACAGAAAGCTTATGACTACTGTTACAAAGAATAATGAAACTGGTAAGGTTGTTGCATATACAAAGGGAGCGGTAGACAGACTTATCCCTCTTTGCACTAAGATTATCGGTAAGGACGGAGAAGTTCGTCCTATTACAAGCGAAGACCATAAGAATATCGAAGCTGCATCACATAACATGGCACTCGATGCTTTAAGAGTACTTGCTCTTGCAGTTAAGGAAAATGATGATACAGCAACAGAAGCTGATCTTACATTCTTCGGTCTTGTAGGTATGATCGACCCGCCACGTCCTGAAGCTAAGGATGCTATCAAGGTATTTGACGGTGCCGGCGTAAGAACTATCATGATTACAGGTGACCACAAGGATACTGCTTTTGCAATCGCAAGAGACCTTGGAATCACTGATGACTCAAATCAGGTTATCTCAGGCGATGAACTTAATAACATGACTCAGGAAGAACTCAATGCAAGAGTTGAAAACTTAAGAGTATTTGCAAGAGTATCTCCTGAAAACAAGGTTATGATCGTAAACGCTTTCAAGTCACATGGATATATCGTATCAATGACCGGTGACGGCGTTAACGACGCTCCATCACTCAAGGCAGCAGATATCGGTGTTGCAATGGGTATCACAGGTACAGACGTAGCGAAGGGTGCAGCTGACATGGTTCTCATGGATGACAACTTCGCAACAATCAAGAAGGCTATCGAAGAAGGTAGAAACATTTATGCTAACATCAAGAAGTCAGTACTCTTCCTTCTTTCATCAAACCTTGGTGAAATCGTAACAATGTTCGTTTCAATTCTCCTTGGTTTCCCTGCACCGCTTGCAGCAATCCATATCCTCTGGATTAACCTTATCACTGACTCACTCCCAGGACTCGCACTTGGTATGGATGGAGGAGATCCTCACATCATGAGCAAGCAGCCTAGAGATCCGAAGGAAAGCCTCTTTGCACACGGCGGTTATGCAACAGTTGGAGCATTCGGTGTCTTAATCGGTGCGATTACAATCGGTGCATTCCTTATGTCACCAATCGGAGTATTAAATGCTCAGGGTCTTGACATTACAGTAGCTAACATCAATATGGCACTCCAGGATGAGCACCTTTATATGCAGTCACAGACATATGCATTTACTGTTCTTGGTATTTCACAGCTCTTTAATGCGGCAGGAATGAGAAGCCTTGACAGATCATTCTTTACAATCAATCACTTTAACAATAAGATGATGCTCCTCGCATTTGCTGTTGGATTCGGACTCCAGATTGCAGTTACAGAAATTAACTTCCTTGAAGGTGTTTTCGGAACAACAGAACTCTCAATTTCAGAGTGGGGAATGCTTACTGTACTTGCAATGTCACCAATCGTGCTTCATGAAGTATATGTACTTGCAAGCCATATCTTCGGAAAGAACAGTAAGGCAAAGAAGCAGGCAAATGCAGCTTAATATTATATTTCGAAAAATACAACAAATCTCTTAAATATCTAAAACCAGACGAAAAGTGGCGCCTCTATATGAGGCGCCTTTTTCGTTATCTCTTTATATCAAATTCAGGGTTGATAGCATAGAAATTTTTTGAGTTAAGGTTATCCTGAGCTATTCGGAGAGCTTCGCCGAATCTCTGGAAGTGAACGATTTCACGTTCACGCAGGAACTTGATAGGTTCTATTACATCAGGATCATCGACGAGTCTTAAGATATTGTCATAAGTTGTTCTTGCTTTCTGCTCTGCCGCCATATCTTCCATGAGGTCAGTGATTGCATCGCCTTTTGACTGGAATGATGCAGCACTGAAAGGAAAACCCGCAGCAGCCTGAGGGTAGAGGCCTGTTGTATGGTCTACAAAGTAAGCTTCAAAGCCTGCTTCTTTAATCTGGTCAATTGTGAGATTTCTTGTAAGCTGGTGCACGATTGCACAGATCATTTCCATGTGCCCGAGTTCTTCAGTGCCTACGTCAGTTAATATTCCCACAGCTTCTTTGTATGGCATAGAGTATCTCTGAGAAAGATATCTCTGAGATGCTGCAAGTTCACCGTCCGGACCACCGAACTGTGTTATGATGAACTTTGCCATTGCAGGATTCGGATTTTTAATGTTTACAGGAAACTGTAATTTCTTTTCATAAGTCCACATTTAACTATACCTCCAGTTCCCACGGCCATGGACCATTAAGCCAGCTCCAGCCGTCTTCAATATTAACGCCGTTCATTGTAAGAGGTCCGTAAGTGTCCTCGTATTCCATCTTTGCCTGAGTATAGAGAGTGTTGTACTTTTCATAAAATCTGAGTGCAGCCCTGTCGTCAGGATGAGTGTTCAGGAAAAGCCCTGTTTCAGTAACTACAAAGCAGAGCATCTGTACGCGTCTTAACAATTCCTGTCTGTTCATCGTTTTTTACCTCCTGTAAAAGGTAAGTTGAGGTCGGCAAAAATAGTACCTGCATAAAAACCTTCTGCCATATCATAGACATTGTTCCAGCTCTGCATAGGGACATAAGCCATTGCAAGAGGCAGGTTTTCAAGACATGTGCATAAGTTGCCGATTGTGTCTCCGTTATTGTTTCCGGGTCTGTCTACTGAATTATTATTATTATTACAGTCGCCCCAGCTTCCATTATTGATGTTGATGCAGCCGTCAAGACAGACGGGCATGCCGATATATGGGAAACTATTCAATTTAAAAAGCTCCTTTCATATTGGAATAATCCATAATATGAGAGGAGCTCTTGTTTTGACACAATGCCTGTCTATCTTTCTTCTTTATATTTCTTGTCTGAGTGATCTATTCCTTCATGAAGATTATCGAGTGCCATCTTTACGGCACCATCAGCAGCACCGCATGAAGGGTAGACAACTTCTACATTAGGATATTTCTTTTCCCATACTGCCTTAACGTTAGGGTATATATGAGGACTCTTGAGTCCTACGCTTCCCCAGAGACTCATCTTGAATGATTCTTCTTCTGCAAGTTTCAGTTTATCAGCAGTAGCAGTACCGAGCCATGAAAGTGCGCCTATTGTTCTGTGCATGATTTCTTCAGCAAAAGGATCGCCCATTTCGTATGCTCTGTCTACCATGATAGGAACTTTTTTTACAACTTCAGGATAGCTTCTGAAATCGCCTGAGAAGTTTGAGAGCCAGTTGGCATCGACATTAAACTCATCGACAATCATCTTTACAAGTTCACTTTCTTCAAGTTCGATGATTCCGTCAAGATAGTAGCTTACATAGAGCATAGCACGAAGTGTAATGTCTCTTCCTGAACCCTGGTCACTGTTTATATCAACACCCCAGCCGCCTGTACGTGTTGATTCTCCTTTTGAATTCTTTCCGGCTGCGATTGAACCTGTACCTGCGATTACGAGTACTCCTTTACCGCCACATGCTGCATAAAGTGCGATTTCTGTATCGTTTACAACAAGAGTAGGGCAAGGAAGACCGATTTTTGCGTATGCTTCATCGAACTCGAGCTGTTCCTGAGGGCTGTCAACACCGGATGAACCGCACACGAGATATTTACAGTTATCTGAATCAAGCCCAAGTGCTTCGAGTGCTTCATAAACTATTTCCGGAACATACTGACGCATGTATTTACTTTCATCATCATAAAGTCTTGAACTGTCAGTGATATATTCTCCAATCACTTTTCCTTCAAGCGTTGCGGCTTTTACAAGATATTTTGAACCGCCTGCATCTATTCCAAGTACGTAATCCACTTATTCTTCCTCCTTCTTAGGAATTCTGTCTTTTGTTCCTACAACCTTATCTATTTTCATGAAATAATCGTCATCAAAACCTGTTCCACCCATAACTGCAGGAAGTTCAGATGCGATTACCTGGCTTGCAAGTGTCTGTGCAAATACGGCAAAATACTGATTGTCCGGGAAGTCAAGGACTAATGCATTCGGGAGCTCAGGATCTTCAATATTTGTAATTGCATAAGCACATTTTGTTGTTTCATTATATATTACTTTTATAAGGTCGAGTGCACGCTTCTTATCATCATCAAGAGGAACGACTCCGAGAAGCATAAGTCCTGCATCTTTTACCATAATAGGTCCGTGAAGATACTCTTCAAATTCATAGTGCATAGCAGGGTAGCGTACAGTTTCGAGGATTTTAAGTGCACTCTCGACTGAAAGTCTTTGAGCAACGTCTTTACCAAAAACAACACATGAATTAGTGTTTTTCATATTATCTTTTTCGCGTTCAAACCATGCGAAAGTCTTTTCTACATTATCTGTAAGCTTCTCACATGTTTCGTATACCTGATTGATATAATCATTGTATTCGTCTTCAGTAAGAGTACCTGTTTTAAGACCTGCTTCAAGTGCATAGAGGTAGAAAGTGAGAATTGTGCATGTGTAGCCTTTAGTCTTAGGGCCTGCTTTTTCTTCGCCGCATTCAAGCATCACATGTAAATCAGGATATCTTACTGCCATTGTTGAATCAGGCTTGGAAGTGATTACGATAACAGGATGCTCCTTGTACATTTCAATTGCCTTGATTGTATTCGCTGATGTTCCTCCTTGTGAGATCGCAATTAAGAGAGGTCTTTCTCCGAATAATTTTGTTTCAGTAATCTGTGATGCAGCAAGACAGCTTACTTCAACACCGAGTATTCTCTGCATAAAAGGAGCCGAAAGACTCGCTGCGTTAAGAGATGTGCCTGAACCGAAAAGATATATACGATCAGGGTTTACTTTTTCATAAATTTCAACAAAACGTGAAGTAGCAGCCTTTCTAATGTCGGTCAGATTCTTAAGCGCTTCTGGCTGTTCCTTGATATAGCCGTGCATAGGATAATCGCTCATAAAAAACTCCTTAATACGTAATATTGTTTTAAGTATATAACAACTTATTGACCTTGACAATAGAACAAATGAAGGGGTAAAATCAATATATTAATCGCTTTAAATTGGTACGGGATGCCGATAAGTGTGAGAATTTGTCTTGCTGCGGCAGGACTGTTTATTTTTTTGGAGAAGTATTATGAAAGAAAATCTCAAGCTTCGTGCAAAACTCATGACTGAAGACGACATGAAAAGAGCACTCAAGAGAATGTCGCATGAAATCACAGAAAGAAACCATGGCTGTGAAAATATTGTGATTCTCGGAATAAAAAGACGCGGTATTCCGCTTGCCGACAGACTAGCCAGAAACATTTTTTCAATTGAAGGTGTGGAAGTGCCTGTAGGTGAAGTAGATGTTACTTATTACAGAGATGATTTAAGCAAGATTATCAATTCTCTTCCGGAAGGCGCAGAACCTGCAAATATCGGATTTGATATCACAGGAAAAAATGTAGTCCTTGTTGACGATGTTTTATATACAGGAAGAACAGTGAGAGCTGCACTTGATGCTGTAATGGCGCATGGGAGAGCAGCGACTATTCAGCTTGCGGTCCTTATTGACAGAGGCCACAGAGAGCTCCCGATAAGAGCTGACTATGTAGGAAAGAATGTACCTACATCAAAAGATGAGATTGTTTCCGTTAAAGTTGATGAAATCGATGGCGAAACATGCGTGAATATCTATATTGCTGAATAGTATTATTTAATTATCAGGAGGAAGCTGTATGCTTGGTGTTGTTGTGAATGCAGTTGCGATTGTTGCAGGTGCACTCGTGGGAACTATTTTCAAAAAAGGAATTCCGGAAAAGATTACTGAAGTACTCATGCAGGCTCTCGGGCTTTGCGTTATATATATCGGTATAGACGGAGCACTGGCTGGAACAAATGCTCTCGTACTTATTCTTTCGATGGTTATAGGGACAATTATCGGTTCACTTATCGACCTTGACAGAAGATTTGAAAACGGAGCAGAAAAGATTGGTGACAAGTTCAGGAAACCGGGAAAAGAAAACAAATTTACTGAAGGTTTTGTAACTGCAACTCTCCTTTTCTGTGTAGGTGCGATGGCTGTTGTCGGTTCTATCGAAGCAGGACTTACAGGTGATAATGATACTCTTTACACAAAGGCGATGCTTGACGGTATCTCCGCAATCGCTTTTTCATCGGCGCTTGGTTTTTCAGTTGCTGCATCAGCGATTCCGGTACTCGTTTATCAGGGCGGAATTGCGCTTCTTGCCCAGGTTCTTGAACCGCTTGCGTCAAATGAATATATGATTGCCGAAATGACATGTGTAGGCTCAATCCTCATTTTAGTAATAGGACTCAACATGCTCGGCCTCACAAAAATCAAGGTTATGAATATGCTTCCAGCAGTATTCATGCCGTTTATATTATGTAATTTCATGTAAGATTCTTTTAATGAAAACCATGTGAAAATACACGTGGTTTTCTTGTTTTTTTGAGTGTTTGTGGTATTCTTAAGGAAGTAAAGGGAGGTGCAGGTAATGGAATGTCATACTGCAAAAACTGCATACGTTTCTGAGCTCGCATCTGAGGAACTTACAAGTTTTCTTAAGGAAGAAGGTTACGATGTAAGGATTATAAGGAAAACTGATAAAGTGTATAGCGAAGTATCAGCTCATCCTGATATATATATGACAAGGCTCGGGGCAGGAAGTGAAGCAACTGTTTTCCATGGTGACACAGAAAAACTCGGATTCAGATATCCTGAGAACATTATTTACAATGCGGCAATCTGCGGCAGGTATTTTATACACAACCTGAAATATACATCGCCTGATCTTCTTAATACGGCACATAAGTACATCAAGGAGAACTACTCGTCTGATATGGTTGAGATTCATACAAAACAGGGGTATACGAAGTGCAATATTGTGGTAGTTGATGAAACACATATCATTACGGAAGATGAAGGCATCAGAAAATCAGTAGAACTTGCGATGTACAGGGAACGTAATGCCATAGGAAGAGGAAAGGGCGAAGAAAGATTAAAAGCAAGAGATGATTTTGACAGAAGAAGAATAAAAGTTCTTAAAATCGCTCCCGGCTATGTACATCTTCCTGGTTTCCCAAATGGTTTTATCGGAGGAGCAAGCGGAAGAGTAGGTGACACAATAGTCTTTAACGGTGATATATCAAAGCATCCGGACTACGATAAGATAAATGATTTTATTAAAGATGCGGGACTCGGAATCAAGTATTTTGATTACCCGCTTACTGATATAGGAAGTATCATAACAGAGGAAATATTATGAAGAAACATGCAATAATCCCGGTATTCATACCGCACAAGGGCTGTCCTAACGACTGTGTTTTCTGTAACCAGAAGGCCATAACGGCAAGGACTGCGGATGTTTACCCTGAAGATGTTGAAAAGATAATAAATGAGTACCTTCCGACACTTGAAGGAAGAGGTCTTGAAGAAATAGAGATTGCTTTTTTCGGCGGTAGCTTTACAGGTATTCCAATCGAAGAACAGTCGGCTTTTCTTGAGGTTGCAAAGAAATATAAAGATGCCGGAAAAATTGACAGGATACATCTTTCAACAAGACCGGATTATATCGACAGAAGGATTCTTGATAATCTCAGAAAGTACGATGTTGATGTAATTGAGCTCGGTGTTCAGTCGTTTGATGAAGAGGTGCTTCTTGCGTCAAACAGAGGCCACAGTGTAAAAGCGGTTTATGATGCATGTACGCTTATCCGCGAGTACGGCTTTACTCTCGGAATCCAGCTTATGATAGGACTTCCTCTTGATAACCGCGAAAAATCAATTGAATCAGCAAGGAAAACTGTTGAAATAGGTCCTGAAATTGCAAGACTCTATCCTACAGTTATTTTAAAAGATACAGAGCTTTACGAAATGTATAAGCGCGGTGAGTATACTCCTGAAAATCACGATGAAATGGTTGTGACAGTTGCTGAAATGTACAAAATTCTTACTGGCGCAGGCATCAACGTAATAAGAGTTGGTCTTAAGAGTACTGACCTTATAAACGATGGAGACGGCGAAGACAGTGCCGTAATAGGAAACTCATATCATCCTGCTTTCAGACAGCTTGTAGAAGGCGCGATTGCAAAGGAAAAGATTGATGAAAGAATAAAAGAAATGTTTCCGGATGCAGTCTCAAAAGGTTACTGGGATGAAGATCCGCCATCGCTTTGCCCGCTTATAAAAGTTATTTCAAACTCGAGAGATTTTTCAAACATAATAGGCCACAAAGGCGTAAACAAGAAGTATTTTGAAAACGAATATCTATGGCTCAATATTAGATACGAAAAGGACAATACCCTTGCAGACGGGGAGCTTGTTGTGGTAAAATAAAATATTATATTATGCACTTTTTTAGGAATGACGAAAGGAAATAAAAAATGAAAGCTGTTATCACTGTAATAGGTAAAGATATGGTAGGTTTACTCGCCAGAGTATCAACAACATGCGCAGAAGCAAATGCTAATGTACTTGAAGTTACACAGAGCGTACTTCAGGATTATTTTGCAATGATAATGATTATTGAAATAGACAAGATGAATTGTGATCTTGATGAACTCAGAGCAAGACTTGCAAAGAATGTTCCTGAAATGATTATCCACGTAATGCATGAAGATATTTTCAATTCAATGCACAGAATCTAGTTTCGGGTACGAAAGGAGAATAAGACATCATGCTTAACACAACAGACATACTTGAAACGATAAACATGATACAGAACGATAATCTGGACGTTCGTACAATCACTATGGGTATTTCACTTCTCGATTGTGCTGATGCAGATATCGATAAGTCATGTGAAAAGGTATATAACAAGATTTACCGTCTTGCAAAAGATCTCGTAAAAACAGGCGAGTTCATTGA
Source organism: Clostridiales bacterium (assembly GCA_015058155.1). Lineage (GTDB taxonomy): Bacteria > Bacillota > Clostridia > Peptostreptococcales > Anaerovoracaceae > QAKD01. The sequence goes on along the minus strand of SVCW01000002.1, from coordinate 49,388 downwards.
AAAGAAGTACGGTATTCCAATCGTAAACAAGAGAATTTCAGTTACTCCTATCGCAATGCTTGTTGCAGCAAGCGGAGGAGACCCTGTTAAATATGCAAAGACTCTCGACAGAGTTGCAAAGGATGTAGGCGTTAATTTCATCGGCGGCTACTCAGCTCTCGTACAGAAAGGTTTCTCAGCAGGAGATATCGAACTTATTGAATCTATTCCAAGAGCACTCGCAGAAACTGATTTCGTATGCTCATCAATCAACGTGGGAAGCACAAAAGCCGGAATCAATATGGACGCTGTAAAGCTCATGGGACAGGTTGTAAGAGAAACTGCTGAACTCACTAAGGAAAGACAGTGTATCGGAGCAGCAAAGCTTGTAGTATTCTGTAATGCGCCTGAAGATAATCCGTTCATGGCAGGAGCATTTCACGGTCCGGGAGAACCTGACTGCGTACTCAACGTAGGTGTTTCAGGTCCCGGTGTAGTAAGAGCGGTTCTTGCTAAGATGCCAAAGGATGCAACCCTTAACGAAATCGCAGATACTATCAAAAAGACTGCGTTCAAGATTACTCGTATGGGACAGCTTGTAGGAAGTGAAGCGAGCAAGATGCTCGGAGTGCCATTTGGTATCATCGACCTTTCACTTGCACCGACTCCTGCAGTAGGCGATTCAGTTGCTCACATTCTTGAAGAAATCGGTCTTGAACAGGTTGGAGGACCTGGAACAACAGCTGCACTCGCTATGCTCAACGACGCTGTAAAGAAGGGCGGAGTTATGGCATCATCAGCTGTAGGCGGACTTTCGGGAGCATTCATTCCTGTAACTGAAGATGCCGGAATGATCGATGCAGCAAGAAATGGCGTACTCACAATCGAAAAACTTGAGGCAATGACAGCTGTATGTTCAGTAGGACTTGATATGATTGTAATCCCTGGTGAATCAACACCTGAAACTATTTCTGCAATCATCGCTGACGAAGCAGCCATCGGTATGGTTAACTCAAAGACTACAGCAGTAAGAGTTATTCCTGCTATAGGACTTAAGGAAGGCGAAGAACTTGAATTCGGAGGACTTCTCGGATCAGGTCCTATCATGAAGGTAAATATGAAATCACCTTCAGTTATGATAAATCGTGGCGGAAGAATTCCTGCGCCACTCCAGAGTCTCAAGAACTAGGAGAAATTATGGTTAACATCGGAAATGACTGGGATCACATCCTTGAGGGAGAGTTTGAAAAAGAATATTATCTGGAGCTCAGAAAGTTTCTTGCTCAGGAATACAGAACTCAGACTGTGTATCCTGATATGTACAATATCTTTAATGCACTTAAATACACAGCCTATAGTGATGTCAAGGTAGTTATCATCGGTCAGGATCCGTATCATGAACCAGAACAAGCGCACGGACTCTGCTTTTCAGTACAGAAAGGTGTAAAGGTGCCGCCATCGCTTGTCAACATATATAAGGAGCTCAAAAGCGACCTCGGGATTGAAACACCCGGTCACGGATGCCTGACAGAATGGGCAGAAAACGGTGTGCTCCTTCTGAACGCAGTACTCACGGTAAGAAAGAGTGCTGCAAATTCCCACAAAGGAAAAGGATGGGAAAAATTCACGGACAGAGTGATAGAACTTCTTAACGAAAGGGAAGAACCTGTTGTGTTCATTCTCTGGGGTGCAAATGCAAAAGCAAAGGCACAGCTCATCACTAATCCGAAACACTTTATAATTACCGGAGCTCATCCGTCACCATTATCCGCATATAACGGATTCTTCGGCGGAAAGTATTTCTCAAGAGCAAATGCTTTTCTCGAAGCAAACGGTTTGGGTGCCGTTAATTGGAATATTAGTAGTTAATGCAATTTAGGAGGTAATTTTTATGTTTAGTAGCCCTATCGGTATGATGGCTTACGCAATAGCACTTACAGTTTGTGCTATTTGGTTCTCAAACTGCTACAACCGTCTCGTAAAGCTTAAGGCACATGTTGACGAAGCTTTTGCAGTTATGGACGTACATCTTGAAAAGAGATATGACTTAATTCCAAATCTCGTAAATACAGTAAAGGGTTCAGCAGCACACGAAGAAGAAACTCTTACTCAGGTTATCGAAGCTCGTAATGCTGCATGGAGTGCAAACTCATGGACTAGCAGACTTCAGAGCGAAAATGATATCACTGATGCTCTTCATGGCCTTTTCGCTGTAGCGGAAAACTATCCTGAACTTCAGGCAAACAAGAACTTTGTTAAGTTCCAGGATCAGCTCATCAAGATTGAAGATGACATTGCTCACGCAAGAACTTACTACAATGGAACAGTAAGAGAATACAACACAAGAATCAAGCAGTTCCCTACAATTGTTTACGCTAAGATGCTCAAGTTCAAGCACAGACCTTATTTCGAAGTAAGTAATTCAGAAAAGAGAAACAATGTCAACGTTGAATTCTAAAAGAAAAATTTCATCTTTTCTTATAATATTAGCCGTAGTGCTCGTTATTTTATCGGGTGCTACGGATGTTTCTTGTGCATATTCAACTTTCACAACACCTGAATATAGTGTGACGATTGACGTGCATGAAGACAATACTTTAAGTGTAAGAGAAGAAATCATTATAGATACATATGCACCGATTCACGGTATCTACAGATATATCCCGCTTCGCGGAACTGCATACCTTGAAGAAAACGGTGAAGTCATTGAAATGAATCGTGCCATGTCGATAAAGAATATCGATGTAGAAGAGTACATATATGACGTTTCAAATGAGAGTGGAAACAAGGTTGTAAAAATCGGAAACGGTAATGTCACAGTACATGGAAAACTAAAATACGTCATTACATACGACTGCACACTTTATGAAGACGAGCTCGATTTTCAGGACATATTTTATTACAATGTAATTCCTCAGGGCTGGGATACAGCGATAGAGAGGGCAGAAGTAACTGTAAATATGCCGAAGAGTTTTGATAAAGAAGGTATTTACGCGTATGTAGGCCCTTACGGATATGCCGATGAAGAAAGAGCAACTGTAACGGTTGAAGGAAATACAATAAACATTACAAGCGAATATCTCAGCGCATACGAAGGTATTACTCTTCAGATTGATCTTGAAGAAGGATATTTTACAGGAGTAGCTTCGACAAACTGGATGACATATGTTATGTATGGCATTATGGCTTTTGCGGTTGTTCTCGCAGCGCTTCTCTGGTTCCTTTACGGCAGGGATCCTCTTGTAATAAAGACGGTAGAGTTCTATCCGCCGGATGATGTTACTCCTGCTGAGGCAGGATTCGTACTTGACGGTATTGCTGACAAGGAAGATATCGTATCCATGATTATCTGGTTTGCTGACAAGGGATATCTTGCGATTGAGGAAAAAATTGAAGAAAAGAAGGGCCTTTCCGGAAAGCTTCTCGGAAAAGAAGAGTCAGTTTTCTATCTTCACAAGAAAAGAAATTACTACGGTAATAAATTCTTCGCAAGAACAATATTTGACGGGCTTTTCAGCACTGGTAACGATGTTGCGATAAGTGATATCGCGGAAGACTTCTGGGATTACTATAATGTATCAAAGGACGAGCTCAGGGCTTACCACAGAGAAGATCCGACAAAGGAACTTTTTACTGCTAGTTCAAGCGTCTCAAGAATGCTCACACTTGTGCTTACTGCAGTTCCTGCAGCATCAGCAATTGTATTTACGGGACTCAAAGCACATATTGAATCATATATTACGGCACCGCTCGTTTCACTTGTTATTATTTTTGGTTATATGTTTGCATGCATGGCTTATGACAGACGTCACACATATTCAAAGGGAAAGCAGATTCTCACAATATGTACCGGTGGTATTATTGTTATAATGGCCTTTATTTCTACAATGGCAACATGCGGACTTGCTGGAAGTGATTATATGGCACCGATTGTTGCACTTTTGTGTTCAGTGCCTATATTTATCTTTGCCATGATTATGAAACAAAGAACAGATGCAAGCGCAAAGCTTCTCGGAAGACTTCTCGGATTCAAGGAGTTCATAAGGGTTGCAGAGCTCCCGAGAATTGAAATGCTTGTAAACGACGATCCTGAGTATTTTTACAGAATACTCCCTTACGCATACGTTTTCGGACTTTCGAACGAATGGGCATCACGATTTGAAAGCATTGCACTCGAACCTCCGGTGTGGTACTACGGATATAGTAATACGATGTTCAATTCGTACTTATTCATGGATTCGATAGAAAGGTATGCAGATGCAGTTGGAAAGCTTACTATTCCACCGGCTGATGCTGATGGCGGCTCCATCGATTTCGGCGGAGGCGGCGGCTTCGGCGGAGGAGGAGGCTTCTCAGGCGGCGGCTTCGGTGGCGGCGGAGGCGGCGGCTGGTAAACCGCAGTTCCTATAAAGAATGTCATTAATTATTATTTATATATGAGAGGGTAAAATGAAAAAGAGAATTTTAAGTGTTGTTTTAGTAATCTGCATGATTCTTTCATTTGCAGCTTGCGGAAACAAAAGTAACAATGTAGTTTACGACTACGATTATGATCTTAGTGAATACATCACAATCGGTGAATATATCGGAATCGAATATGAACCAAGCAAGCTCGAAGTAAAGCAGGGTGATGTTGTAAGTATTGACTATGCAGGATTCCAGGATGGAGTTGCATTTGACGGTGGAACAGGTAGTTACGATCTCACTATCGGAAGCGGTGCTTTTATCGATGGTTTTGAAGACGGACTCATCGGACATACAGTTGGAGATTTTGTAAAGCTCAACCTTACATTCCCTGAAGATTACAAGAATGCTCCTGATATGGCAGGGCAGGAAGTAGTATTTGAAGTAAAGATCAACGCTATCAACTACTACACAGAAGCAAGAGAACTTGATGAACAGGTAATCTGGGACAAGTACTACACAAGCTGTGAAGTAATCAAGTATCCTGACAAGGAATACAAATCAATCGTTAAGCAGCAGGAAGACTATTACAAGCAGTATGCTACTAACTACGGTATGACATTTAATCAGTTCCTTGAAGATATGGGAACAACAAGAGAAGAATTTGATGCGGATGTTCAGTCATATGCTGAATCAATGATTGCTCAGGATATGGCACTTTACGCACTCGTGAGAGATGCAGGTATCGAAGCATCGGAAGAAGAACTTGAAAATGCAAAGAATACTATGCTTGAAACTTACGGTGTAGAAGATGAAGAAGAATTCAAGAAAGTATACGGACTTGATTTCAACGACAAGTCAGTACAGAACAGCCTTGAAATGACTGCACTCCTAAATCAGGCACTTGATTTACTCGTTGAAAATGCTGTTCCTGTTGCAGAATAGCAAAAATGTACATTTGTCGGAATATTACATCTTTAGCTGAATAAAGCGTTAAATGGTGAAAAATGTTTGACATGAGTCATAAAAAATGGTAATTTATTAACATGATATTAACATGCGTTGATATTGCGTTAACAGTGGATACCATTATGACTCATGTCATTTTTGTATCAGAGCTGACTCTCTGGAGAGATCCTTCAGAAAAGAGGGACGCCGAAGGTTTAAGCGAAAGAACCCAAGCAAGTCTTTCGTGATATCTCAGGCAAAGTGGACAGAGCGTCTAGGTGATGCTTAGTCTATACGTATAATCTCTTTGGAAAGTCGGGTCAGTTCTCGGCTTTTTATTTTTTTACATTAGATGCAATAATTAAGAATTATTTGCCGAACACTGACAGCTTTAAAAATTTATATTTCAAGAGAGGAAATAATATTATGACTTTTACAGAATTAATGGTCAAGATTGACGACATGGTCTGGGGCGTACCTCTTATCGTGCTTATCATGGGTACAGGCCTCTTACTCACTTGCCGTATCGGACTTCTTCAGTTCAGAAAGCTCGGCCTTGCACTCAAGTTCATGGTTAAGAACGAAGAAGGCGGTGAAGGTGAAGTATCAAGCTTTGGTGCTCTTTGTACAGCTATGGCTGCTACAATCGGTACTGGTAATATCGTAGGTGTAGCAAGTGCTATCGCAGCCGGCGGTCCTGGAGCTCTTTTCTGGATGGTAATGGCAGCATGCCTCGGTATGGCTACTAAGTACTCAGAAGGTCTCCTCGCAGTTAAATACAGACAAATCGATGCAGAAGGCCATGCACTTGGCGGACCTTTCTACTACATCGAAAAGGGTATGGGAAAGAGCTGGACTTGGCTTGCTAAGTTATTCGCACTTTTCGCAGCTCTCGCAGGTCTTCTCGGTATCGGTACTATTACTCAGGTAAACGGTATCGCAAGTGCTGCTCTTACAGTATTTGACCCTAATGTTCAGAAGGTAGCGTTTACTATTGGTGGAAACAGCTATTCATGGGTAACAGTAATCGTTGCTGCAGCAGTTGCAATTTTCGCAGCTCTCGTAATCATCGGTGGTATCCAGAGAATTTCAAGCGTTACTACTATCATCGTTCCTTTCATGGCAGTAGCATACGTATCAGTAGCAGTTGCAATCCTTATCTATCATGTTAAGGAAATCCCTGCTGCACTCGTTGAAATCGTAGAAAGCGCATTCGGTCTCAGAGCTATGGCAGGTGGCGCACTCGGCGCTATGATGGTAGCTATGCAGAAGGGTGTTGCAAGAGGTATCTTCTCGAACGAAGCAGGTCTCGGTAGTGCTCCTATCGCAGCTGCAGCAGCTAAGACAAACGAACCTGTAAGACAGGGACTCGTTACAATGACAGGTACTTTCGTAGACACTATCATCGTATGTACAATGACAGGTCTCACAATTATGGTAACAGGCGCAAATGATGTAATCGGACTTGAAGGTTCACAGATTACAAGCTATGCGTTCCAGAACGGTCTTCCTTGGGCTCCGCAGATTGGTTCAGTAATCCTTATGCTCGCTCTCATGTTCTTCGCGTTCACAACTATCCTCGGATGGGACTACTACGCAGAACGAAGCCTTGAATACTTAACAGGTGGAAAGATGGGAATCGTTAAGGTTTACAGATGGCTCTACATTGCGGCTGTATTCGTAGGTCCTTTCCTCACTGTATCAGCTGTATGGACAATCGCTGACATTTTCAACGGTCTCATGGCATTCCCTAACCTTATCGCTCTCGTTGCTCTTTCAGGCGTTGTTGCAAAGGAAACAAAGAGTTACTTTGACAGAGTTAAGAGCGGTGAAGTTTCAACTAAGTAATATAACAGCAACTAATATACTCTCACTAAAGAACGGTAGCATATTGCTACCGTTCTTTTAATATATTTAAAAAGAAATAATACTATTTTGGAGAGAATGTAATGATAAGTACGGAAGGACTCAGAAATAAGGAAGTTATAAATATTACTGACGGAAGAAGCCTCGGATTTGTTGGTGATATTGAAGTGAATCTCGATCTTGGAAGAATAGAGGGAATTGTGCTCCCGGCAGAGAGAGGAGTTTTCGGTTTTTTCAGTAGTGGCGAGGAAGATGTTGTTATAAGCTGGGAAAGTATAAGAACGATAGGAGAAGATGTGATCCTTGTGGAAATCGCAAACTTATAACAGGCAAAAACTTGTATAAATACACAAGATGTAGTAAAATAATAGGATAATAGTTCTATTAATAGATTTTCCAGGGAGGATTTAACTATGAGATGCCCATATTGTGATAACCAGGATACAAAGGTAATCGACTCAAGACATACTGAGGAAGGACATGCTATAAGAAGAAGACGTGAATGCGACAAGTGTGGAAAGCGTTTCACAACTTATGAAAAGGTTGAAGAAATGATTCTCATGGTTGTTAAGAAAGACGGAAGCCGCGAAGCTTTTGACAGAACAAAAATCCTTAACGGAATCATAAAGGCTTGTGAAAAGAGACCGGTTGCACTCGCAGATATCGAAAGAGTTGTTGACGATATCGAACGTGGCCTCAACAATATGATGGAAAAGGAGGTTCAGTCGTCATTTATCGGAGAACTCATTATGGAAGAGTTAAAGAAGCTTGACGAAGTTGCTTACGTAAGATTTGCTTCAGTTTACAGACAGTTTACGGATGTGAACACATTTGTAAAGGAAATCGAAAAGCTTCTCGGAACAGCAAAAAAATAATGACGAAGGAATTTAAAATGGATAGAGAAAAAATAAGAATTGCGATTGACGGACCTTCAGGTGCCGGAAAGAGCACAATAGCAAAGGCTGTTGCAAAGGAACTTAATATCGATTATATCGACACAGGTGCTATGTACCGCGCACTCGGTTACAAGCTCGCAGGTAAGGGAATTCCTGCAATTGAAAGCCCGGAACTTCTTGAAGTTCTCGATAATACTGATATTGATTTTTCAGAAGGAAATATTATTCTTGACGGAGTTGTAGTAAACGATAAAATCAGAACACCTGAGATTTCAAAAATGGCTAGTGATGTTTCTGCTATTCCAATCGTAAGAAAGAAGCTTGTGGCACTTCAGCAGAAGATTGCAGGAAACAAGTCGGTTATCATGGACGGTCGTGATATTGCAGAAGTTGTAATTCCTGATGCAGAGTACAAGTATTTCATGACAGCGTCAGCTGAAGAAAGAGCCGAAAGAAGATACAAGGAACTTATCGCAAAAGGTGAAGATGTAACTTTTGAAAAGGTTCTTTCGGATATCGAAAAAAGAGACTACAACGACTCACACAGAGCAGCCAGCCCTTTAAGACAGGTGGAAGGAGCTCAGCTTCTTGATACTACAGGTATGAGCATCGAAGAAGTTGTAAATCATATCCTCGAGGAGGTAAGAAAGTAAAATGGCCGTATTAAGAGCATTCAGAGCAGTAAGACCCGATAAGAAATACGCCGCAAATGTAATTTCATTACCATACGACGTTATGAACAGACAGGAAGCCGCAAGAATGGCTGAAGGAAACCCATATAGTTTCCTCCATGTCTGCAGATCAGAAATAGATCTTCCAGAAGTAGAAGATGTGTATGCTGAAATAGTATATGAAAAAGCTAAGGAAAACATTGAAGGCTACCTTGCAAAAGGTGTATTCATCCGCGATGAAAAACCGATGCTTTATATCTACAGACAGATTACTGACGGAAGAGTACAGACAGGTATCGTAGGATGTGTTTCGATTGATGAATACGGAGATGGAACAATCAAGGAACACGAAGACACAAGAATCGAAAAGGAACTCGACAGAATCCATCATTTCGATGTGTGCAATGCCAATACAGAACCTGTTTTCCTTGCTTACAAGCAGAACTTAAGAGTCAAGACTCTTACAGAAGGCTGGATTTCAAATCACGAACCTGAATACGATTTCGTGGACAGATTCGGTGTGGAACACATCTTATGGAAGATTGACCACGACGAAACTGTATGGAATCTTGAAGAACTCTTCAGACAGATGCCTGAACTCTATATTGCAGATGGACATCACAGAAGTGCATCAGCATATAAAGTGGGCCTTAAGAGAAGAGGAAGGAACAGATCTTACGATGGTAACGAAGAATTCAACTACTTCATGGCAGTAGTATTCCCGGATGAAGATCTCAAGATTTTTGCATATAACAGAGTAGTAAGAAGTCTTAACGGATACACACCGGAAGAACTTCTCAGGAAAATTGAAGAAGCAGGTTTCACAGTAAAAGAAATCGGTGAAATCGGTCATGAACCTGAAAAGGAACATATCTTTACAATGTATCTTGGCGGCATCTGGTACAAGCTTACTGCCAAGTCTGAAATTATTCCTGACGATATTACAGCATCAATCGACGTATCAATTCTTCAGGACAGAGTATTAAAGCCTATCCTTGGTATCGAGGATCCGCGTTCAGATAAGAGAATTGATTTCGTCGGTGGAATCAAGGGACTTAAAGAACTCGAAAGAAGATGCAAGCTCGACGCAAAGCTCGCATTTGCAGCGTATCCTGTACATATTTCCAAGCTCATCGAAGTTGCGGATGCAGGACTCCGTATGCCACCGAAGTCAACTTGGTTTGAGCCTAAGCTCGGATCAGGACTTTTCATGCACGAAATATAATGTAGCGCATTAAAAAGAATACCTCACGTATGAGATTCATACATGAGGTATTTTTTATGGTTTATAAGATATGGTTTATAAGGTTATTCTTCTATGAGTGACTGGCCTGTCATCTTTTCCGGTACCGGGAGGTCCATAAGTGTGAGAAGAGTAGGTGCAAGATCTGCAAGTCTGCCGCCGTCCTTTAATTTCTTTGGAGCATTTGCGATGTGAACGAGTGGTACAGGGTTTGTTGAGTGTGCTGTTACAACGTTTCCGTTTTCATCGAGCATGCGGTCAGCGTTACCGTGGTCTGCAGTCATGAGAATCTGGCCGTCCTTTTTGAGGATGGCTTTTTCAATTTTTGCTACGCATTTGTCGAGTGTTTCGATTGCTTTGATTGTAGCGTCCATAACGCCTGTATGGCCTACCATGTCAGCATTTGCAAAGTTTAAGATAATCACATCGTGTGTACCTTTTTCGATTTCTTCAAGTACTGCGTCTGTTACTTCATATGCGCTCATTTCAGGCTTCATGTCGTATGTTGCAACCTTTGGCGAAGGAATGAGTATACGATCTTCGTTTCTGTTTGGTGCTTCGACACCGCCGTTGAAGAAGAATGTAACATGAGCGTACTTTTCAGTTTCTGCGATACGGAGCTGGTTCTTGCCGAGTTTTGCGAGATATTCGCCGAGTGTGTCTTCAAGTGTTTCAGGCGGAAATGCTACGTAGACATTCGGCATTTCAGCGTCGTACTGAGTCATGCAGACATATGTGAGGTCTTTGAGTATCTTTTTTCTTCCGAAACCGTCGAAATTATTATCAACGAGTGTGCGTGTGATTTCACGTGCTCTGTCAGGTCTGAAGTTGCACATGATGACTGAGTCACCGTCTTTGATTGGTGCGAAGTTTCCATCGATTACTGTAGGAAGCACGAATTCGTCGTTTTCGTCGCGGTTATATGCGTTTGTCACGGCGTCAGATGCGCATGCTGCATGCTGTCCTTCACCGAGAGTGAGAGCGTCGTATGCAAGCTCAACTCTTTCCCAGCGCTTGTCTCTGTCCATAGCGTAGTAGCGACCTGAAACAGTAGCAATCTTACCGAGGTCAAGGACTTTCATAAAGCCTTCGAGGTCTTCGATGTATTCGTGTGCGCATCTTGGAGGTACATCACGACCATCAAGGAATGTGTGTACATAAACGTTTTCGATGCCGCAGATTCTGGCCATTTCGATAGTTGCAAAGATGTGCGTGATGTGGCTGTGGACTCCGCCGTCAGAAAGAAGTCCCATGATGTGAAGGCTGTGACCGGGTCTTGCTGCGTTTACCATAGCTTTTACAAGACCTTCGTTTTCAAAGAATTCGCCTTCTTCTATTTCCTTTGTGATTCGAGTGAGCTCCTGATAAACGATGCGGCCTGCACCGATATTCAGGTGTCCTACTTCAGAGTTTCCCATCTGGCCTTCAGGAAGACCTACGTCGAGACCTGAAGCTGCGATTACTGTATTCGGGTACGAAGCGAATATTCTGTCAAACTCCGGTGTTTCTGCCTTTGCTATTGCGTTGCATTCTGTATTCTTGTTAACTCCGAATCCGTCGAGGATCATGAGCATTGTAGGTTTTTTGATATTATTCATATTTCTGTCCTTCTGCAAGTGTGAAAATACGGGTCTTTCCCTAATTAATCAGTATATCATAAAAGAAGAATTTTGGCATCAGGCGAGTATAATATTATTGATTTATAATTGAAAAAATATATGGTATAATGTAATTAATATTTTCGGAAAGAAACGGGATTTGATATGAGCAAAAAAATGTTTTTAAAAGGGGCAGTAATACTCGGTATAGCAGGCCTTGTAACACAGGTACTCGGTGCGGTGTTCAGAATACCGCTCGGTAATATTATCGGTACGGATGGTATGGCATATTATAGTGCGGCTTATACTATCTATATTTTCCTGCTCGTTTTTTCAACAAACGGGGCACCGGCTGCAATTTCAAAGATGACTTCCGAAAGAATAGCGCTCGGTCACTACAAGGAAGCAAACCGTGTGTTCAGACTTTCTTTTATTGCGATGACCGTTTTCGGACTCGCAGCTTTTCTCATAGTATTTTTAGGTGCTGATGCAATCGGAACTGCAATCGGAAACGAAGGTGCCGTTCCTGCTTTGAAAGCGATTGCGCCCGCACTTCTTTTTGTGCCTTTAATGGCGGTTTATCGCGGATATTTCCAGGGAATGCAGGCTATGGGACCGACTGCTGTATCACAGCTTTCGGAGCAGTTTATAAGGGTAGTGGCAGGTCTTGCACTTGCAATAATGCTTCTTCCGAGAGGTCTTGAAACTGCTGCGGCAGGAGCAGCGGCTGGGGGAAGTATCGGACCTGTTTTCGGAATTCTCGTTCTTATAGTTGTATATTTCAAAAACAAGAAGTCACTTGCTGAGGATATAGAAAAAGACAATTCAGATATACACGAGTCATCCGGTTTTCTTTTAAAAACACTTGCGGGTATCGCGGTTCCGATTACGATCGGAGTTTCAATTCAGCCGATCATGAATCTCTGCGATACGATTTTAGTAATGAACAGACTTCAGAATGCCGCAAGCTTTACAGTTTCGCAGTCTGAAGAACTTTTTGGTGCACTTACAGGGTTTGCGATTCCTGTTATCAATGTGCCTATGGCTCTCGCACTTTCAATGGCGCTTGCTATGGTGCCTGCAGTTGCTGCAGCTCAGAGTGCCGGCGATTATGACTTCATGAGAAGTAATATCAGACTCGGATTCAGAACTGCCATGATTATCGGTGTACCTTGCAGTTTCGGACTTATGTCGCTTGCCGAACCTGTGATGCTCCTTTTGTTCCCGCTCCAGCCTGACGAAGTTTCTACTTCAGCAAACTGTCTTTTCATCCTTGCAGCAGGAGTTATTTTCCTCTGCATTGCACAGACAATGGCAGGTATCCTTCAGGGAATAGGACACGCAGCCGTTACTGTATGGGGAATACTTGCGGGAGTTATTGTAAAGTGCATTGTTACTTTTGTGCTTTCGGGAATTCCTGAGTACAACGTTCAGGGTGCAGCTTTCGGAACACTCCTCGGATATCTTACAATAGCGCTTGTAAATATGACAGCAGTAAAGAAGGTTACAGGAGTTAAGTATGATATTGTGACTTCTGTCGTAAAGCCACTCGTATCAGGCGGACTTATGACAGTCGTTGTAATTGCATTTTATAAATTGATTTCACCGATTCTCGGAAACAGCATCACAACGCTTCTTTCAGTAATGGCAGGGGCATGTGTATACGTAGTAGTTTTCATAAAAATCAAGGGAATCACAAGAGACGAAATAGTTATGCTCCCTAAGGGTGCAAAGCTTGAAAGAATTCTTCACAAAGTGAGACTTATATAGGACAGTGTTTTTAGTATAATCATCACAGACTTTAATATATGAGGTAAGTTATGAGATGGACTGAAAAACAGAGAGAGGCAATCGAAGCAAGAGGCAGGAATCTTCTCGTTGCCGCTGCTGCGGGCTCAGGAAAGACTGCAGTGCTTGTTGAAAGAATCAAAAGAATGATTTTAGAGGAGCGTGTTCCGGTGGACAGGCTTCTTGTTGTTACGTTTACAAATAAGGCTGCAGCCGAAATGAAGGAAAAAATTGTTGCGGCTCTTACAGAAGAAATTGAAAAAGATCCTGACGGTGAAAATGCAGATTTTTTAAGAGATCAGCTGAACTCGATTTACAAGGCGGATATATGCACATTCCACGCATTTGCGCTTTCGATAATCAGGAAGTATTATTATGCGATAGATGCTGATCCGGGGGCGAAGGTTGCTGATGAAGCTGAAACTATAATCATGAAAAATGATGCTGTCGACAGGCTCTTTGAAGACAAGTTTTCAGGCGGAGACAGCGAATTCACGCCGTTTCTTGACTGCTATGCCACAGGAAAGAATCTGGATAGCGCTAAAAGCCTCATACTTGCCGCACATGACAGGTTTATGAGTATTCCTGGTATAGATGACTGGATTGAAGAAAGCCTCCCAAATCTTAAAATAGAGCCTTCGGAGTTCGAAAACAGTAAACTCGGAAAAGCCTTCAAGGAAGAAATCCTGAAGAAACTTGAAACTTCACTTGCATCATTTAAGGGTGCAAGAGATATGCTGCTTCGCGTAAATGCTGTGAATCTTGCAGCGAAAATAGACCAGGAAGTAATTTACGTCACTGAAATGATAGAGAAAATAAATGCGGCTGGCATTTCAGCTGCACCTTCGTACATTGAAGGATTCAAGGCTGCGAGACTCGCTGCAACAAAAGATGAAAAAGCACTTTATGAAGAAATAAAAGAAAGTGTCCAGAAACTTCATGATAGCGCAAAGAAGAGCTTTACTGAAGTTTCAACAGAGTTTTTCGCTTATAGTATTGCTGACTATCTGGAAGAAACAGAAGCAACTTATGATAATACAAAATATTTCTGTAGCCTTGTTCGTGAGTTCGGCGAGTATTATGCGGAAGAAAAGCGTGAGAAAAAAGTTATCGACTTCAGTGATATTGAGCATATGGCTTTAAGAATTCTCGACGATCCCGGGATTGCCGAAGAATACAAAAACAAAATTGATTATATATACATAGATGAGTATCAGGACTCAAACCTTATCCAGGAAACGCTCGTAAGCAAGATATGCAGGGAAGATAATCGTTTTATGGTAGGGGATGTAAAACAGTCAATTTACAAGTTCAGACTTGCGGAGCCTGAGATTTTTCTCGACAAGTATGAAAGATTTAAAAACGGCAGGGCCGTTAAGAGTTCAAAAATCGACCTAAATATAAATTTCCGCAGCAAGAAGAGCGTAGTGGATGCTGTAAACTGCATTTTCGAGAATTCGATGAGCGGATATGACGAAGATGCGGCACTCCATCAGGGACTTTTACCTGACTGTAAAGAAGGTAACGGCTGTAAAACGGAAATTCATCTTCTTTGTGAAACGGACAGCGATTCTCTACCGGATGAGATTGCAGAAATGAAAAATGATGAAGCTGAGGCTTATGCTGCAGCTGACCTTATCAGGAAGAATCTCGGACTTGAGATTTTTGATGCGAAAAAAGGAGAATATCGCAAGGTAGAAAAAAAGGATATCGTAATCCTCATGAGAGGAGTCAGGAATTCAGGCGCTGTTTTCCAGAAGGTTTTGAGTGATAACGATATACCGGCATATATGGACGATAGTGACGGATATTTTGATACTGTAGAAGTTGAAGTTTTTCTGAATCTCCTTAAGCTTGTGGACAACAGAAGGCAGGATCTCCCTCTTGTAAGTGTTCTTTATTCTCCGGTTTTCGGATTCACTCTTGAAGAACTTTCAAGTATAAGAATAGACGCACACGACAGGCGAAGTGCGTATTACAAAGCTTTTGAAAAGTATGCTTTTTCCGGTGAAGATGAGCAGCTGAAGAAAAAGTGCAAGTCAGTACTTGAAACACTTGATGAATATGTAGTGCTTTCAAGAAAGCTTCAGCTTTCGGAATTTGTCTGGAAACTCATGTGGGATACAGGTTACTATTCATATGTCGGTGGTCTTCCTGCAGGTAAGCAGAGACAGGCAAACTTAAGGACCCTTGCTGACAAGGCACTTGCTTTTTCAAACGGAAGAAGCGGAAGTATCTATGACTTCCTGAGATATATTGATAATATGCGTGACAAGGGCGTACAGACAGGTCAGACGAAGCTCATTTCTGAAAACGATGATGTTGTGCGCATTATGACTATTCATAAGAGTAAGGGACTTGAATACCCTGTTGTAATACTCGCCGGAATGGGAAAGAGTTTTAATTACAAACGCGACAAGCATACTCTTGCGATGCACAGAGAAGTCGGAATAGGTCTCGAACTCGTAAACCGAAAAGAACACTGGCACAAGCGTACGCTTGTACAGAAGTTAATAGACAGACGTATCCAGCGTGAGTCGGCAGAAGAAGAAATGCGAGTACTTTACGTTGGCTGTACACGTGCCATGGACAAGCTCATGTTCCTCGGTACTACGAAAAAGAAGAGAGAGAACCTTGACGAATTCAGATATGTAAATACCATGGATACAACTTCTCTTACTTCATATCTTGATGTAATCCTGCCTTGCGCAGGCGATGACATATACCTTCATGTGATGGACAGGGGAGCGATTACTGCAGTAAAAGAAAGTGATGCGAGTGTAGTATCAGGCTTCAGGAAGATTATAGAAGCTCCGCCATCAAGGGAAAAGGGCAGCTCATATGCCGAAATCGACAGAAGGCTTTCGTATGAATATCCAGACATCCATATGCTCGGTATGAAATCAAAGTATAGTGTAACAGAGCTCGTATCCGGAAGCTTCAGGTCAGAAGATGAAATTGTAAAAGAAGAGCCTGACGCCGATGAAAAACAGGAACTTATCAAGAAAGCAAAGATGCGATTTGGAAGTGAAAAGCTTTCGGTTCCGCTCTTTGCATCAGGTAAGAAGGAACTTACAGCTGCTGAAAAGGGTACACTATATCACAGCATAGTAGAACATGTTGATTTTGCCAGAGCAGGTAAATTGATGAGTGAAGCCGGAAATGAAGAAACGAAGATTTCAATTATTAAGACTTATACTGAATCACTGATTGAGGATATGGTCGAAAGAGATCTCCTTTTCAGGGAAGAGGCGGATGTAATAGATTCTTCGAAAATCACATCGCTCATCGTATCACCACTTGGTATAAGAATGGCGGAAGCAGCAGAGAGAGGAAAGCTATACAGAGAAGCGCCATTTACAATGAAAACAGTAGTGCAGGGAACAGAGGTACTCGTACAGGGTATCATAGACTGCTATTTTGAAGAAGACGGAAAAGTGGTGCTTGTCGACTTCAAGACGAATTATGCTGTTTCTGAAAGCGATGAGCAAAGACTGAGAGAAACTTATAAAGGCCAGATAGCATTGTATAAAGAAGCACTTGAAAGAATCAAAGATGCGACTGTAAGTGAATCGTATCTCTGGCTTTTTGCACTTGATAAATCGATTGAAATGTAATTATTAAAGGAGAGGGTAGTATGCCATATGTAAATTTAAGCTGGACTGTTAAGGCTTCAGCAGAAGAAAAGAGAAAACTCATGGATGATATCACTGATATCATCAGTACAACTACAGAAACAGACAAGGCGCGTATCTATGTATTTATCAGAGAATATGATAAAGAAAACGCCAGCCAGCCTGACTGCCCTGTAGTGCAGATAGACTGGGTGGATCTTCCGAACAGAACTCCTGAAGCAAAGAAGGAAGTAGCCGGCAAGATTCAGGAAAAGCTCGTAGAGTTTGAAGGCGTAAACAAAGAAAGACTTCTTATTCTTTACGACGAATTCCCAAGACACAACACAAAGATAGGATTATAAAAAGGACCTCCGGCCAGAATAATGAAGTGGGCCGGAGGTTTTAAACTGCAAAACAAAAGGGACTCTTGCGAGTCCCTTATTTGTTTAAGTATGAAAAATTTGTGAGAATTCTATAATCTATCGATTATACAAGACCCTGCTGCATCATAGCCTTTGCAACCTTTTCGAAACCAGCGATGTTAGCACCCTGAACGAGAGCGTTCTTGTTGCCATAGTAAGTTTCGCCAGCCTTAGCGCAAGCTGCGTAGATGTTCTTCATGATCTGGTGAAGCTGATCATAAACGTCCTGGTGCTGGAATACAGTGTGACCTGAGTTCTGTCCCATTTCGATACATGATGTAGCAACGCCACCAGCGTTAGCAGCCTTAGCAGGACCTACAGCGATGCAGTTTTCCATGAGATACTGGAGAGCATCGTTAGTTGTAGGCATGTTAGCGCCTTCGCAGTAGAACTTGCAGCCGCCTTCAACGATCTGCTTAGCGTGTTCCATATGAACGTCGTTCTGCATTGCGCAAGGGATAAAGAGGTCAACCTTAATGTTTTCGTCCTGCTGAACGCCCCAAGGCTTCTTTCCAGCGTAGAACTTAGCATTAGGGAACTTTTCTGCGTAAGGAGCGCAGATGTTCTTACCAGTATTTCTGAGTTCGAGGAACATTTCAACCTTTTCATCAGTGTTGATTCCATCTGGGTCGTAGATGTATCCGTCTGGACCTGAGAAAGCAACGAGCTTAGCGCCGAGCTGCTGGAGCTTCCAAGCAGTACCCCATGCAACGTTACCGAAACCTGAGATAACAACAACCTTATCCTTAAGGTCTTCGCCGTTAGCCTTGAGCATTTCTTCTGCGTACCATACGATACCGAATCCAGTAGCTTCTGTTCTTCCGAGACATCCGCCGTATTCGAGACCCTTACCTGTGAGAACTCCTCCGTCGAATCTGTTAACGATTCTCTTGTACTGTCCGAAGAGGTAACCGATTTCTCTTCCGCCAACACCGAGGTCACCAGCAGGAACGTCTGTGTCAGGACCGATGTGTCTGTAAAGTTCAGTCATGAAAGCCTGGCAGAAACGCATAACTTCTGCATCTGACTTACCGTTTGGATCGAAGTCTGAACCACCCTTACCGCCGCCGATAGGGAGACCAGTGAGTGAGTTCTTGAAGATCTGTTCGAATCCGAGGAACTTAATGATTCCAGGATATACGTTTGGAGCGAATCTGAGACCACCCTTGTAAGGTCCAAGAGCTGAGTTGAACTGGTATCTGTAACCCTTGTTTACCTGTACCTTACCAGCATCGTCAACCCATACTACTCTGAAAGTGATTCCTCTTTCAGGTTCAGTAAGTCTTTCAAGAAGTGCACATGCTTCGTATTCTGGATGAGCATCCATAACAGGAGCGAGTGATGTGAGAACTTCTTCTACAGTCTGATGGAATTCAACTTCACCAGGATTCTTCTGCTTGCAGAGTTCGATGACTCTTTCAACATAATTTGCCATTTGATTTCTCCTTTTTAATTTTAATAAATTTGTGTTTTTAAAAATACAAATTGTAATTTTTCATACGGTTTAAGTTTAGCACTTTGGTTTTGAATAGTCAACGGAGTTGGGATAAATTTGTTAATTAAAAAACGGAAAAAACTTGTCGAAAATAGTATACAATATTATCAAAAAAATTGAAAAAGAACAGGAAAATAAAAATTGTTGACAGAACATAAAATAAGAGTTATACTTTGTTGTAAGTTAATAAACAAACCTTTGACGGAGAAGTAAAACCGATTGCAGTGCACACAGCGAATCCGGGGCGGTGAAAGCCGGGTAGTTAACGGGTCGGAACAATGGGCTCCTGAGGGCAAGGGGAAAGTTCAAGCGATTGAATCAGTATCTGAGACGTGACTCCTACGTGAGTGGAGAGGAGTGTGATGGCACTCTGCAGAGAGGATTTTGTTTATCAAAGTCAAACAAGGTGGCACCGCAGGTTAATACCTGTCCTTGAGTTATTCGAGGACAGGTTTTTTGTTTGTATACGGGAAACACCTACGCAGAGACACTTCAAAAATAAATCATCATATTTATAATTTGGAGGAAAAAGAAATGAAGAAAAAGGTTTTAGCAGTATTACTCGTAATGGTAATGGTTATCGGAATGTTCACAGGTTGCGGCGGTGGCGGAAACGCTGACAGCGATCTTCCAAGAATCGGTATCATCCAGATGATGGAACATGACTCACTCAACACAATCTACGAAAACATTTTAGTAGGTCTTGAAGCAGAAGGTTTCAAGGATGGCGAAACAGTAACAATCGATTACCAGAACGGTCAGAATGATATGACAGTAATGAAGACTATCGTGCAGAGATTCGTTGCTGACGGATGCGATGTAATCATTGCAATTGCAACACCTGCAGCTCAGGCGGCACTCAGCGAAACAAGCGAAATTCCAATCATTTTCGCAGCAGTTACAGACCCTGTTGATGCAGCTATCGTAGATTCAATGGAAGTTCCCGGCGGAAATGTTACAGGAACATCAGATGCAATTTCACCTGAAGATATCATGAATCTTGCAAAGGAAATCACTCCTGACTTCAAGACTATCGGTGCTCTCTACAGTGCAGGTGAAGACAACTCAGCATCAGTTATCGCTGACCTCAAGGCATACGCAGATGCAAACGGTCTTACAGTAATCGAATCAACAGTTACAAATACAAGTGAAGTTCAGCAGGCTGCTCAGTATCTTGCAGACAAAGTTGACATCGTATTCTCACCAATCGACAACACAGTAGCATCAGCTATGGCAGTAGCGACAGACGTTCTTTACGGAGCAGGCATTCCTTTCTATGTAAGTGCTGACTCAATGGTAAATGACGGCGGACTTGCTACTTACGGAATCGACTATACAGTTCTCGGTCAGGAAACAGGCGCTATGGCAGCAGCTGTTCTCGGCGGAGAAGATACAGCAACAATGCCTGTAAAGACAATGGATGACATGAGCATCTACGTAAACACAAACACAGCTGACCTCCTCGGAATCACAATTCCTGATTCTGTAATGGAAAAGGCAATAGTACTTGGAGAATAATACAAGTAAACCTGCGGGGGACATCGTCTCCCGCTTACATATTTTTTAATCAGGAGACTAGAAATGCTTATAACTTATTCGGCCTTACTCGGCTCGATAGAACTTGGAATGATATATGCCATACTTGCACTCGGCGTGTTCATTTCATTCAGAACTTTAAATATGCCGGACCTCACTGTTGATGGTTCAATAGTAACAGGAATGGCGATTTCAGCTGTGATCTGTTCACACGGAATGAATCCTTTCCTTGCTGTAATCGGTGCTGCTGTCGGCGGTGCTATTGCAGGTGCAATTACAGGATTTCTACATACAAAGCTCAAGATGCAGGCGATTCTTGCAGGTATCCTCGTGATGCTCGGATCATACTCAATCAATTTAAGAATCATGGGCAAGACTCCGAATATCCCGCTCACAAAGTCAAGAACAATTTATAAGATAGCTGATGAAATCCTTCCGCCAAAGTATGCAGGAATCATTATGGGGCTCGTATTTCTCGTAGTAGTAATCGTGCTTCTTTACCTCTTCCTTCAGACTCGTCTCGGACTCGTATTCAGAGCAACAGGTGATAATGAAGACATGGTAAAAGCATCTGCCGTTTCATGTGATGCAATGAAGCTTATGGGTTTTGCACTTTCAAACGGTCTTGTTGGTCTTGCTGGCGGAATGCTTGCACAGAATCAGGCTTTTGCAGACATTAACTCAGGTGTGGGAATGATGGTAATCGGCCTCGCTTCAGTAATTCTCGGCGAAGTTGTTTTCGGTTCAAAAACTCTTTTAAGAAGACTTATTGCAGCATCAGGCGGTGCTATTCTCTATAGAATCCTCATGGCACAGGCGCTCTATCTCGGAATGGAATCAACAGATATGAAGCTTGTTTCTGCAGTTATAGTTGCTGTAGCTCTTACACTCGGACTCCTCGGAGAAAAGGGTGCAAAGATTACAAAAAAGAGAGCTAAGAAGACAGGAGGTGCTTCAAATGAGTAACCTGCTTGAAATCAAGAATATAAAGAAAGTTTTCGGTGAAGGAACAGTTAACGAAAAACTCGCTCTGAACGATATAAATCTCGAACTCAAAGGCGGCGATTTTGTGACTGTTATCGGTAATAACGGCGCAGGAAAGTCAACTCTTTTAAACTGTATCGCAGGCGTGTATTCAGTAGATGAAGGTTCAGTCATTCTCGACGGAAAAGACATCACGAAGCAGCCTGAGCATAAGCGTGCAACTAATATAGGTCGTGTTTTCCAGGATCCTCTTAAGGGGACTGCATTTGACATGACAATCGAGCAGAATCTTGCAATCGCTTATTACAAAAACAAACCGCGCGGCTTACAGATCGGAATTACAAAAAAAGACAGAGACTTTTTCCGCGAAAGACTTCAGCTTCTTGAAATGGGACTTGAAGACAAAATGACACAGAAGGTAAAGCTTTTATCAGGTGGACAGCGTCAGGCACTCACACTCTTTATGGCGGTTATAGCAGAGCCGAAGCTTCTCCTTCTCGACGAACATACTGCTGCTCTCGACCCTGCAGCGTCAGCAAAAGTTCTTGAACTTACAAAGAAGTTTGCAGATCACAGTGATATGGCAACACTTATGATTACGCACAATATGGAAGATGCACTCCATTACGGAAATCGTACTATCCTTATGAAGAGCGGTCAGATTGCTATGCAGCTCGAAGGCGAAGAAAGAGCACATATGACAGTCGAAAAACTCATCGAAAAATTCAGCATTACAAGCGACAGAATGCTCCTGTAGCATCATGTAAATTTCACAAACCAAACGAATAAAAATAGTTCTAAAAACCTTTCCGATGCGAAAGGTTTTTTCTTTTCATTTGACTTGAAAAAGAGTATAATGTACTGTGTATGCCTATGTGCATATGTTTTTTGGCGTGCAATCAAAACGCACGACCAATACAGCATTTCAGAAGAAAGGATGTGAAAGTTCGTGGAACCTTTGCCGAGTAGTAGATGGACATACAGTGCAAAAAGCACAGAAAAACGTAATAACTCATCCCGACTTTCACAATTTTTTGTGGCCGGGAAATAACTGAGAAAGAGAGGACCCGACCAATGGAGCTTGAAAAGACATTTGAAGAACTCTTCGATGAGCAGCGCGAAAAAATGATGGAACTCATCGAAGGGAAGAATTATAAGGCAGCACGTGACATGCTGCTTGAAATCGGTAACGAAGCCGATATTGCGGAAGCAATGGAATACATCATCGATGATTTTGAAATCGATAAGGCAGTAATCCTTTTCCGAATGCTTCCGAAAGATATATCAGTAGAAGTTTTTGCTTATCTTCCTACTGACGACCAGGTTGATATTATCAACAAGATTACAGATAAGGAAATTCAGTTTATCCTCGATGAAATGTACTTCGATGATATGATCGACGTGCTGGAGGAACTTCCTGCAAACATCGTTTCAAGAATTCTTGAAAAGACACCAAGGGAAGAACGTAAACTCATAAATACTTTCCTCAATTATCCTGATGACTGCGCAGGCAGCATCATGACACCTGACTATATAAGTCTTCATGAAAGCATGACTGTGGCGCAGGCTCTTCAGAAAATCAAGCGTGAAGGCGTTGATTCCGAAACTGTTTATACATGTTATGTAAAGGATGCCGGAAGACGACTTATCGGTATCGTATCACTCAGGAAACTTGTTGTTGCCGATGAAGATGCAATAATCGGCGACATTATGCATGATGACTATGTATATGTAAACGTTACTGACGACCAGGAAGAAGTTGCGGAAGCGTTCAAGAAGTACGACTATCTCGCAATGCCGGTTGTTGATAAGGAACATCGTATCGTAGGTATTATCACAGTCGACGACATCATCGACGTTATCGAAGAAGAAACAACAGAAGACTTCGAGCTCATGGCCGGTATTATGGACAGCTCAGACAAGGAATACCTTGATATGAGTGTAATGCACCACGTAAAGAGCAGACTTCCATGGCTCATTCTTCTTTCAGTATCGCTCATGATTACAGGCGCGATTATAAGCCGTTTTGAAGCAATGCTTTCATCGGTTATCGCACTCGTATCATATCTTCCGCTCCTTATGGGTACAGGCGGAAATACAGGTTCGCAGGCGGCAACTCTTATCATCCGTGGTATCACCGTAGGTGATCTTGAGCCGAGAGATGCACTCCGTGTTCTCTGGAAAGAGTTCAGAATCAGTCTTGTAATCGGACTTGTAATAAGTGCAATCAACTTCGTGAAGATTCTTGTGCTTGACAGAGAATCAGTTATGATTGCAACTGTTGTATGTCTTTCAATGATGGTAGTTATCGCTTTTGCGAAGATTGTCGGCGGTATGCTTCCGATGCTTGCAAAGAAGATAGGAATTGACCCTGCTCTCATGGCGACACCTATGATTTCATCAATCACAGACATGGCATCAGTACTCACTTATTTCTTACTCGCATCAATCCTTCTCGGTATTTAATTCGGAGATAATGATGGAAAACACAATCGAATTCACAATTTCAGAAGAAAACAGAAATGTAAAGCACGAAAGTATAATTACGAAAGAGTATGTCCATAATGTTATTGGAGAACGCAGGGTGGACATACATAAAGGCGATTGTGGAAAGGTGCTCGTAATCGCAGGTTCCAAAGGCATGGCAGGAGCAGCCGTGCTTACCGCAACAGGAGCTTACAGAGCAGGAGCAGGACTTGTAAGAGTATCGATTGATGAAGAGCTTTTCACGATCGTACAGATCGGAATTAAAGAAGCGACATGTGTGCCGCGTACGGCGTCTCTCGGGGACTTATCACAATACGATGTGATAGCAGCAGGCCCGGGACTGGGGGATGAGCCGCAAAATGTAGAAATTATAAGACACATACTTGATACGTTTGCAGGAACTGTTGTAATTGATGCTGACGGACTTAATGCTATAGCAAAAGCCGTAAGAGAAGAAGCTGGAAACAAGGCAGATTTACTTAAAAGCATCAGAATGACAAAAGCGAATATAATTATGACACCTCACGTCGGAGAAGCGAGAAGACTTCTCGGGTGGTCACACGAGGATTTTGAAAAATCCGGACGTGAAAAGGCTGCACGGCAGATTGCAAAAATGTATGGTGCCGTGGCAGTAATGAAAGGTCATGAAACGATAGTAGCGACAGCAGACGGAAAAACATATATTAATACTACAGGAAATGCCGGAATGGCAACAGGCGGAAGCGGTGATGTCCTTACGGGAATTATCGCAGGGCTTGCTGGCCAGGGACTGACTGCAGAAGATGCAGCAATCTCAGGTGTTTTCGTTCACGGACTTGCAGGAGATATGGGTGCGGAAGCGCTTTCACAGTATTCGCTGATGGCCGGCGATATCGCAGCTTTTACATCGCTTGCAATGAAAAAAGTGACATCAGAATAAAAGAAACTTGAGCCGGAGGGAACTATGACTATAAGAAAAGGCGATTTATATTTCGCCGATCTAAGTCCCGTGGTTGGCTCTGAGCAGGGTGGAGTAAGACCCGTGCTCGTCGTACAGAACGATGTGGGAAATAAATACAGTCCGACTATCATAGTCGCGGCTATTACTTCCCAGCAAAAAGCAAAACTGCCTACTCATGTATATCTGAATGCAACAGGAAGCGGACTCACCAAGGATTCGGTTGTTCTTATGGAACAGCTGAGAACAATTGACAAGACAAGACTTAAAGAACGTATAGGCACGCTTGACAAAGAGCTTATACCAGACGTAAATCATGCCCTTGGCGTAAGCCTTGGGATAACGGGAATATAAATTAAAGCGAAAGGGAGTAGCCGGGAGGATCTACTATGAAAAAAAGAATTTTGATTATAACTCTTATCGTAACACTTGTACTTGGCATGGCATTTTCATTTATGGCATTTGGTACTTCTAATGAACCTGGCTCTTCCAATGACCCGCTTGTTTCAAAGAGCTACGTTGATTCGAAGACTTCATACAAGGTTATCGAACTTAAGACAGGGCAGCAGCTTATCGGCAAGGAAGGCACAGAGATTATTTTAAGAAGCGGAATTGCCACAGCAATCGATAATGGTGCAAATGGTGTATCAGACCTTACAGCAGGAAAAGATCTTATGACAGGAATGGACGTAGGACTCAATCATCTTCTTCTTGTTCCGAGAGACGATGGAAGAGGAATTAATGCAGTAACAGATATTTTCGTAATGGTAAGAGGAGATTATACAATCAATTAAGGAGTAGAAGGAGTACATACTGATGAAAGAAAAAATCATCGAAAGCAAAGTAATTATAGCGCTTATTCTTGTAACTGTTATTCTTGCGATGACAGTAATCGGTGCAAGAATAGGTATCGAAAAGAATAATAAAACGTATGACATCGTTCTTGACTATGCTGAAATCGAAAAGATGGCAGAGCAGAAGTACAGCGTTAAGGAATGGCTTTCAGAGTTTAAAAAGATCGGAATCACAAAGGTAGGTCTTCAGGAAGAAAACATTATGACACTCATGGAAGATTCAGACCTTCCTGTTACCGGTGAAGTAATGGGAAATGTCATGGAAAATGCCAAGTGGAGAGAAGAACTTCCGGAAACATTCCTCAGAATGGTTGAAAGCAAGGGCGGTTTTGACAGATTTGACGTGCTTGTAACTGCAGGAAACCGTACTGCAACTGACTTCCTTTATGACGGTATTACAAACAGAATCGACAGAGACAGATATGTTGCATACGTTTCAGATGATGGAGCAACAGGCTATTTCTGGCTCGACGGTACTTCAGATACAACTCTCTATTCAGAAAAATATAAGTACATGAACTCAACTAACGGAGGCTTTATCGAAAGAATCGATATCGTTGGTTCAAAAATCATGTACATAAGTCTCGGACTCCTTGAAGAAAAGGTTGATCTTATTCAGGACCTCGGAATGGAAATCGTTCCGAGAACACTCGCATACAATGGCTGGAACGGCGAAAAGTACGCAAATGCAGTACTTGATGAGTACGAAAAGTATGATATTGATCCTGAATATATCATCGTAGGCGGTGAAGCAGTAATCGGTTATGATGACGGTATCGATTTTGCAAAGGATTATATTATTGATAACGATGTTACAATCGGACTCATTGAAAACACAACACAGCTTCAGAACATCATGCAGTATGGTGTTTCAGAAGTTGCAGTAGCATCAGATTTTGACACAGTAAGAGTATTTTCGGTATGGAATTATATCCAGTATCGTTACCAGTACTATGGATATGAAGGTTCAAAGGAAATCGAAAACACTCTCTTCAGAGCAGTAACAGAAAGAAACGTAAGAGTAATCTATTTCAAACCTTTCCTTGAACTTAAGGATCTTCACACTTACGTTACAGATATGGAAGAATATGAGCTCATGTTTGACAATCTCGAAAAGAGACTTGAAAAGCACGGTTTCACATTTGGTTCAGCTTCAGTAATGGCAAATTACAGTGTAAACAAATTTGTTCAGATGGGAATCGCTATAGGTGCGGCACTCGGAGCAGTTCTTATACTAAGAAGTCTCTTCCCGATGGGAAAGATGAGCACACTCATAGTTTCAGTACTTGCAGTTCTTACAGTACCTGCAGCATACTTTGTAATGCCGAATACCGCGATACTTATAACATCATTTACATCTGCAGTTGTATTTGCTTGCCTCGCAGTAATATTCTTTACAGAGTGTTCATGCAGTGCAGCTGATTCACTTGGTATGAATGCGAGCGTATTCAAGATTATTTTAGGAGGCCTCATCACTCTTGCAGGTTCGGTATTAATCGCACTTATCGGCGGAATGATGACAGCTGCTCCTATTTCAAGCACAAGCTTCATGCTCGAAATTGATATTTTCAGAGGAGTTAAGCTTTCACAGCTTCTTCCGCTTGCTTTCTTCCTCGTTCTCTTCGTTGCTTATTATGGATTTGTTGACGAAAAGAAGAGAGAGCATTATCTCGAATGGTACGATATAAGGGAATTACTGAACCTTGAAATCAGAGTATGGATGATTCTCTGTGTTGGTGTTATCGGACTTGTTGGGGCATATTACATCATGCGTACAGGTCACGACTCCTCAATCGAAGTATCAAGCGTTGAAATGCTTTTCAGAAACAAACTTGAAGAAGTACTCGTTGCAAGACCTAGAACCAAGGAAGTACTCTTTGCTTTCCCTGCAGTAATGGTTATGTTCTACTGTGCGGTAAGAAGATTGAAGCTCTTCACACTTATCTTCGGACTTGCAGGAACAATCGGAATGACATCGGTAATCAACACATTCATGCACATCAGAACACCTCTTTATCTTGGCTTTGCAAGAACTGGTTACTCACTTCTCGGTGGTGCTTTCCTTGGAGTTGTTGCTGTACTTATTCTCGAAGTTTTATATCAGATCTACGTGAGGTTCTTTGGAAGATATGTATAGAATACTGATATCCGGATATTACGGATTTAACAATATAGGGGATGAGTCGATACTGACTGCAGTAATCGGAAGTCTTCGTGAAAAACTTCCTGATATAGATATCACTGTACTTTCACAGAACCCTGAATCAACATCATCAAAATATGGTGTCAAGGCTGTAAACAGAAAGTCAGTTCCCGCAATAATAAAGGCTGTAAAGAACTGCGATCTTCTGATATCAGGCGGCGGCAGTCTTCTTCAGGATGTAACGAGCAGGAAGAGTATTCTTTACTATCTCTTCATCATGAAAATGGCAAAGATTATGCGTAAAAAGTACTTTATCTACAGCCAGGGAATAGGGCCTATTGTCTCAGAGTTCAATGAAAGACTGACAGCAAAAGTTCTTAAGTCAGCATCAGGAATTGTTGTAAGAGACGTGCAGTCCAAAAACCTTCTTGTTCGTATAGGACTTCCTTCTGAAAAGGTAGTCGTAACGGCGGACCCAGTACTTAGAATCAAGCCTGTCGATAAGGAAAGAGGAAAGAAAATCCTTGAAGAAGAAGGTCTTCTCTGCAACTCAGGAAGACCGCTTATCGGACTTGCCATAAAGGAAAGAAATCTCGATTCAGGATTCCTTGAAGAAATCTGCATCTCGGCAGAACGACTCATAAAAGAAAGAAACTGCAATATTCTCCTTATTCCTTTTCATTACAACGAAGATATGGCAACTATTGAATATGTTGAAGAGTATCTTAAGGAAAAAGGCCTTTCAGAGAATGTCTGCGCAATCAAACATAAATATCTTACAGATGAAATGATGTCGATTATCGGAAACGTTGACCTCCTTGTAGGAGTAAGACTCCATGCGCTTATACATGCGGCTATAATGGGAGTTCCAATGATCGGAATATCATATGACCCGAAAATCAATTCGTTTCTTCGCTCGGTGGGAATGAAAGCGATGTGCAGCGTTTATGATTTCCAGAATGAGTTCTTCATTGAAGAATTCGATAAAACATGGGATAAGCGTGACGCACAGAAGGAACTTGTTTCTTCACACGTAAATCAACTAATCGACAAACTTAATACAAACGAAGAAATGATAAGAGCTATTATGGAGAAGAGATAATGAGTTATAGTAACGATTACAGAAAAAAGATACTTGGAATTGATGTTGACCTGGTAAGTAAGGAAAAAGCACTTGAACGTTTTTATGAAATTATGGACAAGCCCGGTTTTGACATGATTGTAACTCCAAACTCCGAAATCATTGAAAACGCAACAAGAGACGCGGAACTTGCGCAGCTTATTTCAGAAGCTGCTCTCATAATTCCTGACGGAATAGGTCTTGTATATGCATCAAAAATATTAAAATATGATCTTCAGGAAAGAGTAACCGGAATCGATTTCCTTACTGAGATTCTTGGATATCTTGAAAAGACAGGGAAGTCAATTTTCCTTTTCGGAAGCAAGCCTGAAAACGAAGAAATGAAGTCAGTTGCGGAGCTTGCCGGAATAAGCATGAAGGAAAAGTTTCCGAATCTCAATATTGCTGGCACACATCACGGATATTTCAAGCCGGAAGATGAGGCTGACATAGTTAAGGCAATAAATGAGTCCGGTGCAGATTTTCTCTGTGTAGCTCTCGGTTCACCGAAGCAGGAAAAATTCATGAAGGCGCACAGAGATGAGTTCATAAATGTGCGTGCCGGTATCGGAGTAGGCGGAAGCCTTGATGTATGGGCAGGTACTGTAAAACGTGCACCTGAGTTTTATCAGAAACATGGACTTGAGTGGCTTTACCGATTTGTAAAACAGCCGTCAAGATGGAAGAGAATGCTCAGACTTCCTGTATTCATGATGAAAGTATTAACGTCGAAAAAGTAGTGATTTTTAGCGAAATAACGCTACTTTAATATATAATCAAGCATTTATTTTTAAAAGGAGACGTAGAAAAGATGGATTTAAAATTCTTGGAAAAGACTGCAGCAGACGTTAGAGTCGGCATCGTTAAGGCAGTAGGCGCAGCAGGTTCAGGTCATCCGGGCGGATCACTTTCAGCTGCTGATATCGTAACTTATCTCTATTTTAATGAAATGAACATTGATCCGGAAAACCCTGAAATGAAGGGTAGAGACAAGTTCATCCTTTCAAAGGGACATGCCGGCCCTGTACAGTACGTAGCACTTGCACTTCGCGGCTATTTCCCTAAGGAAGACGTACTTACACTCCGTAAGCTCGGAAGCAAATTCCAGGGACATCCTGCTCTTGGAAAGGTTCCGGGAATCGAAATGTCAACAGGTTCACTCGGCCAGGGATTCTCAGTAGCAGGCGGTATGGCTATGGCAAACAAGCTTGACAATGATCCCGGAAGAATTTACGTACTCCTCGGAGATGGTGAACTTGAAGAAGGTATCGTATGGGAAGCTGCAATGTCAGCTGCTCACTACAAGCTTGACAATCTCACAGCAATCGTTGACTTAAACGGTCTTCAGATTGATGGAAATACAGCTGACGTTATGAATGTAGCGCCTGTAGCTGAAAAGTTTGCTGCATTTGGCTGGAACGTTGTTGAAATCAACGGACACTGCTTCGAAGAAATCAACTATGCTTTTACAAAGGCAAAGGAATGTAAGGGTCAGCCTACAGTTATCGTAGCAAAGACTGTAAAGGGTAAGGGCGTATCATTTATGGAAAACAATGCAGGATGGCACGGAAAAGCGCCTAATGCTGAAGAAGTTGAAACAGCAGTTAAAGAACTCGGAGGTGAATTCTAATGGCAGAAAAGATGGCAACAAGACAGGCTTACGGTAAGGCACTCGTTGAAATCGGAGCAGAAAACAAGAATCTCGTAGTTATGGATGCTGACCTTTCAAAGTCAACTATGACAAACGACTTCAGCAAGGCATATCCTGAAAGATTTTTCAACATGGGTATTGCTGAACAGAATATGTATGCTGCAGCTACTGGTATCGCTCTTTCAGGAAAGGTAGTATGCGCTTCAACATTTGCTATGTTTGCAGCAGGAAGATCATTTGAAATCATCAGAAACTCAATCGGATATACACATGCAAACGTTAAAATCTGTGCAACACATGCAGGTATTACAGTTGGTGAAGACGGTGCATCACATCAGACATTTGAAGATATCGCACTCATGAGAACAATTCCTGGAATGACTGTTGTAAACCCAAGTGACGGTGTTTCAGCAACAAAGCTCTTAAAGCAGGTTATCGATATGGAAGGTCCTGCATACGTAAGACTCGGAAGAGCAGCAGTTCCTATGTGCTATGAAGAAAGCGACGAAATCGTTCTCGGTAAGGGAAATATGGTTAAGGACGGAACAGACCTTACAATCATCGCAACAGGCATCATGGTAAATGAAGCTCTTATCGCTGCTGAAGAACTTGCAAAAGACGGAATCTCAGCAAGAGTTATCGATATGCATACAATAAAGCCTATCGACAGAGAAATCATCGTTAAGGCAGCTAAGGAAACAGGAAAAATCGTTACTGCTGAAGAACATTCAGTAGTTGGCGGACTCGGTTCAGCAGTTGCAGAAGTTGTTACTGCTGAATGTCCTGTAAAGGTTGCTATGGTAGGTCAGAAGGATACTTTCGGTGAATCAGGTAAGCCTGATGAACTTAAGGCAAAGTACGGTATGACTGCAGCTGACATTATTCAGGCAGCAAAGAGCCTTTAATTTATTTCAAGGTAGCTTAGCGCGCGAGTGGTCCTCGCTCGTATGCTTCGCAAATACTCGCTCGAAGCACATTGCGCGCTTATACAGCCTAAAATACAAGTAATGTGAATAAAAAACTCTTTTCCGGAATAGATTTAAACATCTAGATGGGAAGGAGTTTTTTTATAATGGGTGGTTTTGTTGAAAAGGTTAAGTGTCGTTGCAACAATAGGTATGTGATAGTAGCGATTGCTGTTTTTATTGTTTTTTGCATTATTCTTGCAATCAATCTGACGAAGGGTGATAAGGAAGTGGAATATAGAGTATTAAACGATGCAGACGTACCGCAGGATATAAATTCACAGGTAATTCCTGAATACAGAGATCTTGAGAGGGCGCTTGCATGTATTGTTGATGAAAAGATATATGTAGTTGTAACAAGGGGTGAAAAGCCTACGAGCGGATACGAACTTTCGATTGATAGTATGGAAGTTGAGAAGGTAAATGGTAATAGTAATCTTGTTGTTAATGCAAAGTTCAAGGATCCTGAACCGGGGGATTCATTGTCGCAGGTACTTACATATCCTCTTTGCATTGCAGAAACTTCACTCGAGGAACTTCCTGACAGTATAGAACTTCGTGTAAGATATTAAAAAAGCGTTCATGATGAACGCTTTTTATTTTTATATTGTATGGGAATTGTTTAAATCATTCTTCAGAATTCTGTATGCTGTTGCAGCAAGCGGTACACCGAGAAGCATACCTATGATACCCATGATACCGCCACCGATTGTAACAGCAGCAAGTACCCAGATCGCAGGAAGTCCCATTGAAGAGCCGACCACTTTCGGATAAATGATGTTACCTTCAAGCTGCTGAAGTATTACGAGGTAGACAAGGAATACAACAGCCTGCATAGGATTTACTGTCATAATCATAAATGCTCCGACTGCTGCTCCGATATAAGCACCTGCAACAGGAATGAGAGCAGTAAAAGCAATAAGTGCACCTACCATTGTAGCATAAGGAAGTCTTAAAATAAACATTCCGGCAGCACAGAGTGAACCAAGGATAACTGCCTCAATACTCTGTCCCACAATATAGCGGTGGAAGCAGTCATTCATGATTTTGAGGACGTATAATGTTCTTTTGTAAATGATATCCGGAAGATAATGATTCATCACTCTGAGTGACTGACTACCGAGCGTATCCTTACCAAGAAGAAGATAAATTGAGAAAATGAGTGCGATAACTGTTGTTATTACTGTTGAGAAAACAGAAGCTACAGTAGTTACCACAACACCCATTACACTTCCGATTCCTGAAGTAAGGAAACCGAAAACAGAAAGAATCTGAGCCTGCCAGTCTGTTCCTTCAAGCTGAGCAATAATGTCTTCAGGAATTATGTGGAGAGAATCTACAAAGTGAATAACCGCTATAATTGCACCAGGAAGCTCGGAGAATATGAGCTGCACGCAATTAATGAGTTCAGGAACAACGAGCCTGATAAGAAGGGCAATTATTCCAAAAAGAGTGAGAAATGCAAGAAGCATTGCAAGCGGTCTTCTGAGTCTTCTAAGCTTCAGATTTTCTGCATTCGGAAACATATTGCGTTCGTACATGCTCATAAGTATGTTTACTATATAAGCGATTACGCAGCCGAGAATAAGAGGTGAAGCAGCACCTATCATGCGGCCGATAAGCTTCATTCCGAAAGGCCAGTAATTGATGCACAAGTAAAGAACAAAAATACTTGCACCGATTTTGAAACATGTTTTCCAGTCTAATTTCATTTTTTACCCCTGTATTTAATGCAAAACATTAATCTGAATAAGAATATATTACCCTAAAAGCCACACTTTAACAAGTGAACAATTGGTGAATAATACCTGTATTTGATTCTTTAAATCGATAAACTGATTGACTTGTTCCGAAAGTAGTTATATCCTATAAGTTAGTGCATGTAAATCCTTGCACATATTGAAATAATCAGCTTACTAGAGAATTTGACGGAGAAAAAATCATGAATGAATTTCTAAAAAGAAAAAATGTAGTATTCAGCGCTAAGCGCTACGGAATCGACTGCCTTGGTGCCATGGCACAGGGACTTTTTGCATCACTTCTTATAGGAACAATAATAAGTACACTTGGAGAACAGCTCGGAATTGAGGTTCTTGTTATGATCGGCTCATATGCCAAGTCTGCAACAGGAGCGGCAATGGCTGTTTCAATCGGATATGCACTTCAATGCCCACCGCTCGTACTTTTCTCGCTTGCTGCAGTAGGTATGGCGGCAAATCAGCTCGGAGGAGCGGGCGGACCTCTTGCAGTTCTGTTCGTAACTATTGTTGCTGCAGAACTCGGCAAAATCGTATCAAAGGAAACTAAAATAGATATTCTCGTGACACCGCTTGTTACAATCGGTGCCGGAGCAGGGTTAAGTATCTGGCTTGCTCCGGGAATCGGTAAAGTCGCTAGCAGTATCGGAACTGCGATTATGTGGGCGACTGAACTTCAGCCATTTTTCATGGGAATTCTTGTTTCAGTTATCGTAGGTATTGCGCTTACACTTCCAATCAGTAGTGCAGCTATCTGTGCAGCACTTTCTCTCACAGGACTTGCAGGTGGAGCGGCAGTTGCCGGTTGCTGTGCTCAGATGGTCGGTTTTGCAGTTATGAGTTTCAGAGAAAACAAGTGGGGCGGACTCGTTGCACAGGGTATCGGAACATCGATGCTCCAGATGGGCAATATTGTCAAGAATCCTAAGATATGGATTCCTCCGACTCTGGCATCAGCAATTACAGGACCTCTTGCTACATGTTTGTTTAAACTCGAAATGAACGGTGCAGCGATTTCTTCAGGTATGGGAACATGCGGACTTGTAGGACAGATCGGCGTTTATACAGGATGGCTCAGCGATATTTCAGCAGGTCTTAAGACAGGGATTACAGGTATGGACTGGGCAGGACTTATTCTGATATCATTTGTTCTTCCGGCAGTTCTTACATGGCTTATCTCAATTCCATTAAGAAAAATCGGCTGGATCGGTGAAGACGACCTCAAACTCGATTTATAATTTACGTTTGCACGGGACTTCGGTATTTAATTACCGGAGTCTTTTTTTATGCTGTTCTTGACATAAAATGGAAGAAAATGTAAAATATTATGTGGAGGTATTGAGATGAACAGACTATTTGAAAGAAAAAATGAAGAGAGTATGATTGCTGACGGCTATAAGATTATTGAAAAAATCAAAGTTGGAGTTACCGGTCTTGGAAAGGGAGCCGGAGCAAGTTTTGTCGCCGTTTCAATCGCATATTTTGCAGCTTCTGAAAGTGAAAGAAACGTTGCGTTTGTGCAACTTGACGAAGGTCACAGTGTATATGATTCGCTCGGAATCGACAAGCGTTTTTCGGGAAGAACCTTCTGCGATTTTTATAAACTTGTAAGAGAAGGACGAAGTATAAAAACTGAAAGAAATCTCGATGAAAAGATAAACTGGGCACTCGCTATACCGGAGTCTGTATCAGGTTCTGAAGATACTAAAAAAAGACTCACAGACATCGAATACATGAGGCTTGTAAATAACATAAGCGGAGATTTCATTGTCTGTGATTTCGGAAACTGTGATGATGAAACGTTAGAGTCGCTCTATGATGACATGGATTATATAGTATGCGTAATAGATCCTCTGCCGTCGAAATTACTTGGAGCTGAAGAATCATTCAAAAGAATAAAGATGATGTCATCCAGAGGAAAGAATATTATTTTCATCGTTAATAAAGATAATCCGGGAATTAACAGGCGTGAACTCAGGGATTATCTAGGTAAAATGGTTTCAGATAACTGTCACTATATCAGAATGTTTGATCAGAGACTCTTTTACAGTGCAGAGTACAGGTGTGAGATTCCTGCATCTGTGAAAGAAATAGGAGTTGAAACGGGGATAGTAGTAAGCACGGTTTTGAATGCAATTTTGTGACACTTTTCACTCAATCCACACTTTAAATAGAGCACTATTTATGGTATGATATTGTCGTGATATGTAGATACAAATACATACATGTCGTATTCGGAAAAATGTAACGGAGAGTAAAATGATTGTATTTGAAAATGTAACAAAGAATTACAATTCAAACATCGGCCTTGATAATGTCAGTATCAGAATTAACAAGGGCGATTTTGTATTTCTTGTAGGTCCTTCGGGTGCCGGTAAATCAACATTCATTAAACTGATTCTTAAAGAAATAGATGCCGATAGCGGTAGCATTAAGGTTAACGGCAAGGAAATCACAACGCTTTCAAACAGAGAAATTCCAATCCTCAGAAGAAGTACGGGAATCGTTTTCCAGGACTTCAGACTTCTTCCCAAGAAGACTGTTTTTGAAAACGTTGCTTTTGCTATGGAAATCATTCACCAGTCACCAAGACAGATAAGAAGGCAGGTACCTCAGGTGCTCAGCCTTGTAGGTATCAGCAACAAGGCAAACAAGTACCCTGAAGAACTTTCGGCAGGTGAGCAGCAGAGAGTTGCGATTGCACGTGCCATCGTAAATAATCCGACTGTGCTTATTGCAGACGAGCCTACAGGAAATCTTGACCCGAATACTGCCTGGGAAATCATGCGTCTTCTTGAGCAGATCAATATGCGCGGTACTACTATCGTAATGGTTACTCATGCGAAGGATATCGTTGATAAAATGGGTAAGCGAGTTGTAAAGATTGAAGGCGGTCGTATCGTTCGTGATGAATTCGGTCAGTACGGTATGAGAGATGAAGATATGATCAATCATCACGGTGCTTACCAGGGAGGAGGACTTGGCCAGTATGTTAAGTAAGTTCTGGTACTCTACAAAGCAGGGCTGTATCCAGGTTTTCCGTAACAGAGCCATGAGCCTTGCTTCACTTTTTTCAATCATGGCAATGCTCCTTATACTTGGTCTTTTCTTCGTTGTTATGGTCAATATAGGAGTTGCTGTTGAAGAAGCAAAGCAGGATTTCGAATCAGTTTCTGCGTATCTTGAAGATGATGTAACGACTCAGGATGCTGAAACGATAATCATGCAGCTCGCAGGTATGGAGGAAATTGCTGAGATTTATTATCTCGATAAGGATACTGCAATGGAACAGTGGAAGGTTCAGCAGTGGGGCGACGATGCATATATGCTCGACGGTCTTGTTGAGAATCCGCTTCCAAACTCAATCGAAATCACAGTCAGAGAACTTTCAGATGCTGATAAAGTTGCTGAAGTCCTCGGAACTTTTGATGGTATCATGAAGATTAATTACTATAAGGAAACTGTTGATAAGCTTGTAAAAGTGACTGATGCTCTTACAAAAGGCATGCTTGTCATCATGGCATTCCTCGTTATAGTTTCTGTTGTCGTAGTATCAAATACCGTAAAGCTTACTGTATTTGCGAGACAGCGTGAAATTGAAATCATGAAGTATGTCGGAGCAACGAACTGGTTCATAAGAGGACCTTTCCTGATAGAAGGAATTGTTATAGGCCTTATTTCAGCCTTCGTATCAGTTGTACTTACAGGACTCGTTTACAGCAGAATAGTTTCAATGGTAGCTCTTGACCTTAACCTTATTATGGGCATGCAGATGGTTGGAACTGCATTTATGGTGAAGAATCTCGTGTGGATTTTCGTATCACTTGGTGTTTCAATCGGAGCAGTAGGAAGTATCATATCGATGAGACGTTTCCTTGACACATAAAAGAGGTAGAACTATGTTTAAGAAAATCATATCAGTATTTCTGATTGCGATGCTTCTTATCGGAAGTTCGGTTATCTCTTTTGCTGACAGGACGGAAGATGAGATTCAGGCAGAGCTCAAAGCCATTCAGGAAGAAAAGGCTGCACTTCAGCAGACACTTAATAGCGGAACTGCTGTTGAAAACAGTCTCCTAAAGGAAGTAAGAGCGCTTGATGCAAAAATCGCAACACTCAATCTTGAAATCAAAGAACTGAATATTACAATTGAACTCACAGAAGAACGTGTAAACAAGGCTATTGTTGAACTTGATGCAGTTGAGCAGGATATCAACAAGCAGCAGGAAGACCTCGGTGACCGACTTGCCGCTATGTATATGAATGGTAGTGTAGGTTTTATCGATGTAATTCTAGGCTCGAATTCGATGTCTGATCTCATGACAAACCTTGACAGGATACAGATGGTTTATGATGCTGACAAGGAAATGCTCAAAGAGCTTGAAATCCAGCAGAAGATTCTGAATGCACAGAAGGAGTACCTTGAGAGTCTCAAGGCTGATCTCGAAGTCGCAAAAGCTGACGCTGCTGCCAAGGAAGTAGAACTCGAATCTGAAAGAGCAGTCGTTGCAGAAAAAAAGGCTGCAATCGAAGCAGACAACGATGCACTTCAGGCGCAGATTGATGCATTCAACGCCGAAGCCAACAGGCTCACTGCTGAAATTTTGAAATTGCAGGGTAACGAAGCTTTCGTAGGTGGAGCATTCACATGGCCTGCACCAGGCTATTCAAGAATCACATCACCTTTCAAGCAGAGAACAAATCCTATTACAGGAAGATGGGAACAGCATCTCGGTATGGATATAGGTGTTCCTTCCAATTCAACGATTGTTGCAGCAAATTCAGGTACTGTAATAAAAGCCGGCTGGAACAACAGTTACGGCTGGATGGTAATGATTGACCATGGCGGCGGAATCGTTACACTTTATGCACATAACAACAAGCTCCTTGTTTCAACGGGAGATATCGTATATAAGGGCCAGGCAATATCACTCTCAGGAAGCACCGGAGACTCGACAGGACCTCATCTTCATTTTGAAGTCAGAGTCAACGGTAAAGTTACAAATCCTGCAGACTACGTATCGTACGGCATGTAAAATGGTATAAATAATGAATAATCTGAATCCGATAGTAATTGAATTATTAAAAAAACGCGGCATCACTGAAGAAAGTGATATCGCTGAATTTCTGTCGGAAAAACCAAGAAAAACTTACGATCCATTCCTGCTTTCCGATATGGAAGCGGGAGTGGATTTAATATTGTCAAAAATAAAAGAGGGCCTAAAAATATGCATCTACGGTGATTATGATGCTGATGGAATTACGTCAATCGCACTTCTTTACCATGTGCTCTCAAATCTGACTGACAATCTCGTTTATTACATTCCTTCGAGATTTGATGAGGGATACGGGCTCAATAAAGATGCGATTCAGGCGATAAAGGATGATGGTGCAGGCCTGATAGTAACTGTTGACTGTGGCAGCGTGTCATACGATGAAGTTGAATATGCAAAACAAATCGGTATGGAAATCGTCGTTACGGATCATCACAGTATAACTGATAAGAAAGCCGACTGCCTTCTTATCAATCCTAAGCGCAGCGACTGTAATTATCCTTTCAAGAATCTTGCAGGTGTCGGAGTATCCTTTAAAGTTGCACAGGCACTTCAGCAGAAGGCAGGACTATCGAAAGCTGTAATCAATGAAGTCCTTGATCTTGTTGCAATAGGTACAATCGGCGATATAGTGCCTCTTGTCGATGAGAACAGAACTATGGTAAAGTACGGTCTTGCGCAGATTAACAGGAAACCCCGAAAGGGAATTGAAGCACTTATTGACGGAATATCGTTAAAAAGAGGAAGGATTACATCTGAAAATATTGCTTTTGCAATAGTGCCTCACATAAATGCTGCCGGAAGAATGCTCGATGCAAAAACTGCAGCAAAACTTCTTATCTCGGAAGATGACAATGAAATCCGGGAATGTGTGGAAGAACTCATACAAAACAACAGAAACAGAAAAAATGTTCAGGAAGATACTTATAAAACTTGCGTAAAAGAAGTTGATGATAAAGGTGCAGGGAATTTCATTCTTATTAACTCAGATGAAATTCATGAAGGAATTGCAGGGATTGTTGCCGGAAAACTCAAGGAAAAATACGAAAGACCTGCAATTATCGTGACACCATCAGGTGATGAAGGCGGATTCCTTAAAGGTACAGGAAGAAGTATTGAGAAAATCAATCTTTATGAACTTCTGAAAACGTGCGATGATCTTTTTGAAAAGTTCGGCGGACATGCCGGGGCATGTGGTTTTCTTATGAAAAAGGAAAACCTTGACGAATTTGTTAAAAGGATTAATGATAGAATAGAAGTGATGCTTGAAAATGATAATATGCTGCTGTCAAAGGAAAGAAAGGCAGACCTTGAAGTTATTTCAGACGAGATAACGATAAGGCTGGCACATGACATTGAACGTCTTGCACCTTTTGGCAGTCAGAATCCGAAACCTGTTTTTAAGGTTAATGCAAATGATATCGGAACGCTGACTAAGATGGGACAGGATGGGCAGCATGCAAGATTTACATTGAGAACATCAAGAGGGCCGCTTCTTACATGTGTAATGTTTAATGGTACTCAGAAATGTGAAGAAGCATTCAGTAGAGGAAAAATGGCTGGAATTTACGGTACAGTTGAAACACAGGTGTGGAATGGTACTGAAAGATTACAGCTTATAGTATCACATATAGAAATTTAGAATCTGGTTTATCAAGGAGAAAGATATGGCTGAGAAAGAAAAATTTTTGGAAGAACTTCCTGAAGATGCAGAAGTTCAGCCTGAAAAGAACGGCAAAAAGAAAATAGTTATCAAGAAGAGCAGATTTATAATTCTGATTGTTCTTATGTTTGTAATGGGAACTTCTTTTGGTAATCACGTTGCGGGCATTGTTGGTTCTGTCAATGATGAAAAAGCAGTAATAAGCAGGGCAGAGTACGATGCTCTCATGAGTGTTTATGACAGATTCGGAAAGCTTGATTACCTTTATGATTACCTTAAGGAAACATATTACAAAGACCTTAATGATGCAGACATGATGGATGGAATCTACAAGGGACTTTATGAAAGTGCGGGAGATCCTTACACAAACTACCTCACAGCAGAAGAATACGAAAACCTTATGGTAGATACAACAGGCGAATTCTACGGAATCGGTA
This sequence comes from Clostridiales bacterium, assembly GCA_015058155.1. Lineage (GTDB taxonomy): Bacteria > Bacillota > Clostridia > Peptostreptococcales > Anaerovoracaceae > QAKD01. Next base: position 8,876 of record SVCW01000002.1, on the reverse strand, counting down.
TCACATTTACTGCAACAGAAGATGACAGACTCGTAATTATAAGTACGATGGACGGCTCACCGGCTGCCAATGCAGGTCTCAGGACAGGCGACTATATCGTTTCTGTTGACGGGGTTATGTATGGTGCTGACGAAATGAATGATGCAGCTTCAGCAATGAGAGGCGAACTCAACACAAAGGTGGATATCGTTTACAGTCGTGACGGAGAAGAGCACGAAGTAACAATTACACGTAAAAAGATCACTGTAGAAAGTGTTGAAACTGAAATTCTTGATGATAATATCGGATACATCAGAATCAGTACGTTTGATGTAAATACCGGCGATGATTTCGAAAAGGAATTAAGAAAACTTGAAATGCAGGGTGTAAGCGGTCTCATTATTGACCTCAGAAACAATGGAGGCGGCATCGTTTCAAGTGGTACACATATCGCAGATTTACTTCTTCCTGAAGGAACAATTATCTATACTGAAACAAAAGCAGGTGAAAGAACTTACTACAATTCCGAACCTTCAGCAACATCACTTCCATATGTACTTCTTGTAAATGAAGGTACGGCAAGCACATCTGAAATACTTTCAGTAGCGGTTAAGGAAAACGAAGGTGGAAAGCTTGTAGGAACTAATACATTTGGTAAAGGTATTGTTCAGATTTCAGTACCTCTTACTGATGGTTCAGCTACAACTGTTACTATTGAACAGTACTATTCACCTGATGGAAATGAAATTCACGGTATCGGAGTCCAGCCTGATTACGTTGTTGAACTCCCTGCTGATGCAGAAACAGACCTTCAGCTTGAAAAGGCGATTGAACTTCTGAAATAGTGACAAAAAATGGATTTGCGTTTCTAATACCTGCTTGACTTTTACAAGTTAAAGCGGTATACTCTATACTGTAAAGTGCTAAAGTGAAGAACTTTGGCTACTAATCAGAAAGGAGATTTGCAATGGCTTACGAATCCAAGTTTAAAAAAGAAGAAATCGATGCTTTATTTGAGGCAATACTTGCGCTAAAGGATGAGGAAGACTGCTATAGATTTTTTGAAGATATCTGCACAGTGAATGAAATCCACGCAATTGCCCAGAGATGGACTGTTGCGAAGCTTCTTGATGAAAAGAAGACATACAACGAAATTGAAGAGCTTACAAAGGCTTCTACAGCCACAATAAGCAGAATAAATAAATGCCTTGTATACGGTGCAGATGGTTACCGCAGAATACTTGACAGACTTAAGGAGAAATAGAAGCTGTAGAAATACAGCTTTTTTCTTTTAGGAAAAAGGGAAGAGTGAAGGATAAGAGAATGAAATATTTAAGAGTTTATGAGATGACTGATGATGCCATCAGTTACGTTAAGAAAAACGAAGCAAAAAGAAAAGAATTTCTCCAGGATACACTAAAAGAATACGTCCGCAGAAGTTGTGGAAAAAGTATCGATATTATAGGTAATTTTGATATAGGCATCGGTGAATATGGAAAGCCATATATTGCTGACAAAGATATTGAAATCGGTTTTTCGATAAGTCATAGCGGGAATTACTGGGGTTGTATTGTGGGAGATGAACCAGTAGGTCTTGACATTCAGGTAGTAGAAGATAGATGCGGTATTTCAGCAATTGCTGAACGTTTCTTTTCTGAATCGGAAAATGATTATCTTAAGAGAGAAGACGAAAGAGGGTTCGGCCTTGAAGCTTTTTACGATATCTGGGTGAGAAAAGAAGCATATATCAAGCTTACCGGAAGAGGAATCGGTCAGGGCCTTTCAAGCTTTTCAGTTGCAGACATAAATGGCCTTTATAAGAGTGTAAACAATAAAGGCAGGTTCTTTTTTACTGATTTAGTAGAACTCGGAGCATTCGATGAAGACTATAGTATGTATGGAGTTAAAGGCGCAGTATGCTGCGAAAGTGATGAAGAGATAATCATTAAATCGGTTATTTTTGATGCTATAGGAGAATAAAATGGGAAGCAGAGAAGAAGTATATGAAAAAGCAAAGGATGCTGCGCTTACATATCTTTCCTATGGTATGCGTACAGAATCGCAGATGCGTAACAAACTCAGAGAAAAAGGCTTTGACAATAACGGCGATGAGTGCATAATAGATGATGTGATTGAATTTCTCAAAGAATACAAGTATATTGACGATCTTAAATATGCAGTATCATATATCGAATATGGTGTTTCAAAAGGGCATGGTATGCTTAAAATAAAAAACACTTTAAAAGAACGGGGAATAAAAAGGAATGATATAGAAGATGCCGTATATGAATACGGGAAACTTCTTGAAGAAGAGGATGGAGCTTTTGAAAGTGAGCACGAAAGGGCGCTCAGAGAAGCTATGAAAGTAGCAGACGGAAAAGAAGTTGACGATAAATTGATTGCTAAAGTCGGCAGGAGATTAAAGAGCCGCGGCTTTGGTAATGACGCAGTATATTACGCTGTCGGACAAGTGATGAAGATGAAGAAGGATGGAGACGAGTTTGAGTAATCGATTTGCAAGAACAGAAAGATTAATAGGCGCAGGCAAACTTGAAAAACTCAAAAATAAGCATGTTGCCATTTTCGGAATCGGAGGAGTAGGTGGACATGCCTGCGAGGCTATTGCCAGAAGTGGTATCGGAATCATCACTATAGTTGACAAGGATGATGTTGACGTTACAAATATTAACCGTCAGATTATCGCGCTCGGCAGCACTGTAGGAAAAAGCAAAGTTGAAGTAATGAAAGAGCGTATCCTCGACATTAATCCTGATGCAAAGGTAAATGCTGTAAAGGCGTTTTTCTTGCCGGAAAATGCAGACGATTTCGATTTTGCTTCATATGACTATGTTATCGATGCAGTCGATACTGTGACTGCGAAGATAGAACTTGTGCTTAAGTGCGATGAAGTGGAAACACCGATTATTTCATCGATGGGCACAGGAAACAAACTCGACCCGACAAAGTTTATGGTTGCAGACATATATAAGACTAGTGTCTGCCCGCTTGCAAAGGTAATGCGTAAGGAACTTAAGACGAGAGGAATTAAAAAGCTAAAAGTGGTGTACTCAGAGGAAGTTCCTATGAAGGCAGAAGACGGAGAGAGAAGTCCTGCGAGTATTTCATTTGTACCGCCGGTAGCAGGCCTGATTTTAGCCGGCGAAGTAATAAAGGATCTTATTGCAGAGTAGCTCAAGCAGCGCTCAAGCACAAAAAAGGAGAAAATTAATGAAAAAGATTATTATCACAGGTGGACCTACAAACGAATTTATCGATGAAGTAATGAAGATTACAAACATGTCGACAGGAAGCATTGCAACAACACTCGGAAGCCTCTTCCTCGACGCAGGTTACAAGGTACACCTCATCTTAAACAGAGCAGTTAATACAAGAGACGTTATGGCATGTGAAAATGCTATCGACAATCTGACTATTGATGCAGTTGAAACTACAGAAGATATGCTCAATGCTCTTTATGAAGCAAGTAAATCAGGTGATGCTGATGCTCTTATCCACGCTTCAGCAGTAGGCGACTATAAGGCAGACTTTACATTCCTTCTTGAAGACCTCGCAGCACATCTCTGGAAGAAGCTCGAAGCTGGCGATATCAAGTCAGAAGCAGACCTTTTAAAGGTAATGGAAGATGAAAAGGAAGCTTACCAGATCGACAATAGCTCAAAGATTTCAAGCTACCAGAAGAATCTTACAGTAAAGCTCACACTCACACCAAAAATCATTGCAAGATTAAAGGAATGGTATCCTGATACACTTCTTATCGGATGCAAGCTTCTTGAAAACGTATCAAAGGAAGAACTCTATGAAGTAGCAACTAAGCTCTGCACTAAGAACAACATGGACTACATCCTTGCAAACGATCTTGCTGATTTAAGAGCAGGTGACCCTGGAAGACACCTCTGCACTAAGGACGGTTTTACAGGAACTAAGCTCGACACACCGGCAGACATCTTCGCATTTGTAGATTCAAAGCTTAAGTAAGAGAATGCATAGACGGCACATAGAACTGTGCCGTTTTTTTATTGAAGCATATGTTTGTGAGTGATATACTTTTCTTATAGAGAATTGTAAATGAGGTACGTGCTATAAAGTGCGACTTTGTTTGTAAAGTCAATCCGGTCAACTGGCCTGATTATATATTTTAAATTAAGGAGATTGCTTTTTGAAGAAAACTAGCAGAACACTGGAGATTGTAGCGTAGCCGGGAGGTTTCGTGTAATAATCTCGCAAACCTCCCAGAATTGAAGTCAACAATCATCAGGAGGAAATAAATAATGAATAAAAATGACTATATCATTCGCTTAGAAAGAAAAGAAGAATATCGCGAAGTAGAAACACTTGTAAGAGAATCATTCTGGAACGTGTACCGCCCAGGATGCCTTGAGCATTACGTGCTTAAGAAATTGAGAGATGATGAAGCATTTGTAAAAGAACTTGACTTTGTCATGGAAAAAGGTGGAGATCTGATTGGCCAGAACATTTTCGTTAGAGCAGTTATCAAAGCTGATGACGGAAGAGAAGTGCCGATTCTGACAATGGGGCCTATCAGTATAAGAAATGATATTAAGCGCAACGGATATGGCAAAGTACTTCTTGACTACTCGCTTGAAAAAGCAATAGAACTTGGATACGGCGCTGTTTGTTTTGAAGGTAACATCGATTTTTATGGTAAGAATGGTTTCAGCTACGCAAGTGAGTATGGTATAAGGTATCATGGCTTGCCGGAAGGAGAGGATGCATCATTCTTTCTCTGTAAAGAATTAATATCGGGATATCTTGACGGTATTACTGGCGAATATGCCACACCAGATGGCTACTTCGTTGATGAAAAGGAAGCTGAAGAGTTTGATAAAGATTTTCCGTACATGGAAAAGCTTAAGCTCCCGGGTCAGCTTTTCTAAATGAATGAAGGCAGGCAGTGTGTCTTTTATGATGCACTGCCTGAGATTTAAAACGTTTTGCAAGGAGAAAACTCATGGCGTTTGATTTTAAGAAAGAATTCAAAGAGTATTACATGCCGAAGAACAAGCCGGTTATTGTTGATGTGCCTGAGATGAACTATATCGCGGTGCGCGGGCAGGGAGATCCTAACGAAGAAAACGGAGCATACCAGCAGGCAATAGGCATTCTCTACTTAGTAGCATATACGTTAAAGATGAGCTATAAGACTGACTATAAGATTGAAGGCTTTTTCGAATATGTAGTGCCACCGCTCGAAGGATTCTGGTGGATGGAAGGTATAGATGAAGTTGACTATAGCGACAAGTCTAAATTCAGCTGGATTTCAGTAATAAGACTTCCTGACTTCGTAACAGAAGAAGATTTCAAATGGGCGGTTGAAACTGCGACAAAAAAGAAAAAGATTGACTGCTCGGGAGCAGAGTTTTTGACAATTAATGAAGGTCTGTGTGTGCAGATAATGCATAATGGTCCGTTTGACGATGAACCTGCGACTGTTGCGCTTATGGATTCGTTTCTTGAAGAAAATGGCTATGAGAATGACTTTTCGGCAGAGCGCCTTCATCACGAGATATATATGTCTGACGCAAGAAAAACAGCACCCGAAAAGTTAAAGACAGTAATCAGACATCCGATTAAGAAGAAAGCATAGGCTGGAAAAATGAATGTAGAAAGTATTATTTTTGATATAGACGGTACGCTTTGGGATTCGAGAGCACTCGTTGCAGAAGGATATAATATGCAGCTCGGTGAGGAGGGCCTTGATAAATATTTTGTGACGGCTGAAGAACTGAAATCACTTTTCGGAAAAACAATGACCGAGATCGCCGATATATTGTTCGTTGATTTCGGAGTGCCGGAGCGTTATGAGTTGATGGAACGCTGTATGGCACGTGAAGATGAGCATCTTTCCGAGGTTGCATCAGCTGCAATTGCTTATGATGGTGTGGTTGAAACACTTGAAAAACTTGCGGAAAAACACAGGCTTTTTATCGTGAGCAACAGCCAGAAAGGCTATCCAGAGCTTGTTATTGAAAAGCTCGGACTTGAAAACCTTATTGAAGCTCATATGTGCTACGGAGATACCGGTACAGACAAAGGAAAGACAATCAGAATCCTCATGGAAAAATGCGGCATCAAAAGCGCAGTTTATGTGGGAGATACACAGGGAGACTACGAAGCTTCGGTAAACGCAGGGATTCCATTTGTGTGGGCGACGTTCGGATTTGGTGAACCGACAGGTTATGATGAAAAAGCAGACACATTCACGGACTTACTGGATGTTTTCACATTAAGATAAGACCAAATTGCATCTTGTTTGTAGTTGGAAAGAAGGGAAAGAAGTCTTATTTCCTTGTTCCTTTAAGAAACAAGACCAAGATAAGTGTATATTGCACTGATACAAGGCGTAAAGAGGTCTTGCATGCTACGCTGATAAATCTATAAGACCTAAAAGCGCATCAAGGGTGGTGTCAGAGAGCGAAAAAAGGTCTTTTCCATAAACAGAATAAAGAAACAAGACCTTTAGACTATCAGTAGTATATAAATCAGGAGGTAATATGAAAAAGATAGTAGCGATAAACGCAAGTCCGCGTACAACGTGGAATACTGCAGCTCTCGTTAAGGAAGCTGCAAACGGAGCAAAGCACGAAGGAGCAGAAATCAAATACTTTGATTTATATAAACTTGATAAATTTACTGGTTGTATTTCATGTTTCGGATGCAAACTCAAGGCTACAGAAGAAATCTGCGTATGTAATGATGGACTAAAAACAGTGCTTGACGAAATCAGGACTGCTGACGGGCTCATCATCGGCTCGCCGAATTATCTTGGAGACCTTACTGCAGGATTCAGAGCACTTTACGAAAGACTTATATTCCCGTACATCACATATAACACTGAAAAATTCAACTGTAATGACCGCAGAATTCCTGTAGCTCTCATTGTAACAAGCAATGCAAGCGAAGACTATTATGAAGAGAGCGATTACGGACGCATGATTGCGAATTACAAAGATAATCTCGAAAGCTTCATAGGACCGACAGAAGTTATGATATACGGAGATACGCTTCAGGTCAGCGATTACAGCAAATACAACTGGACATATTTTGATTCTGAAGCAAAGAAAGCTCGTCATGAAGCAGTATTTGAAAGCAAGAAGGAAGACGCGTTTGCACTTGGTAAAGGACTAGTAAAATAGAAACACTAAGAAAAATATAGAGTCTGCTGCATGATTATTGAGTAATATATCAGAATAAGCGTAAGTGATGTGAAAAGGTGAGTAACATGAAACTTAAAAATTTTCTTATTGTGGTTAATGATATTGAAAAGTCAAAGGACTTTTACCATGAACTTTTCGGGCTTAATGTAGTAAATGATTTTGACGGAAATATGGTACTTACAGAAGGCCTTGTACTTCAGGAAAAGAGAATATGGGATGAGCTTACAAGTATTGAGTCTAAGATTGGTGAAGCCGATGCTGAACTATATTTTGTAGAGAATGATTTTGATCTTTTTCTATCAAAACTTGAAAAATACGAGGAAGAAAACCCAGGTATAATCAGATATCTTAATAAACCTATGACTCACAGCTGGGGCCAGAGAGTTGTGAGATTTTATGATCCTGACGGACATCTTATAGAAGTAGGCGAGCCATACGGAGATATACCTACTTATGAGCTCGAAGAAGAATTAAGAAAAGATCTGAATTGCGAAAACGAGCCTCTTCCAGGTGCTGAGTATGAGCACTACAAGGGTAACCGCTACAGAGTAATCGATATTGCGACACATAGCGAAACGCTTGAGCCTCTTGTAATATATCAGGCGCTTTACGGCGAGTTTGGTATCTGGGCACGCCCGAAAGAGATGTTCAGGGAAACAGTTGAAGTAAATGGTGAAACAGTGCCACGTTTCAGAAGGGTGAAATAATGAAGAAAAGACATACAACAACTTACGAGTTTATTAATTCCTGCAGAGAACATCTGACAAACGAGGAATTCATCGAGTTTTGTGAGAAAAGATATTATAACCAGATAAGAAGTGTTGTCGATGAAACTATCGGAAACGGTATAAGACTTATAAGACTTGCAGGCCCTTCAGGCGCAGGTAAAACTACATCGACTCATCTGATGGTCGACATCATAAGAGAGAAGGGTATTCCCGCATACTATATGTCCATGGACAACTGGTACAAGACACTTCCTCTTGAAGCACTTCCTAAAACACCGGAAGGCGATGATGATTACGAGTCACCGGAGCTTCTTGATGTTGAAGGTTTCAGGGAAGACATGCATGAACTTCTTGCCGGAAATCCGGTTCATTTAAGAGAGTTTGATTTCGTAAAGAGAGTCAGTTCAAAGAGCGATAAAGTTATAAGATGTGAGGACAACGCAATTGTAGTAATCGAAGGACTTCATGCGATAAATCCGATGTTTGATACTGAACACGAATCACTTAAAGTATATATCGAACCGAACAACGTAATTATTGATGAAAACGATGACCTCACAAGCAGTGAATTAAGACTCTGCAGGCGTATGCACAGAGATGTTGTCGACAGGGGAATGTCGTTTGAAGATACTATTAAAAAGTGCAGAAGTGTTGATGCAGGGCAGGCAAGGTATATAGAGCCTTTCTTAAACGATGCGCACATTCATCACGTAGATACACTTCTCATGTATGAAATCTTCATTCACAAAAATGAATTACCGGATATGGATAGTCTCAAGGATGTAGAAGTTACTGACATATCTAAAGATATGATTCCTGAGACATCAGTCCTGAAAGAATTCTATAAATCATAACCACTAGTAAAACTAGTGGTATGTACTAGCCCTAAAAGGGCATTGTGCTAGCTGCGCCTTAAGACGCACTGAAAGTTCCACCAACCGCAAGGTTCTTTCAGTCAGCGCCTAAAGGCGCT
>SVCW01000023.1 GCA_015058155.1 Clostridiales bacterium | reverse complement strand
TTTTGAGCAATTTGGGGAAATTGTAAATGCACCTTCGTTAGTAATAATCTTAAAATGCCCTGCCTCACTAACTGGGTTTGTTACTTAAGAAGATCTTCTCTTAGGTTAATGTTGATGAGAGGAACCTTCTCTAGGCCCAGTTTTTTTGTTATCTCTTCGCCGTAAATTGATTTAAATACGTCTACCGGAGCTTGCCAGTTCCAACGTTTTCTTGGATATGAATTGATATGATTACCAGCCCTTATCATGTCACTTTGTGTGAATGAGTCAAAAGACTTCCCTTTTGGTGCAAGGTATCGAAAGAATTCATGATTCCTTTCACAACCAGCTTTCTGGCTTGCATTCATAGGATCGCAATAAAATACCTTGCATTCGATTTCGCCTGTTTCAGGATTCGCTTCTATCTTTAGAGGATCAGTAAATTCACTACCCCTATCCGTTAATATTACCTGGAATAACTTCGTGAAGTCGTCTCCTAGTGTTTTACGCAAGCCATTAAAAACTTGAGTTACACTTGCAGCAGTGTTTCTATCCCTAATGAAATAGAGTTGAATACCGCAATTAGTGAAATATAGTGTGAGTATTGCTTTACCCCCTGCTCTACCAATCAGAGAATCCATCTGACATACATTGATATCAGGAAAGTCTTCTCTATACGCAAGATAATCGTTGTAACTGCGATTTCTATGGCAGTCTTTATCAACTCTTAGAACTGGTCCGCTCTTCTTTCTGTAGTGCCTTCTAACCTTTAATCTTAAGTCTAAATTGTTTACGTCAAGAACTCCGCTATTGATATATGAGTAGAGCGTTTTATCGCATATAGGCATGATGTCTTTGTAGTACTCACAAATCGTTGAAACTGAAAGCCCTTGTTTTATTAAAGGAACTACTTTTGTTCTTAAGAATTCAAGATCTTCATCGCTGATGCATATACCCGAGCGGCTCTCTGCAAGTGTGTTTAAATACTCTGTGTGAGCTGCTTTAGCATTATACACACGTTGCTGCAAACTACATCTGTGTGTGCATGCGTTACATACATAAGGAGCTTTAAGAAGTGTCGGACACATGTCTTCCTCAAACATGTCACAGTTGAAATTACACTTCTCACAATATAAGCAACGTCTGGGTTTATCACAATCGACACTGCAGTAATCGGGGATGTTACAGTCGTATCGATGTTTACATACATTGGACGGACTTACACCTCTAATTTTTACACGTCTGTTTTGGATTTCCCTAACGATAGTTCTCCTGTCTTTCCCAAGAAGCTTTGCGATATCTGTGATGCTCCTGCCTTCGCTTAGACAAAACTGAATCTTGATTCGCTCTTCATATGTTAAATGTTTCATGCGTCCTCCTTTCAGAGGCAGGGCACCTACAGTATATTAAAAACCCGCAGAAATTGTAAATGACCATACAATCTCTACGGGTTGAAATTTCAAGCTTTATCACAAAAAATGGGCAGTTAAATATTCAGATTAATATTGTAATTTATAATTTGTCTTTTTTGTCACTTTTACGTGCTTTTTGCATATAAAAACCGGGCAAGGTCTGTAGATACAAACTTTGCCCGGTATCATTCAGTTTTCTATAAATTTTTTACGTTCAGGGCGCGCATTGAGTTTAAGATACAGAGAACTGCTACTCCTACGTCTGCAAAGATTGCTGCCCACATGCTGGCAAACCCAAGCGCTGTAAGGCCGAGCACACCAAGCTTTACTGCGAGCGCAAATACAACATTCTGTCTTGCGATTCCTGTTGTTTTCTTTGCAATCTTGACAGCTGATATAAGTTTTGATGGTTCGTCCGTCATGATTACAATATCTGCAGCTTCTATTGCAGCATCTGATCCGAGTCCGCCCATTGCAATTCCGACATCTGCTCTTGCAAGAACAGGCGCATCATTTATACCATCACCGACAAATACCACGCTCTTCTTTTCACTCTTGATTTTTATAAGTTCTTCGACCTTTGAAACCTTATCCTGCGGAAGAAGTTCTGCATATACTGTTCCGATTTCAAGTTCGTCTCCGACCTTTTCAGCGATATTTTCCCTGTCGCCTGTTAGCATTACAGTCTTATCAATGCCGAGCTTCTTAAGATTTCCTACGAGCTCTCTTGCATCGCTCTTGACTCTGTCTGCAAAAGTTATATAACCTGCAAAATCTCCGTCAACAGCAACGTATACACAAGTTTCTTCAACAGGTGGCACATCGTAAAGACCGATTTCCCACATCAGTTTTTCATTTCCTGCGTGTACCGTAATTTCACGGTCAAGATACATGAATGATGTTTCTACTCCGCGACCTGCAGCTTCCTTTACATCAATAACCTTGCCGAAATCAATGCCAAGTCCATACTCGTGCACAATCGCCATTCCAACAGGATGCGAAGAGTAACTTTCCGCATAAGCTGCTATTTCAAGAAGCACATCTTCTTCGTAATCGCCTTCTGTTACGATTCTTTCTATGTCAAATGCCCCTGTAGTAAGTGTACCTGTCTTATCGAAAACTACAGTTTCCATACGAGCAAGTGCTTCGAGATAGTTACTTCCTTTGATAAGGATACCGACTTTTCCTGCTCCGCCGACTCCGCCGAAAAATGCAAGCGGAACTGAGAGTACGAGTGCGCAAGGGCACGAAATAACGAGGAAAGAAAGCGCACGGTAAATCCATACCGAGAACTTCGCTCCCGGAAGTACGAGAGGAGGAAGCACAGCAAGCACAACAGCGGCAATGCATACTGCCGGAGTATAGACTCTTGCAAATCTTGTGATAAACTTTTCTACATTTGCCTTCTTGCTCGAAGCATTTTCTACGAGGTCGAGAATCTTTGAAACTGTTGATTCACTGAATTCCTTTGTAACCTGAACCTTGATTACACCGCTCAGGTTGATACAGCCGCTTATTACTTCATCATCAATTTCAGCATCACGAGGTTCCGCTTCACCTGTCAGTGCCGCTGTATCAATAGCAGTCTTTCCTTCTATGATGCGTCCGTCCATCGGAATCTTTTCACCTGGTTTAACGATAATAACGTCTCCGATCTGCACATCGTACGGATCAAGCGTTACTTCTTCGTCACCTCGGATTACGTTTGCATAGTCAGGACGGATATCCATGAGTTCAGCAATAGATTTTCTCGACTTGTCTACGGCGATGTCTTCAAAAAGCTCACCGATCTGGTAGAAAATCATTACAGCATTTGCTTCTGTAAACTCTCCGAGGAAAATTGCTCCGACTGTTGCAACTGACATAAGGAAACATTCGTCAAACACCTGTCCACGGAAAATGTTTCTGAGTGCTTTGAGCACTGTTTCAAGGCCTATCGAAACATAGGCTGCCATGTACATGAATACGGCAAGAAACTTCGGCATATCCTGCATACTGTCACAGAGAACAGCGCCTGCAAGAATCAGAACTGCAAGAAGTATTCTTCTTAATTCCTTTATCTGTTTCTTTGTCATAGTTTTTATGTAAGCACCTTAATTGTAATTTATAATTAACGAACTATTACGCAATCTTCTTCAATCTTGCTTGCGATTCTCTGCGCTTCTTCAACTACTGCATCAAACTTATCATCAGGAGCTTCGATAGTAAGTCTCTGTGTCATGAAGCTTAAAGTAGCTGTTACATCTTCGAGCTTGTTGATATTGTTTTCAATTTTTGCACCGCAATTAGCACAGCAGAGTCCTTCGATTTTAAAACTTCTCTTCATTTTCTTTTTCGGGCTTCTGCCCTTTACCTCCATTTTGTCTTACTAATAATGTCTCTTGCTCTTTTCCCGCACCCTGTTTTTCTACTTCAAATTTACTTATTGCAGCAGATTTCCATCATTCTGTCGACTGCACCGTGAAGAAGCTCCGCTTCTTTTGTTTCAGCAACAGTATAGTAAACTTCCTTACCAACTTTTCTGCTTCCGATGAGATGTGACTGTTTGAGAACACGCAGATGATGTGATACCGCTGGTGAACTCATGCCTACAGCAGCCGCAATGTTTATAACGCAGTCTTCTGTATGACATAGCAGGGAGAAAATCTTGAGACGCGTACTGTCCGACACGAGCGAAAACAAGTCTGCAACTTCTTCAAAAGATTTATTTTCATATGACTTCTCAAATATTTCGAGTGTATTTGTACCGTGATCGTGCGGGAGCTTGTGCGTATGTTCATGCTCGCATCCACCATCACATTCATGTACTTTATCAATATCTGTCATAATAGAATACCTCCTGTTACCCCTATTATATACCATATCGTTAAACAATTAAACAATTATTTAATCGTTTTCGAAACAAAAACCGAAGTTCTTTATGAACTCCGGTCTTTTAAATTATTATACGCCGACCGTCACTTCCATGTCGTCAGTAACGCCGTATACGCTGTGGCCTTCGCCTTTGTATCTGATTACGTAGTCGATGATTTCTTTTGTGATTCTTTCACCCGGACATACAATCGGAATTCCCGGTGGATAAGGAATGATTGACGCAGCACAGATACAGCCTGCCGCATCAGCTATTGCAACCTTCTTTTTCTTCTTCGGAATATCGCAGAGTTCGAGCACTCCGAAATCAGGATAACTGCTTTCACATCGTCCATTTACGATAGGCAATCCATTTTCTTCTCCCGCTTTCTTTTCCGAGATTTCACGAAGTGCTGTAAGGAGCCTGTCCATATCTTCCTTTGTATTTCCAATACCTGTCATTCCCATAAGAATATTGCCTGTCGTAAGTTCTACGAAGATATTGTACTTCATGAGTTCCTCTTCAAGCATACTTCCTGTGAGTCCGTATGCACTCATGTCGATATTGAGCTTCGTTTCATCAAGACCTGCCGGTCTCAGCATCCTCAGCCCTTTTATCTTTTTCGCTTCTTCATGGAAATAATCAAGGTTTTCCTTCCATCCCTTAAAAATCTCTTCTCCATGCTCTTCGATAATATGCGCATTCATATCGTGTGATGCCATGAAAAGATATGAAGGACTTGTCGTTTCAATCATCTGAAGTCTGTCTTCAAGTGTTTCGAGATCTATTCTGTCCGAATTCACATTCATCACAGCACTCTGTGTGAAAGTTGCGAGCGTCTTATGGGTCGAGTTTATAGTGATATCTGCGCCGCATTCTTCGGCAGGCTTCGGCATACCTTCAATTCCGTACTTTGAGAAAAACTTAAGATGCGCACCATGTGCCTGATCGACAATAAGAACTTTCCCTGCTTCATGTACAACATCTGCAATCGCCTTTATATCAGAACATATCCCATAGTAATTAGGCGATGGAAGTATTACTGCTTCTGCATCAGGATTCTCAGCAAGAAGTTTTTTGATTTCAGATGCTTTTACTTCTCCCGCAATACCGTATTCAGAGATTACTTCCGGATATGCATACACAGGCTCAGCTCCTGCAAGCTGGAGCGCGTTGAAAACAGACTTATGGCAGTTTCTCGAGAGAATTAGTTTCTTCCCTCTTGGAACAGTCGTAAGGATTGATGTAACGATACCTCCTGACGTGCCGTTTACCAGAAGATAAGACTGCTTTACCTCGTAAAGTGAAGTATACATATCAATCGTTTCCTTAATTATACCATCTGCGTGGAACTTATCATCCGCACCGGTAATTTCCGTAATATCACCATCAACCATGATATCAAGGAAATCGCCATAACCGTACTTCCTGAAAAACGCAGAACCCTTATGCCCCGGCATATGCATCCACACAGGATCAAGCCCCGCATGTGCTTTTAAATATTCAACAACGCCTTTTTTCATATCAAAGCCTTTCTGAAAATCATATTTAAGTGAACAAAACATCTCACGGACTAGGCGCCGTCGCTGTTGTTTGCCCGGAGCTTGCTCGCACACTTTGGACAACGCCTCCGCCTCCGCTACGACTCCGCTGGAGCTCGTTGTACCCAAAGTGTACGCTCGCTACGCTCTGCAAACAATCGCGCTCCTCTGCATAGTCCGCTCAATTGTTTTGTTCACTTATATCTTCGAATTTTAGAAAAGCCTCCGATTTTGCACGGAGGCTCTATGATTATTGTTATTTTGTGATCGCGTCGCAGCCCATGAATGGTCTTAATACTTCAGGAATAGTAACGCTTCCATCTGCATTCTGATAATTTTCAAGGATTGCAGCTACTGTTCTTCCTACAGCAAGACCTGAACCATTTAATGTATGAACGAATTCAGGCTTACCCTTTTCTTCAGGTCTGAATCTGATGTTTGCTCTTCTTGCCTGGTAGCTTTCGAAATTACTGCATGATGAAATTTCAACATATCTTCCGTAGCTTGGCATCCATACTTCGATATCGTATGTCATTGCTGATGAGAATCCGAGGTCACCAGTTGAAAGTCTTACAACTCTGTAAGGGATTTCGAGGAGCTGGAGCACCTTTTCAGCAGCAGCTGTGAGTGATTCGAGTTCATCATATGAAGTTTCAGGCTTTACAAACTTAACGAGTTCAACCTTATTGAACTGGTGCTGTCTGATGAGACCTCTTGTGTCTCTTCCTGCTGAACCTGCTTCTGCTCTGAAGCAAGGTGTATATGCTGTGTAATATACAGGAAGATCTGCTTCGTTTAAGATTTCGTTTGAAAGAAGGTTTGTTACAGGTACTTCTGCTGTAGGTACGAGGAAGAAGTCCTTCTGAGGAATATAGAACATATCTTCTTCGAACTTAGGAAGCTGGCCGGTTCCTGTCATTGCTGCTCTGTTTACCATGAAAGGAGGAAGAATTTCTGTAAATCCGTGTTCTCCTGTGTGGAGGTTGAGCATGAAGTTGATAACTGCTCTTTCAAGCTTAGCGCCAAGTCCCTTATATACAGTAAATCTTGCGCCTGAAATCTTAGCTGCTCTTTCAAAATCAAGGATGCCGAGGTCTGTTCCTACATCCCAGTGTGCCTTGTTTTCAAAATCGAATTCTCTAGGTGTTCCCCACTTTCTGATTTCTACATTTGTAGTATCGTCTTCACCAACCTGTACGTCTGGATTTGGTGTATTAGGAACGTTGAGGAGAGCGTTCTGGAGATTTGCTTCTACTTCGCTTAGTTCTGCATCGAGAGCCTTGATCTTATCTGAGAGTTCCTTCATTTCAGCCATAAGCTCTGTAGTGTCCTTACCTTCCTTCTTCATAACAGGAATCTGCTTTGAAGCCTGGTTCTGCTGGTTCTTGAGCACTTCTACTTCTGCGAGGATTTCTCTTCTCTTTTCATCAAAAATCTTAACGTTTTCGATGCCGAAATCTCCCTTAAGTCTTCTTTCTACAGCGGCTTTAACGCCTTCATAATCTTCTCTTATTCTTTTGATATCTAACATTTCACTTTTCTCCTAAAACTATAATAGATTTTTTCTGTAAGTAATGTAGAGCTCCGCGAGCTCGTCGATTTTGCTCTGCATTTCGATCTGAAGATTTGAAGCATCATCGTATCTTCCTTCGTCAAGCGCTTCTCTTACCTTTGTGAAAAGGCACTTTGAAGTAACGCTGTCTTTTGCGAGCTGCTTCTTCATTCTGTCAATTTCTATCCATCTTTCAAGGTCGAGGTCGGAGCAATCTCTCTCGTCATGAGCTTTCTGACATTCTCTTACGATATCCATATTGTTCGGAATGATTCTATCGTGAAGTTCTGTCGCCCACTGGGAAACAGTAGCTTCTTTATATGACGCGAGTGTCTTTTCAGTCATAACGTCGTCGGTCTTGAAAATCTGTAATTTTTCGGGATACATATCAAATGCCTTGATATTTTCCCAGATTGTCTTCGGAGCTTTTCCGAAAAGTCTGTCACGCTCTTCAGGCGTGAATTCTTCGAATACTTCGCGTTCACTTCTGTACTCTCTGTTTTTCTCGAGATAGAAATCTTCTGTTCCGTATTCCTTCGAAAGTGAAGCAAGGAGTTCTTCCGGAGTCTTCTTTGCCTCAAGACATGCCTTGATTCCGTCGAGCATCGCAAGATAACAAGTTGCGATTACAAGATATGTATTGCTCTTAGGATTTGGTGATCTGAGCTCAAAACGTGTTGCAAGAGGATTGTCATTATCTCTTACAAGACCGATTAAGACAGTTCTGTTTCTTGAAGGCTTTTCCACCGAATGTCCGATTGAAGTAACTGTGCAGACAGGAGCTTCGAAGCCAGGCTTGAGTCTGTTGAGTGAATCATTTGAAGCACTGACAAAAGGATTGATTACTTCGTAATTCTTAAGCATTCCGAAAAGTGCTCCGTATCCTATCGGATTCATGAATTCACCTTCTCTACCTGTAAAGAGGTTCACACGCTTTCCGTTTTTGAGTTTTGCCGCTACTCCGAGATGAGTATGTTCACCTGAACCTGCAACTCCCGGCATAGGCTTAGCCATGAATGTTACATCAAGACCATGGGCACGGAATACGTCCTTCACTATATATCTTATCATGTTTTCATTATCAGCCGCCTGGATTGCTTCCGCATACTTCCAGTCGATTTCAAGCTGTTCCATGATATGGTCATAGTGTCCGGAGTGTCCCATCTTGGCCTTTACACCACCGACTTCCTTATGTCCCATTTCAGGTTCGAAACCATAATTTTCGAGTATCATAAGGGATTTTTCAAGGGCTGTTCTAACCGGACCTATTGTACGCTTCCAGTACTGCTCCTTGAGAGACTGTGCTGTTGAAAGCTGTTCACGGTCTGCTTTGTCGTCAGGTGTCTTTACCCAGAATTCAAGTTCTGTTGCTGCAGTGAGACTGATTTCCTCAATTTCATCGGCACTTTCTATCGGAAGGTACTCGAAGATGTATGGATTTTCGCGAAGTATCTGGCAGAGATCAGCTTTGAAATTCTTCACCGCATCTCTCAATATTACTCTTGAACCTACTTCATTCGTATCATTATGAATGAGGAAAGACGGGATGCGGAGCGTCCCTATTGGGAGCCCCGACATCTTATCAATATGATTGTAATTGTAATCTACATACCAGTTAACAGATGTGTCCGGAATGATATCCACCTTCGCGTTGTTGAGATCCGCGATTACAGGAAGTACTACCGAACTACCGTCAGTCTGCACACCGTTCTTGAGGAATTTCTCAAGATCGTCCATAAAGAGCTGCACCGGAATCTTTTCGTCTGTATCACGTCCGGCAATATCGATACCGATCATAGATACAAACTTTACTTCAGGGTGTTCATTTAAAATATTTCTGATACATTCCGGTTCGTGTTCCGAAGCCGGAATATTATGCAGCATTTTGCCAAAATCAAAATCCAGCATGTGATTAATGTCCTCTCTTTTATGTTATATTGCTACTGATTCAGATTGTGTCAGTTATTATTCAGCTAACATATTGAGGTAGCTTTCGAGCTGATTGAGGTATTCACCATACATCGCCCAGTTACCGCTCTGCATTGCTGACTGTGCGTTATCAAACGCTTCGTTTGCAAGAGTGATGATTTCTGCATCTGTAAGTGTTGCCGGATCATCTGTTATTCCTGGTGTTACAGGAGTATCTGTTCCTTCACCGCTTCCGTCTGATACTCCGAAGAGCTTAGCAAGAGCAGCGTCAAGAGTTTCTTCGTATGCAATCTGATCGTTATATGCTACGATTACTCTCTTAACTTCAGGAATTGATGAGT
Source organism: Clostridiales bacterium (assembly GCA_015058155.1). Lineage (GTDB taxonomy): Bacteria > Bacillota > Clostridia > Peptostreptococcales > Anaerovoracaceae > QAKD01. The sequence goes on along the minus strand of SVCW01000023.1, from coordinate 16,096 downwards.
TTGTAGCTTCGAGGTATACAGGTTCTACGTAGATGAATGAATCTTCAATCGGAATGATGAAGAGGTTACCTCTAGTATATGTTGAACCTGATGAATTCCAGAGTGAGAATTCCTTTGAAATTTCTGTATTCTGGTCAATCTGAGCTTCAATCTGCATTGGTCCGTAAACTACCTTACTCTTAGGGAGCTGGTAAAGAACGAGTTCGCCGTAATGATCGCCGTCGTTTCTAGCAATGAAGATACCTGTCATGTTATCCTTATCTCTTGGAGTGTAAGGAATAGTGTTTACGAATTCTTCGCTTGTTTCACCAGGGAGCTTCATGATGTAGTAGTTAGGGCTCATTGGCTGTTCTGTAATTCCGTAGATTTCGCTTGAGATATCCCATAAGTCTTCACCCTGGTAGAATACGTCAACGTCTTCCATGTGGTAACGAGCGTATGCCTGTGCCTGGATTGTGAAGAGAGTGTTAGGGTATCTTAAGTGTGCCTGGATTGATTCAGGCATTTCATCGAGATCCTTGAAGAGAGTTGGGTAAATCTTCTGCATTGTGAGTGCGATAGGATCGTCTTCATCTACGATATAGTAATCAGTAGTTCCGTTGTAAGCATCGATAACAACCTTAATTGAGTTTCTGATGTAGTTTACATCTGATAACTCTGAATATGGTTCTGAATATGGATAGTTGCTGCTAGTTGTATAAGCATCAATAATCCAGTAGAGGTTACCATCTGCTGCTATGATATATGCATCGTTATCATATGAAAGGTATGGCATGATGTGGCGTACTCTTTCGTGGATGTTTCTGTTGATAACGATTACTGAATCGCTGTTGATATTAGTAGCTACGAGCATCTTGAGGTTTTCTTCTCTGATTGAGAACATAAGCTTGTTCATGAAGTTCATCTTGATGCCGGCAGTTCCTTCGTATGTTGTGTATACGTTTGATGAACCATCAGGATAGTCGAATTCCTGTTCATCAGTCTTTAAGAGAACGTAGTTGTTTGTAAGTTCTCCGAAGTAGATTTCAGGACGATCGATTGTGATTTCGTCAACTTCTGAAATCGGAGGAATTCCGCTGATCATCATGTCAGGCTGACCTGAAGCAGTTACTCTGTCTACTCTTGAGAGTGTTACACCGTAACCATGAGTATACTTTAAGTGCTTGTTGAGCCATTCCTGTGAAATCTTTGTTTCGTCGATTTCTCTTGCTGAAAGGAATACCTGAGTGTATTCTCCGTTGAGCATATATCTGTCAACGTCTACGTCATTGAAAGTATAGTACTGTCTGATAGCCTGAGTCTGATTGTAGAATCTTTCTGCAGGTTCGAAGTCGTTGATTCTGATATTGTCGATTGTTTCCTGATTGTTTGCAATATCATCTGCTGTAAGTGTATTTGATGCTGCAAATTCTTTAACATCAACGTTATCAAGGTCATAAGCCATCTGAGTATACTCGATATTTCTTTCGAGATATTCTCTTTCCTTGTTGATTTCGTCAGGTGATACTACGAAGTTCTGAACGAGTTCAGCTGCTCCTGTACCAACAAGACCAACAACGAGCATGATTACAGGAACAAGAACAACTGTCTTGAGCTTCTTCTTCTTGATTCCTACTGCCCAGAAGATTGCTGCAGCTACAGCAAGAACTGCGAGAGCTCTGAGCATCCAGAGTGTGATATTAACATCAGTAAATCCGGCACCGTAAAGTACTCCTGTGCTTGAGTGGAGGAGGTCATACTGTCTTAAGAAGAAGTTGAGTCCTACCATGAGGAAAAGGATAATACCGAGAAGGATAATCTGAGTCTGAGCAATGCTTAAAAGAGTTCTTATGTTGTCATTGTCAACCCTTTTCTTAGCCTTCTTCTTGGCCTTGCCCATGTTGAAGTTCTTAACTCCATCAAATGCGTCACGGATTGATTCACCGATAGTAGGTCCTTCGAAAGGATAATCCTTATCTCTTCCTGTTCTTGCTTCAGGTGAATATTTTCTTGCGTATTCGTAAAGCTCTTCTTCCTCTTCTTCGTCAATCTCTACAGTTTCGAACATGCTTGGTGTTCTTACTGAGAGGAGAGTTGAGTAGTAAAGAACTGTTGCAACAACGAAGATGATAACGCCGCCAATGAGCATTTCATTTAATCTCTGGATGAAATCGAGCTTGAATACATAGAAGCCGATATCATGTCCGAAAAGTGGATCGCCAACTCCGAATTCTGTACTGTTAAAGAACTGGAGAGCATCCCACCAGAGACTTGTAACGATTGCCGCTGCAACAAATCCTGCTGAAATAACTGAAATAAGAATTTCTGTTGTTCTGAGTTTCTTTAAATTTGGTTCTTCGTCTGATTCAACCTTCTTGAAGTAACCTCTCTTAAGTGCCTGTAAGTACAGGAACATAAGAAGTGCAAGTACAATGAATGTAGGAATACCCATTGTAAGCTGTGCCTTAAGCTGAGTAAGGAATACGCCTACGTAAGAGAGTTCCTTGAACCATAAGAAATCAGTAATGAAGTCAATGAGTGATACAAAAATCGTTACGATAAGACCGAGAGCGATTACCACCCATAACAAACGGTTCACTTTCTTTTTCAAAGCTATAAATCCTCCTTTGATTACCTCTTCAGCAGAAAAGGTAACTGTAAAATAAAATAATAATAATTAAATAATAACTATTTATAGTAATCCACAATCAGAAGCTTGCCATCAACGAGTTCCATATGATAAACCCAGTTGAATTCATCTGTTGTAGTTTTACCGGCTTTGGTAGTAGTTATGACTTCATTTGCCCATACATAATACGAGTCTTTTCCGTCAGTTCTGATTTCACCTATCTTGAGTGAATCAAATTTCTTTGTTATTCCTTTTGAGTTAAAGCCTTCTGTGTTCTTCCATGCATCGCTGCCGGATTTGAGAACATCGAAGATTGCTTTATCTCCATTATTAACATAATCAATCCATCCTGAATTGTATGCAATAACTGTTTTTACAACTTCTTCATCAACATAGTAGTTCACATCTCCTTCAACATAAAGGATGTTACTTTCAAGCGGTTTTGATGACGCAAGAAGCGTAGTGTTGTATTTATGGTCAGCATCATACTTTGCATCGGCGCTGTATGTAACACTGCTGATATTCTTGTTTGCACTTCCCGAAGAAGCAATAACGTTTGTGAGATCAGCTGCCGGCTTCTCTCTTTCGTCGACGATAGGTTCCAGGTCTACATCCGGATCATCTCCGCCCTCAACGTCCTGATCACCATCACTTCCGATATTACCTTCTTCACCCTTGAAGAGGTCTGCTACCTGTGCAAGCTTGTCATTTATAAACATTGCTGCCTTACTGTCAGGTGCGAAATGCTTTATGCCGAGTATCGCAAACTCAATGAGAAGAAGGAGAATGATTATCACGAGGATAACTTTTCCTGCCTTTGACTTTTCAGGTTCTTCATCATCTTCTTCATCGAAGAACGATAAATCATTCACTGTATCATCCGGATTTTCAGGCATATCTACAATATCATCGATTTCTTCAGCAACATCATCAGGAGCTTCTTCAGGCTGCACATTATCTTCCTGAACTTCTTCTGATATTTCTTCCTGTACTTCAGGTTCTTCTTCGATTGTCTTTTCGATGATTACTCCGGCCGCTGCCGCCGCTGACGCTGTAGTTACGCCTGCTTCTGAAATCTGTCCGAAGATTTCATCAAGAAGTGAAGTATATGTTCTTTCAATATCTTCCTTCGTATTTGCTATCTTGTCTGAAATTTCGTTTATTATTTCGTTTTTTGATTTCTGAGGTGCGGCTTCATCAAGAAGATCTTTCTGAAGTTCCATAGTATCGAAGATTCGCATCTCTTCACCGTTTTCATCGTAGTAAACGCCGCTTTCTTTCTGGTTTTCGTAGTATTCGGCCATGCTGCTTACCGATGTTCCTATACCAAGAGCTGCATTTCGTTCTTCTTCTGCCTTCTTTAAGTGAGCAACCGGATCAAAAACCTCAGGTTCAGATGTTTCTTCTTCTGCAATTTCTGCAATCTCTTCTTCAATCCTGCTTACAGAGCCAGGCATGATATATGTACCTTCCTTACCCGACATGATTCTTTCGTATTCCATATCGAGAAGTTTCTGGAATTCTTCATTCTTCTTGTTGAGCGTATAGAACTTGTCAATTCTCGCTGTATCTCTGTCGCGATTCGGATTTGAAGTGATAACGTCCTTTTCGATATCTTCGATTGTTACAGCCACATCATCTGCTTCAGGAAGTTCACCGTTAAACACGATTTCTTCTGCTTCTACTGCTTCCTTTTCTTCGAGAATCGCTTTTTCGATATCGTCAATACTTATAGGCGCTGTCCAGGCAAAAGACTCGTCAATCTTAGGAAGATCGATTCCTGCAAACTGTTCAGTTTCCGAAACTGTTTCAGGCTCCACCTCTCTTGCTGCTTCGATTACTTCTTCTGCAACAACTTCTTCCTCAGCAGCTTCAACTATGTCTTCTTCCGCTATTTCCTCATTCTCTTCAATCACCGTCCCTTTTTCCCAGTCAACTTTCACGTTTTCGACTTTACGGGCAGGCTTGTTGAAATCGTGTACATCCCACACGAATTCTCCTGTATCGATGAGTTTCTTTTTGGCTGCTCCTTCGGAGGCCTCGGAAACTTCTTCAATTGTTTCATGCACTACAGGAGTTCCACAGTTGCTGCAGAATCTGTCTTCGTCGTGAAGTTCTTTACCGCATTTCTTGCAATACACTTTCCTCTCCTCCTTACTATCAGTCCAGAATTATCTTCTGGATTTCTTCTTCTGTATACACTCTTCCAAGTTTATCGACATTGTAGCCCGGCTTTTCACCTTCTTTAACTTCTACCGGTTTCTCAACCGCCATGCTTTCTCCGGATTTCGCCTCAATTACTACTGCCGACAAATCTTTTTCACTTTCACTTTTCACTACAGGCATGTCCTCATTCAGGCCTGCTGAAGCACTCTTTGTTTCAGGACACAAAGGTGCCTGGCCGGGATTCTGCCTTCGCAGATCACGTACCTGCATGTTCAGCTCTTCCAGAAGTCTGACGCATCTATCCAATTTCTTTTCAACAGATTTTACCGGATTCATGTGTCCTCCAAAATGTACAACTGGCATGCATTTGCAACCTTCATCAAAAAATACCTATAGATACTATATTATACTACAAATCACGCAAATAGCAAATATAGAGAGTCTAAAATCACACAAAAAACACAAAGAAAAAAGGGGCCTCGGCCCCTATAAAGTACTTTCGATTTCTTCTGCAATTCTGACGCCTGTCATAGCATCTTTTGCATAGTAATCGGCACCTATTAAATCAGCGTATTCCTCTGTGAGAACAGCTCCTCCAACGATTACCTTACACCAAGGAGCTTTTTCTTTCAGCTGTTTTATTGTTTCTTCCATTGCCGGAACAGTAGTTGTCATAAGAGCACTGAGTCCCGTAATCGGAGCATGAAGTCTTATTACTTCATCAACTATCTTTTCAGGTTCGACATCCTTTCCGAGATCCGATACTGCAAATCCGTAATTCTCAAGCAGGAGTTTCACGATGTTCTTTCCGATATCATGGATATCACCCTTTACAGTCGCAATTACCACTGCACATCCTGAAGCCGCACTGCCTTCCTTTTCCGAAAGCATAGCGTGCTTGATTCTCTCAAAAGCACTCTTCGCTGCCTCCGCACTCATCAGAAGCTGAGGTAAATAAACAGTCTTCTGTTCAAATCCTTTTCCAACAATATCGAGTGCAGGAATAATCTCATTCTGAACTATGTCGAGAGGCTTTTCTCTTTCAAGAATCCTGTCTGTAAGGTCAGCTGCCTGCGCTTTAAGTCCCTTTGTAATCGCTCTCTGGAGTTCTGATGATGTGTCACAAGTTCCTTTGTCCGGCGCCGCATTACCGCCTCCGCAAGCTCCGCATGCGCATCCCTGTCCGTGACTTTCAGAAGCCCTTGTCGCTGCAGGAATAACTACGTTGTCAACTCTGTGGTTTTCAGCAAATCCGATGTATTCAGCGCAGTTTTCATCCTTACCGCGAAGCGCGCGATAAGCATAATATGTTCTCATCATTGCATCTGAATACGGGTTCATGATTGCAGCCGAAAGACCTTTTTCGAGAGCCATCGCAAAGAATGTGCTGTTTATATCGTCACGATTCGGAAGTCCGAATGAAATATTTGAAACTCCAAGCGATGTATGGCATCCGAGATTGTTTTTGATATAGCTGAGAGCTCCGATAGTAGCCTCCGCTGCTGAAGCATCTGCGCTGATTGCCATTGCAAGTGTATCAAAGACGATGTCTTTTTTATCAATTCCATAAGTGCTGGCAGTTTCAACAATCTTTTCAGCAATTTTAATTCTGCCTTCTGCTGTTTCAGGAATACCATTTTCATCGAGAGTGAGTGCGACAACAACTCCACCGTATTTAGCAACGAGCGGGAATATTGCTTTCATGCTCTCTTCTTTTCCGTTTACGGAATTAACCATCGCTTTACCATTGTAGACACGGAGGGCTTCTTCCATCGCCTCTGCATCTGCCGTATCAATCTGAAGCGGAAGATTTATGATTGCCTGAAGTTCACTGACCGAACTCTTAAGCATTGCTTTCTCATCGATTTCAGGAAGGCCTACATTCACATCAAGAATATGGACACCCTTTTCCTGCTGACTGATACCTTCAGAAAGAATGTAGCCTATATCGTTTTCTTTAAGTGCCTGTTTGAAACGCTTCTTTCCTGTAGGATTGATTCTTTCACCGATAAGGATCGGTTCTTCAGCAAAATCAACTGCATGAGTATATGATGAAACGAGTGTATTATCCTTCTTTACGATTGCTACAGGTTTCATCCCTGATGTTTTGCCGGCAAGCATTTTTATATACTCAGGAGTCGTTCCGCAGCATCCTCCTGCGACCCTGAGTCCCTCGCCGATCATTTCTTTGAGATCGTCCGAAAACTCGTCTTCGAAAACATCATAGACAGTTCTTCCATCTTCCACTTTAGGAAGACCTGCATTCGGCTTCATTACAACAGGAACAGAAGCATACTTGAGGTATTCTCTCACTACGCCTTTCAGAGCCTTAGGCCCGAGAGAACAATTCACACCTATGGCATCTGCTCTCATTCCTTCGAGCATGGCAACCATTGCTGCAGGTGAAGCTCCTGTCATAAGTTTTCCATCTTCACCATATGCATTAGTCACAATCACCGGAAGATCGCAGTTTTCCTTCACAGCAAGAAGTGCGGCCTTTGTTTCATAACTGTCATTCATCGTTTCGACAGTAACAAGATCTACTCCATACTTGATTCCGATTTTTACAGTTTCGGCAAAAAGAGAAACAGCCTCTTCAAAATCAAAATCTCCATAAGGTTTCAGAAGTCTTCCTGAAGGTCCTATATCAAGTGCTACAAACTTAGGATGATCTCCCTCGCTTATTTCTCTTGCTTTTCTGGCATTTGCAATCGCAGCTCCGATAATTTCGTCGAGTTCTTCTCTCTCAAACTTAAGCAGATTGGCACCGAAAGTGTTTGTATTTACAACATTACTTCCCGCACTGTAGTATTCAGCCTGAATTCTTATTATTTCTTCAGGATGCGTAATATTCCAGCGCTCAGGATGTTCTCCCGGCTTGAGACCGGCAGCCTGAAGAAGTGTTCCCATTCCGCCATCAAGATACACAATATTATCTTTTAAAAACTCTTTGAATTTCATACTCTTTCTCCTGTTTCCTTCCTCTTCACACCTATTATCGCAGTAACCGACTTAGAAGGTGACATGAGGAGGCTTTCGTTAAGTGTAAGTCCGATTTTTCTCGGGCAGTCAAGTGCACTGAAGATTTCGCGCTGAAGCGCAAGCGGAAGATCACCGTATCCCGGACTGAATCTGAAAACGAGCCCTCTTCCTTCTGCTTCTTTTTCTTTTCTTATTTCATCATTATACAAATCGCAGAGAGCTTCGATTCTCTCCGCTCCTATTGCCTGAAAGAAAAGCGATTTTACAGGTGAAATCTTTGCATATCTTGCAATCAATCTGTCAATTTCAAGCCCGATTGTGGCACCGAAAACGACTACTCTGTCGCAAGGTTCAAGATGCTTTATCAGTGCTTCTGATGTTGTCACCGCAAACCCGAGGTCGAGTCCTTCTTCACATTTGTTCACTTCATATTCTGAAAAGCATACTCTGTATGAAAACTTGCCTTCAACTTCCCTGATGCACTCTTCACAGATTCTTTCGAGGTCGTCTTTACCGGCAAGATTCTCGTTTTCGGGAATATCTTTTCCCTTTACTCCTGCATAACGGAGTATTTCACCTAAATCAAACGGCGGTACCGGATTTCCGGACACTCCGCCGTATGTTCTTGTAAGCACAGGATTCAAAATATTTGTCATATTCCTGTTCCTCTTCATTATTATCCGATGATTGCTGAAAGATTGTCCTGAATCTTAGCCGCAACATCAGGCTTGTTCATTGAATAAACATGTACTGTTTTGATTCCGTTTGAATAAAGATCGATAATCTGGTCTGTCGCATAAGCAATACCAGCCTGCTTCATCGCTTCAGGATTTCCTCCGAACTTATCAACGAGGCTCTTGAATCTCTGAGGCACAAATGAACCTGAGAGCTTTATCGCCCTTTCAATCTGGTTTGCATTTGTAATAGGCATGATGCCCGGAACGATAGGTACAGTTATGCCTGCTTCCCTGATTTTGTAAAGGAAGTTGTAGAGAAGATTGTTGTCAAAAAACATTTGAGTTGTAAGGAATTCGCAGCCTGCGTCAACCTTTTCCTTAAGATGAATGATATCTTCCTTCTGATCTGCACTTTCCGGATGAATTTCAGGATAACATGCGCCTCCGATGCAGAAATCAGCTCCACTTTCCTTAAGATCTCTTATAAGGTCGATTGCGTGGCGATAATCCCAGCCTGAACGATCCTGTCCTTCGAGTTCCGGTGTGAGGTCGCCGCGGAGTGCCATTACGTTTGTAATGCCTGCCGCTTTCATATCTTCTATTCTCTGCTTTACTGTTTCCTTTGTCGATGACACACATGTGAGATGCGCAAGTGTAGGAACTCCGTATGCATCCTTGATATTCTTGGCAATATCAAGAGTGTATTTGCTTGTTCCGCCACCTGCTCCGTATGTAACACTTATGAATGCAGGCTTGAGCTTTGCTATTTCCTCAGTCGCAGTCTTTACATTTTCAAATGCCGTGTCAGTCTTAGGCGGGAAAACTTCAAACGAGAGATGTAATTTATCATCGTTAAAGAGTGTCGATAATTTCATAATATTTCTCCTTATGGAATAGATATAAATATTTTACTCCATATTGCTGAAGTCCTCAATTGTTTTCTTGAAAGAAATGGCCTGTCATATTACAATATCCTTATGAAAAACGTAATTTTTAGCGATACGACAACTGAAAACACAGAATTGAGACGTGACGAAAAAGGGCTTACTCTCGTGTCAGGCGGTCAGGAACTCCGAGGCGATTTCATGGCAAAACTACACAGAGTAAAAGGGACAAATTATAATCACGAACTCCTTGCCAAAGTAGCAAAGATTAAGGATGCTGACGGACCTCTTACGGCAATTGACGCTACAGCAGGACTCGGCGAAGATTCGCTCATCCTTGCTGCAGCAGGATTTACTGTAACTATGTATGAAAAGAACCCTGTAATTTATGAGCTTCTTGCTGATACGATCGAGCGTGCGCTTGGCGAGCCCGAACTTTCCGAAATCGTTTCAAGGATGAATGCTGTAAACGGTGACAGCATCGAGGCAATGAACAGACTGGGTGATGCACTTGACAAAGGCGACCCTGAAGCAAAGTCTCCTGATATCGTTCTTCTTGACCCGATGTTTCCGGAGCGCCAGAAAAGTGCGCTTGTAAAAAAGAAACTTCAGGTCATACAGTCACTCGAAGAACCTTGTAATGACGAAAAGGCTCTTGTGCTTGCAGCGATAAGGACAAGACCGAAAAAGCTAATAATAAAAAGGCCTCCAAAAGGTCCTTATCTTGCGGGAATCAAACCCGACTTCTCAAACGGCGGAAAGGCAGTCCGCTTCGACTGTATCGTAAACCCTTACGACCGCATACACAAATTCAACCTTGAATAATAAAAAAACCAGGGAACACCTACTGAAGTGAACCCTGGTTTTGTATTTTTTGATTTATTTCTGTCTTGACGGGCAGTCGGTATTGCCGCAAGTAGCGCATAATTCAGGAGCGCAGTCATCATAAGGCGCTACAGTACCCGCTTCTGTAACACAGAAGATGCCTGTTACTGAAAGGACCGGGTCGAATGAACCGTCTTCGTTCATCTTGAGTCCGATTTCTTTTTCTGTATTAAGTACTCTCACGAAGTCAGTTCTTAATTCTGCAGGGAAATCTCCATCGCCAGGCTGAAGGAAAGGCTTCAATGTACGGCCTTCCTGTCTTACTACTGCGTTCAAGTCATCGCCAAAGGCATCGCAGAGAGTAAAGAGTCTTTCGTATGCGAGCGCAATCATGCACTGCTTCTTCTTAGGATCATCAGTCTTGTAATCTCTGATGAATTCATGAACATTTGAACCAAGAGTTACTGCAAAAGGCACTACATATTCGCATCCGAGAAGGCTGTTTAAAAGATCTTCTGACTTGAACTGTGCAAAATCGATATCGATTTCTCTGTCTTCACGAACAGCATACCCTACTGCAGTGTAGCATACCTTGTATTCGAACTTGTCCGAAGTTTCAGCATAGCATTCACCGAAAAGTGAATAGAGCTTATCGAGTTCTTCATTTTCTTCATCCGGATTCATTGCTGTAAGATCAACTCCTGCGAGTGCAAAGAGTCTTTCCATATTTACCATAGGTTCCGGATTACCATCAGGTGTATTATATGTAACACTCAGAATTTCATATCTATCTTCCATCGTATTTCTCCTTTTTAAATGCTTTCAATTGCTCATATTATTGTACCACAGACTCGCCCTTCTTGCATTATAAAAATGCGTTTCGATTACGCCTTTACAAAAACGAAAAAAGGACTGATTTCTCAGTCCTTAAATCTGTTGGTACGCGATCAGGGGCTCGAACCCTGGACACCCTGATTAAGAGTCAGGTGCTCTACCAGCTGAGCTAATCACGCACATTTTGATGCCCGCTCTCGCGGTACATCAATTATATTATCACTTGCCCTATATAATGTCAACAACATTTTTTACTTTTTTTATAAATTTTTCAAGTGTTCAAGAAACGCTTCAAGACCCTCCAGAATATCGTCATATGTCACATCAAAATTGCCAGTATACCAAGGGTCTGCAATATCACGCGGATTCGACGAAAAATCGAGGAGTTTCTTCACCTTACCGTCAGGATCGCTGCCGATTATCCTCATGATATTCCTCAAATTGTAGTCTTCCATCGCAAGGATATAATCGAACCTGTCATAGTCAGATTTTGTCATCTGGCGGGCAAATTTTCCGTCAACCGAGATTCCTTCCTTTGCAAGACGCTTCCTAGTTCCCGGATGAACAGGACTTCCGCCGCCTTCCCACACCTCGTCTCTGCTTGTTGCAGCCGATTCAATATAAAACTCATGCGCAATATAGCGCTTCTCTACCATATCCTTAAGCATAAACTCCGCCATAGGTGAACGACAAATGTTGCCGTGGCAAACGAATAGTATTTTTATCATCGTCTTATATCTCCATATAAGTCTTGTATTTCTTCGCTCATGGAATCTCTCCTTTCAAGAAAGGAGAGCCAGACTTGCGATAACATTGTATCACAAATCTGGCTCTCTGTATAGTTGTATCAGGTTTCCTTGGATTTGTCAGAAGCCCCACCGGGGAACATACCGCCGAAGCCACCCTGTGTCTGAGAAGGGTCAAAGCCCTCGGGCATTGTGGGCATTCCACCGTTCTGCGGCATACCACCGCCGCCAAATCCACCGCCCATGGATCCCATGTCAGAAGTCGTAAGATCGGACGCATCCACATAGCTCATATTGGTTGTAGTTTCGCCGTTTGCAAGCTGCATGGAAATGCTTTCAGAGCGAAGCTCGCAGAACTGACGCATGGTTTCCACGCCGGTTTCAAATTCCTCATATGTGTAGAAGGCAGTCGGATCTTTTTCTACATACGACTTAATCAAGTTGTAGGCATTGTCGATGATAGACTGAACCTCAACCGTGTTCAAAAACTCGGCAAAATACTGATGATACATCTCAGTGTAGCTTTCATCAGACAGAATCCAGTTCCACATCGGACGATCTTCACCCGCACCACCGGACACAGGTGCATCAATCGGGGTATTGACCGTACTCTGAGCGTTGCCGCCCTGGAATGTACCAAATGCCAGATTGTAGTCCCAAGGTATCATTGCCATCTGTCCGTTTTCTTCGTACAGATAGTAGTTGTGGATCATGGAGCCGGTATAGCTGTCACCGTTGCATACATAGTTGTGAACAACGAAATAGCGGATGACCGCTTCAATATCCACCACAGATTCAAGCTGTTCTTTGTTGGACAGTTTTTTCAGTGATTCAATCAATCGTGTCTGATCGGCTGCGGTAATATCGGTTTTGGCGTTGTTCCAGATGTTAGAGTAGCTGGAGATGTTGTCATCGACATACTGGAGCTTCACATCAGAGGACCCCATTCCACCAAAGCCGCCTTTGCCGCCCATGTCGGGCATTTCGCCACCGAACATAGTGGACGGGTCAAAGCTTCCTCTATCGGGCATCGTATTTCCTTGCTCGGAGCCATCGTCAGATTTCTCACGATTCATAAAATCGTCCATGTTGAAATCCTTGCCGTTGCCACGACCTCCGCCGAAACTCATGCTGTCGGGTTTGTACAGTTCACCGTAGCTCGTGCCGTAATTGCGTTCAAGGAAGCTGTCCTCAACACCCTCTACAGCAAGATACAAACCCCAATCCTCGCCGTTGACGGTGATATACACGAAACTGCAAAGGGGCGCAACAGCTCCGAACTCGTTCATCATGGTGTAGGTCAGATAGTCCTTCATCATGGTACTATCCTGGATGAGGTTGTTCAGACTGAGCTTGTCGAGCCCGTGATAGGTGATGGAATTATCGTAGTGGTCAAACTCCACCTTGAAACTATATCGCTCACTGTCCATGGAGGAAACCGTGGACAAGGATGTATTACCCTTGCCACGTATGCCTACGTTTTTATAAGTTTCGCCGTCAATCACCATGGCAGCAGTATAGTATTCCTCGCTTGTGGCATTGGCAATAAACTCGTCCCAATCGTCCATGACAATATCAATGGTATGCACCTTTGTATTGTCGAACAGACGGTTTTCATATCCCATGGTATGTGCCATAGCCTCAAGACCAAGTACGCCGCCGTTCATAAACAAAATGGTAATGACCAGTATTAAGGCTGTGACAGTCCATGCTATTTTGTCAAAATGTTTGCTTCCGGACATACCCTCACCCCATGTAATCGCCATTGTAGGAAACGATAACAGCGCTGTTCACACCGTGCATTTCGGAAAGAATGTTGATGAAATCGGTATCGTCTTTCTTCAGACGAACTTCAATATTCATTTCAATCGCACCCTTAACGGCAGATTTGCTCTTGACAGTTGAACGGATTACATTCTTTGCAATGAACTCTCTTGCCTTCACTTCTGCATCATGGCTTTCACATTTCAGCACTACCATATAAGGGTGAGTATTTGATTTCTGATTCACAAACACAAGTAGCATCAGACCGATGCACACGCTGCCGATTATGGCAAGCGGAATCATGCCTGCGGCAAGGATAATACCGGCACCAATCGACCAGAACAAAAACGCAATGTCCAGAGGATCTTTAATTGCGGTACGGAAACGAACGATAGACAGCGCACCGACCATACCGAGGGACAGAACGACGTTGGAAGTTACGGCGAGAATGACGATGGATGTAATCATGGTAAGCGCAATCAGCGTAGTACCAAAGCCTGCGGAATACATCACACCACGATAGGTTTTCTTGTAAATGAGGAAGATGAAAAGACCAATGCCGAAGGACAGCACAATGGTCAACAGCATATCCAGTACGCTGATCGAAGATACGTTTTCCAGAAAACTGGACTTGAAAATATCATTGAAATTCATTGTTTGAGTTACTCCTTTGCTTTATTAGTGTTGTTTTAATCATACATACGGCTGGCAGCATATTTGGAAAACGCTGCGCTTCGTCTGCCATCAAGCTGTACGACATCTCGAATGACATCGGGTAGATAATTGTCCCACTTCACTTCAAGGATACAGGGTGAATCCTTGATGGGGATAGTCACACAATCGGGATTCAGAAAATCCGTACAGCTTATACTGGTACGAATCCCATAATCCAGCGTGACACGGACATTGCCGGGAGCGAATACAAACGGCTCACGGATGTAGTCCACGATGACTTTGGCTTTCAGTCCTTCGTTTCGGATGCGAGTATAAAAGCCAAGAATGACTTCATCGGTACTCCGGGACATCCATTCCACATCACCGCTCGCTATCGCCTTCGCCTGTTCTGGTGTCAGATCTGCAGAGGTCTTATAGCCAAGTCCACCGTGCTTGAACTTTCGTTCCAAATGGATGATGGACGGGTCGTTGTTGTACAAGCGAATACGGTACTTTTCACGGATATTCACGCCATCCAGTTTTTCTCTGAGGGCTTTATCATCAAGGTTGTCAAAATACAAACTTCGTATTTCATAGCGTCCGTTTACGGCATGGCTGTCCGGTTTCATCACCGCCCGAAGCCTTTGCCTTAGGATCAGCATATCGTGATTCGTAATCTCATGTTTTACTTCATGTCTGAATTGCAAAACGGCATACCTCCTTTCTATGGCTACCATTATACTTGGTCAACCTATGAGCTACATTAGAAAAACCTTCCCATGTGTGAACGAACACGGGAAGGTTTGTGAACATTTATTGAAATCTAAAATCTGGCGGTAAAACGAATGCTGTCATCAGAGGAGTATTCCGCTATCAGCTTACCGCCGAAGTTCTCACAGATTGCACGAGCTGCAGACAAGCCGATACCATAACCGGAGGATTCCTTTTTCTGTGTCCGGGCGGCATCCCCTCGGTAAAACCGTTCAAACAGTCTCTCCGGGTCTGGCTCAAGGGACGGGTCGCAGTTGTTTTCCGTGATAATCTGGAAGTGTCTCCCATCCCTTGCAAGCGATAAACGGATATAGCCGCTGTCGGGCGTGTATTTGAGAGCATTGTCGAGCAGGATCGTCAGCAACTGGCGGAAACTGTCTTTGTTGGTCTGAATCATAATGTCCGGTTCAATCTGCACAGCAAAGTGTAGATTTCGTGTCTGTGCATCGTCCTCGTAAACAGGAAGCAGCTCGTTTGCAATCTCACTGATATTTACCGTTTCTGTCGGCAAAGGGATTTCCTCGTCCAGTTTGGCAAGGGTCAAGAGATTGGACATCAGCACGTTCAGCCGCTTGGTCTGATTGCGAATATGCACATTGTACTTGTTTTCGCCATGAATCAGCGCCATGGTATCGTTGTTGGACTGAATGATGGCAAGGGGTGTTTTCATTTCGTGTCCGGCATTGGTAATGAACTGCTTTTGCTTTTCCATACCTACAAGCACAGGACGAATGACCTTGCCCGAAAGCAGAATCACAATAATGAGTAGTATCACCCAGCACAGCACCGCTATTGCAGTAGATGCAAATAAAACCATGCGGAAGTTTTCGCTCTGTTCTGAGGTATCCATAAAGAACATGAGTTGCCCTGGCCCCATCTGCTTAACGGCGAATTTGTATCCATGCACTCGACCGGATGTATCATCCGTTTTCAACACTTCCAAAGCATAGTTTTTTGCGGTTTCTCCGTCGATGGCAGAGATTTGGTCGATGTTTACATCCACGATGTTGCCGCTTGGATCGCTACGGACAATGAAAAAGCGAGAAGCACGCATCCTATCCATATCCAGAGGACGAAAAAACGGAGGGGGACGGTCAAAATCCATTTTGTGAAATGCACCATCGGCATCCACAAGGGTTTCCAGTACCGTATCAGACTCTCGTTCCAGCATCATCCAGTTAAGAC
>SVCW01000022.1 GCA_015058155.1 Clostridiales bacterium | reverse complement strand
CGTGCAAATGTTTTTGTAAGTGACGCGAAGTCAGGGGTTGAAAGACTCGAGGCTCTCGATATAATAGAAATTGATATAAGCGAAGCTTACGCACTCCTTGGTGAAATCCTCGGAGAAACAGTAAGCGATGATATTATAAATGAAGTGTTCAGCAGATTCTGTCTGGGCAAATAATTTGATGAAGGGCTAACCTTTAAAGAAAAGGACTAATCATGAGTTACGTAATTATGGATGAATACGACGTGGTGGTAATCGGTGCCGGCCACGCTGGTTGTGAGGCTGCGCTTGCAGCTGCAAGAATGGGAAAGCGTACAGCTCTCTTTTCAATCACACTTGAATCAGTTGCAATGATGGCTTGCAATCCTTCAATCGGAGGAACAGGTAAAGGTCATCTTGTAAGAGAAATAGACGCTCTCGGTGGAGAGATGGGTCTTAATATTGACAAGACTTTTATACAGAGCAGAATGCTTAATACTGCGAAAGGTCCTGCAGTTCATTCGCTTCGTGCACAGGCTGATAAGGAACATTATCACCGTGAAATGAAGAAAGTAATCGAAAGACAGAAGGGCCTCGACCTTAAGCAGGGAGAAGTTACAGACCTTATCGTTGAGCAGGATGAAAACGGAAGAAACGTAGTATGCGGTGTTGTACTTAAGACAAAGAGTGCATACAAGGCAAAGGCTGTAATTATTGCAACAGGTACATTCCTCAAGGGTAAGATTTTTATCGGAGAAAGTTCATTTGAGTCAGGCCCGAACGGACTTGCACCATCAAACGAACTTGGAGATAATCTTAAGAAGTATGGAATCGAGCTTCGTCGTTTCAAGACAGGTACACCTGCAAGAGCTCTTGCACATAGTCTTGATTTTTCAAAGATGATTGAGCAGAAGGGTGATCCTGAAATCGTTCCTTTCTCATTTATGAACGACAAACTTGAAAAAGATCAGATTTCATGCTGGCTCACTTATACAAACGAAAACACACACAAAATCATAAGGGATAATTATCACAGATCGGGACTCTTCACAGGAGAAATAGAAGGTGTAGGTCCTAGATACTGTCCTTCAATCGAAACAAAGATTGAGAGATTTGCTGATAAGGAAAGACATCAGTCATTTATAGAACCTGAAGGTCTTGATACTGAAGAAATGTATATTCAGGGATTAAGCACAAGTCTTCCTGAAGATGTGCAGTACGATTTTTACAGA
Organism: Clostridiales bacterium; assembly: GCA_015058155.1. Taxonomy (GTDB): domain Bacteria; phylum Bacillota; class Clostridia; order Peptostreptococcales; family Anaerovoracaceae; genus QAKD01. The sequence goes on along the minus strand of SVCW01000022.1, from coordinate 24,886 downwards.
ACTATTCCGGGACTTGAAAATCTTGAAATTGCACGTCCTGCCTATGCTATCGAATATGACTGTATCGACCCTCTTACTATAAAGCTCAGTCTTGAACACAGAAATGTAGATAATCTTTTCTGTGCAGGTCAGTTCAACGGAAGCTCCGGATACGAAGAAGCTGCAGCTCAGGGTCTTATGGCAGGTATCAATGCTGTTCATAAAATTGATGGCAAGGAACCATTTGTACTAGACAGAAGTGAAGCCTATATCGGAGTTCTCATAGATGACCTTGTGACAAAAGGTACAGACGAACCTTACAGAATCATGACTTCAAGAGCAGAGTACCGTCTTATCTTAAGACAGGACAATGCTGACTTGAGACTTACAGAAAAGGGTTATGAAATCGGGCTCGTTTCAGAAGAAAGATATAATAAATTCCTCGAGAAGAAGAAGGCTGCTGAAGATGAACTTGAAAGACTTGCCAGAACTTTTGTAACTCCTATTCAGGCAAACGAACTTCTTGAGTCTCTCGGAACATCACCGATTGAAGGAAGGACATCTCTTGAAGAACTCATGAAACGTCCTGAAATCAATTATAATAGTATATCGCCAATAGACGATACAAGACCTGAACTTTCATCGCATGTAATTACTCAGGTAGAAGTTCAGATCAAGTATGAAGGTTATATCAGAAAGCAGCTTGCACAGGTTGAAAGATTCAAGAAGCTCGAAAACAGAAAGCTTGAAGCAGACTTTGACTATAATGTTGTGGACGGTCTCAGAATCGAAGCAAAGCAGAAGCTCACAGCTCTTAAGCCTCTCTCTCTTGGTCAGGCTTCAAGAATATCGGGAGTATCTCCTGCGGATATCAATGTGCTTCTTATTTACCTTGAAAAACAAAAAAGACTTAGATAAGCTTTGAAAATTACTGGCGCATGTGAAAAATTCACTCGCTGATTAATTAATGTGATAATCAGCTCGCAAAATTTTCACATGCGCATATAACACAATTTAAAACGTAGAAGTAGCAGATTATGCTTTTAAAGATAGGATAATATAATGGAAAGAATTAGAAGGGCACTTGCTGAACTTAATACTGAATGTACTGATAGAATGCTTGAGCAGTTTCAGGTTTATATGGATGGCGTTCTCGAGTGGAATGAGAAGCTCAACCTGACTGCGATTACAGATAGAGATGAGTTTATCGAAAAGCATTTTGTGGATTCTCTCATGGCTGTTGATTCAGATGAAGTGAGAAAAGCTGAGTCAGTTATTGATGTCGGTACAGGAGCAGGTTTTCCGGGAATTCCTCTTGCGATAGTATTTCCTGAAAAGAAGTTCGTTCTCATGGATTCTCTCAATAAGCGTCTTAAGGTAATTGATGATCTATGTGAGCGTGCAGGCATCATGAATGTAGTAACTGCTCACGGAAGAGCTGAAGAATTATCAAGAAACAAGCTTCATCGTGAGAAATATGATCTCTGCATCGCAAGAGCAGTTGCCAACATGTCGACACTTTCAGAATACTGCCTTCCTTTTATAGGAATCGGAGGATATTTCCTTGCGTACAAAGGACCTGACTGTGAAGAGGAATTAAACGAAGCAAAAAATGCAATCAAGATTCTCGGTGGAAAAATCGAAGATGTAAGAGAAGCTGAAATTTCAGATTTCGGACTTTCTCACAAAATAGTATATGTTAAGAAAATCAAGGAGACTCCTGCGAAATATCCTAGAAAAGCGGGAACTCCGTCGAAAGACCCTCTGAAGTAGCGAATTCAGGGGTTTTTTGTTTATAAGATTATATTTCCATGTATTTCCCGCTTTGATAATATTTTTATAGGATAAGAGATTAGTAAGAATAAGGGGGAAGATATATGTTTGCAAAAAGAGTAGTTGAAGTGCCGATTGATCTTATCGTTCCCGGTGAATCACAGCCAAGAACTATTTTCAGGGACGAGGAACTTCTGGAGCTTGCAGAATCAATAAGAGAATATGGAGTGATACAGCCTGTTATTCTTAAAAAGGACAAGCAGGGAATATATAGTCTGATTGCAGGAGAGAGAAGAACAAGAGCAGCAGCGATGGCAGGACTTACAAAAGTTCCAGCAATTGTGAGAGACGAAACGGAAAAGAATGCGGCAATTATTGCTCTTGTCGAAAATGTTCAGAGAGAAAATCTCAGTTATATTGAAGAAGCTACGGCTTACAGAAAACTAATGGACGAGCACGGCCTGACACAGCAGGAGATAGCAAGATACATAGGAAAGAAACAATCAACTGTTTCAAATAAAATAAGACTCCTTTCTCTTCCTGAAGATATAAGAGAAAAATTATCTGAGAACAGACTTACCGAAAGACACGCAAGAGCGCTTCTCAAAGTTCATGATACCGAAATGAGAAAGAGAATACTTGAACGAATTATAACAAATGACCTCAATGTAAGGCAGAGTGAGAGACTAATAGAAGATTTCCTCAGAAAAGCAGAGGAAGAAAAACATAAAAGCACGAAAAAATGTTATATTAGTTACAAAGTATATCTAAACTCGATAAGAAGGGCATTTGGTGAAATCAGCAGATTCGAGAAAAATGCTAGAATTTACCAGGAAGACCTTGGAGATGCTATAGAGGTTAAAATACTGATTCCGAAGAAAGCGGGGGTATCATAGGAAGACTTGATTGAGGAATGTTTCACGTGAAACATTCCTTTTTATATTTGCTGGTTAAAAGATATTGTTTCACGTGAAACAATATTGTATAATTAAACATACGCAGAAACGTAAGGAGGAAAATAATTTGGGAAAAGCGATAGCAATATTTAATCAAAAGGGTGGTGTAGGTAAAACTACAACAAATATTAACCTTGCGGCATGTCTTGCACTTAATGGCAAGAAGATTCTCATTGTTGACATAGACCCTCAGGGAAACACAACTACAGGTATGGGAATTTCAAAGAAGAATCTTGAATATACAAGCTATGACCTTCTTGTAGATGATATTAAACCTGAACTCGTAATAATGCCGACATCCGTAGAAGGACTCGATATTATCCCGGCAAGTGTAAATCTTGCAGGTGCTGAAGTAGAGATGGTTCAGATTGAAGGAAGAGAAAAGAGACTCAAGAAGGCTCTTGATAAAGTAAAGAAGAATTACGATTATATCTTCATCGACTGTCCTCCATCACTCGGGCTTCTCACAATCAACTCACTTACTGCAGTTGATAGCGTACTTATTCCGATCCAGTGTGAATTCTACGCACTCGAAGGAGTAAGCCAGCTCATGAGCACAATCGAGCTTGTAAAAAAAGGATTCAATCCGTCACTTGAGATTCAGGGTGTAATTCTCAGCATGTTTGACGGAAGAACAAATCTTTCAATACAGGTAGTTGAAGAAGTAAAGAAATATTTCAAGAATAAAGTTTATACAACAGTAATTCCTAGAAACGTAAGACTTGCAGAAGCACCAAGTTACGGTATGCCTATTACCGAATACGATCCTGCATCAAAGGGAGCAGAAGCATACAGGGAATTTGCTGAAGAATTCCTTGAACTCGAGGAGGAAATGTAAATGGCAGCACCTAAAAAGAGCGGACTTGGAAGAGGACTTGAAGCTCTTTTCGGAGATGTTGAAATAAACATTCCAGAAGCAGCAGAAGAGAATACTTCAGAAAAGAAGCCTGCTGCAAAGAAAACCGGCAAGAGCAGCGGAGCCTCAAAGCCCAAGGTAAAAGAAGAAAAAGTTATCGATGAAAACAGCGTAGTTTATCTCGATATCAACGATATCAAACCAAATGAAAATCAGCCGAGAAAAACATTTGATGATGAAAAGATTGCAGAACTTGCTGCATCAATCATCGAACACGGTCTGATTCAGCCTATCGTTGTAAGAAAGAGCGACTTCGGTTATGAAATCGTTGCAGGTGAAAGAAGATACAGAGCAGCAAGAAAAGCAGAACTCAAAACTATTCCTTGTCTTGTAAGAGAACTTACAGACGAACAGAATATGCTTCTTGCCATAATTGAAAATGTGCAGCGTGAAGATCTCAACGCAATAGAAGAAGCGCGTGCTATAGAAAAGATGATAAAGACATACGGTCTTACTCAGGAACAGGTATCAAAGAGCCTTTCAAAGAGTCGTCCGTATATTACAAATGCCTTGAGATTATTAAGACTTCCTGAAGTTATTCAGGACATGGTCGTTTCGGGTGAACTTTCCCAGGGACACGCAAGAGCTCTCGTAAACATCGAAGAAGAAGAAAAGAAGATTGCACTTGCAAAGAGGGCAGTAAGCGAAAATCTTTCCGTAAGAGAAATCGAAAAACTTGCAGACGGCAGCAAGAAAAAAGGAAAGCCTGCTGCCAGAAAGAAGCAGAAGAGCATAGAAGTTAAAACAGTAGAAGAAGATCTTAAACTTGCTCTCGGAACAAAGGTCAATCTTGTTGAAAAAGGCAGGAAGGGAAAGATTGAAATAGAATATTACTCAAGAGAAGAGCTCGAAAGACTCATAGATATTCTTAAAGCAATTAAATAAATAAGAAACTGCAAAAGGCATAAATATTGAAATTTCAATGTTTGTGCCATTTGTTTCATGTGAAACAAGGGAGAAGAATTAATGAAATATGTTGTTATAGCAATAGTAATATGGAATGTAGTAAACTTTGCAATGATGGGTCTTGATAAGCAGTTTGCAAAGAAACACAAAAGAAGAATAAGTGAAGCAACTCTTCTCGGATCAGCGTTTGTTTTCGGCGGAATCGGAAGTATCTTCGGTATGTATCTCTTCAGACATAAGACAAAGCATCTCAAGTTTATCATACTTGAACCGATAGCAATTGCAGTAAACATTCTTTCGTTTGTAGGAATACATACGATTCTCTCATAAATCAGGAGGGATATGAGTGGCAGGAATATTTGATATAAACATAAATCCCTGGATTCTTATGTACATCATTTCAATGATTCCGTTTATTGAGCTCAGGGGAGCTGCCGTAATAGGAACAGCAATGGGACTTCCTTTCTGGCCGATGTTTTTCGTATGCCTTCTCGGAAATATCACACCGATACCATTTGTGATTTATTTCGGAAGAAGAATATTTGACTGGCTAGGGTCAACGAAGCTTTTAGGTGATGGAATCGCAAGCTGGAAAGATCTCATGGCAAGAAAGGCAGAAAACGTACTTAAGTACGGGCCGATTGCTCTTATAACTTTTGTAGGGATTCCTATTCCAGGCACAGGCGGATGGGGTGGTGCTATAGCGTCTGTCTTTTTCGATATACCGATGAAGACTGCAGTGCCATGTATCTTTACAGGCCTCATAATTGCAAATCTAATAATGCTTTTCGGATCAGGACTTTTCTTCGGAATTCTCGGGATGCTGTTCTGATTAAAATAATAAAAACTACATAAAAACGTCGATTTAGACAAAGAAACAGCCCAGGATAATTTCTCCTGGGCTTTAATTTTAATCGTTTTCTTCAAAAGAACCTGTATAGAGCTGATAGTATTTACCTTTCTGTTCTATAAGATCATCGTGATTGCCTCGTTCTATTATGTGACCGTGATCGAGAACCATGATAGCGTCACTGTTCATTATAGTAGAAAGTCTGTGAGCGATTACGAAAACAGTTCTTCCGTGCATTAGTGCATCCATACCTTTCTGTACGAGTGATTCTGTACGAGTATCGATTGATGATGTTGCTTCGTCAAGAATCATTACAGGAGGATCTGCAACGGCAGCTCTTGCGATTGAAAGGAGCTGTCTCTGACCCTGGGAGAGGTTTGCGCCTGCTCCTGAAAGTTCAGTATAGTAACCGTTTGGAAGTCTTGAAATAAAACTATCTGCGTTTGCAAGCTTTGCTGCTTCAATACATTCTTCGTCCGTTGCATCGAGCCTTCCGTAACGGATGTTTTCCATAACCGTTCCGGTAAAGAGGTTTACATCCTGAAGAACAACTCCAAGGCTTCGGCGAAGGTCAGCTTTCTTAATGCGGTTGATGTTGATACCGTCGTATCTTATCTTACCATCTGCAATATCGTAAAAACGATTGATAAGGTTTGTGATAGTAGTCTTTCCGGCACCGGTAGCACCTACAAAGGCAATCTTCTGACCAGGCTTTGCGAAAAGTGATACATCGTAAAGAACCTGCTTGTCAGGAACATATCCGAAATCAACGCTGTCAAAGCGCACATCGCCTCTTACTTCAACGAGGGCAGTACGGCCGTTTACAGTGTAGAGAGAACCTTCCGTACCTTCAGCCTGTTTTAACTGTTCGAATTCCTCATCTGTCATAGGAACTTTCCATGCCCACATTCCTGTGTGTTCTTCTACTTCAACGAGCTTGCCGTTTTCTTCTCTGCAGTTAACAAGAGTAACGTTTCCGTTATCAGGTTCTTCTTCTTCATCAAGAAGAGCAAATACTCTCTCTGCTCCGGCCATAGCCATTGCTACTGAGTTGATTTGCTGTGAAACCTGGTTGACACTTCCTGTGAACTGCTTAACCATACCGAGATATGAAGCAACTACAGGAACTGAAAGTGCTCCGACAATACTTCCTGTAGAAACAAGAAGCTCGATGGAAATATTTGGAATTCTTCCGGCTGATGTTACGAGTATTCCTCCTACAAAAGCTTCAAGAACGTAGAGAAGGTTACCGATGTTCATCATAATAGGACCGAAAATGTTTCCGTATTTGTTTGCAGTAGTTGAGTCTTCACAGAAAGCCTTGTTTAACTTATCAAAACCTTCCTGTGTTTCATCTTCATGGCAGAAAGCCTTTACAACTTTCTGACCATGCATCATTTCTTCGATATAACCTTCAACTTTTGCAAGTGAGTGCTGCTGCTTAATAAAGTACTTTGCTGAATTACCACCAATCTTCTTTGTAGTAATAGTCATAAGGATGATTCCGAATACCATTACAAGCATGAGCGGAATACTGTAGTAGAGCATTACACATATAAGCACAGTCATCGTAAGGACTGAGTTGAAGAGGTGCGGAACGCTCTGGGATACGAGCATTCTGAGTGTATCGATATCGTTTGTGTAATAACTCATGATATCGCCGTCGTTTCTCTGGTCAAAGAAACTGATAGGGAGTTTCTGCATCTTGTTAAACATGCGGCTTCTCATTTTGTGGAGGAAACCCTGTGTTACTCTTGCCATTATCTGCGCCTGTGTGAACGATGCGATAAGTGCAAGTAAATAGAGCAGAATCATTATAAAGATTGTTTTAATCAGTTTTCCTTTGATTGCCGGGAAGCCGAGCGCAAGGCCTTCTTCAATATATGCAGTAATTGTCTTTATATAAATAGAAGGAAGTGCGCCGATTGCTGCCGAAAGTATGATGCAGATTGCAACAACAACTGTCGCAACTGGATAATCTCTGAAGAAATATCCGAGAAGTCTCTTAACTCCTTTAAGATTCATCTTTGGCTTTGGCGGCATATTCTTTTTCTTACTCATCAAAGTCACCTCCCTTAATCTGCGAGAAGTAAACTTCGCGATAAATATCGTTTGTTTCAAGAAGCTCTTCGTGTGTTCCCATACCGTCAATTCTTCCGTTTTCCATAACAAGGATGAGATCGGAATCCTGAACCGATGAAATACGCTGAGCAATTATAATTTTAGTTGTGTCAGGGATTTCATATTTGAATGCCTGGCGTATGAGAGCATCTGTCTTTGTGTCTACTGCCGAAGTTGAGTCATCAAGGATGAGAATCTTAGGCTTTCTTAAAAGTGCTCTTGCGATACAGAGTCTCTGCTTCTGACCGCCTGAAACGTTATTTCCTCCCTGCTCGATTACAGTGTCGTATTTGTCAGGGAAGCTCTGGATGAATTCGTCTGCCTGAGCGAGTTTGCATACTCTTATGAGTTCTTCATCGTCCGCATCAGGATTTCCCCAGAGAAGATTATCTCTGATTGTGCCTGAGAAAAGTACATTCTTCTGAAGTACGACAGCAACCTGCTTACGGAGAACATCAAGATCGTAATCTCTTACATCGACACCGCCGACCTGAACGCTTCCTTCGGTCACATCGTATATACGCGATATGAGCTGGATAAGAGAACTCTTTCCTGTACCTGTACCACCTATGATGCCGACAGTCTGACCCGATACAATCTTGAAGTCAATATTTGAAAGGGCCATCTTTTCCGCAGCCTGTGAATACTTGAAGCTTACATTATCAAACGTGATACTTCCGTCCTTAACTTCCATAACAGGATTTTCAGGATTCTTTACAGTGCTTTCTTCGTCAAGTACTTCAACGATACGCTTTGCTGATGCCTGTGACATAGTAAGCATAACCATAATCATTGAAAGCATCATGAGACTCATGAGAACCTGCATTGAGTAAGTAAGCATAGCAGTAAGACTTCCGATATCAAAATAAGTAGCGTTGCTTTGAACAATCCATTTAGCTGCAAAGAATGAAATGAGGATTGTCGAGCAGTAGATGCAGAGCTGCATGAGAGGATTCATAAACGCAAGGATTGACTCTGCCTTAGTGAAATCTCCTCTGATACTGTCTGAAGTTCCTTCGAATTTCCTGATTTCGTAGTCTTCTCTTACGAAACTCTTTACAACTCGCATAGCCTTTACGTTTTCCTGAATCGATGCGTTCATATCGTCGTAGCGCTTGAACACGCTCTGGAAAATAGGCATAGCAAGTTTTGAAATGATGAAGAGTCCGCCGAAAAGAACAGGAATGATACCTACGAAAATCCATGCAAGTCTCTTTCCTACGATGATTGCCGAGCAGACAGAGAAGATAAGCATAAGCGGACTTCTGATTGCGATTCGGATAATCATCATAAATGCCATCTGAACGTTTGACACGTCAGTAGTGAGACGGGAAACGAGCGAAGGTGTTGAAAACTTATCGATGTTTTCAAATGAGAAACTCTGGACCTTTTCGAAAAGATCGTGTCTTAAATTACCGGCAAATCCTACAGAAGCAGTCGCACTGTAAATAGCAGCAAGCGATCCGCAGAGGAGCGAAAGAAGTGCAAAAAGCACGAGCAACAGGCCGTCTCTTGTTATGAGCGACATGTCGCAGCCGGTTCTGATGTTGTTTATAAGCCCTGCTGTGATCAGCGGAAGAATACAGTCAAGTATTACTTCCCCGGTGATGAAAATCGGTGAGAGAATAGCGGGCTTCTTGTACTCTCTGACCGCACCGGCAAGTTTTTTAATCAAATATAATCATCTCCCTTTTGAGTAGTAGACGTAATTATTATTGGATATTTAAACACATCCTAACATTATATTATACATTGGGAAAAACATGAAATCAATCTGCGCAGGAGTGAAGTGTTTGTGAAAACGCAGTACAATCGCAGTGGTTTGTTTCAAATAAAAAAATGGAAATAAAAACTGAAAAAACTGTTTAAAGCGTCTGATTCGGGATATTATATAATCATAAAGGAAAACACAATCGAACAGATAGAATATATTTAGAAATTAGAAAAGAGAGGTAAATAATATGTCAGCAATCATTTTAACAAAGGAAAATTTTGAAAACGAAGTTTTAAATAGTGATAAGCCGGTTCTCGTAGACTTCTGGGCAAGCTGGTGCGGACCATGCAAGATGGTACTTCCGCTCGTAGAAGAAATCGCAGAAGAAAGAACTGACATCAAGGTTGGTAAAGTAAATGTGGACGAGCAGCAGGAACTCGCAATCAAGTATGGCGTTATGAGTATTCCTACACTCGTAGTAATCAAGGACGGAGAAATCGTAAAGAAGAATGTTGGTGCGATTCCAAAGGAAATGATCCTCGAAATGCTCTAACCATAAATGAACATAATAGAATAATAGCAATTGAAAGAGGCGCTTTGTAAAGCGCCTCTTTATTTACAAAGAAGTGAAAAGGTTCCGGAGCACCGGAACCTTTTCTTATAGGTAATGCTTGGTTTGAGGTTTGTGGACCCTTTGCATATCACACTACTACTTGTCGAGCATAACCTTCTTTCCAGCCTTGCAGTCCTTGTCGAGTCTGATGATGAGCATTGAGCATACAACACCGAGGATTGCGATACCGATGAGGTAACCGAAGATGAATGTATAACCAGTATTTCCGAAGTGGTCAAGGAAGAAACCGAACATTGGCGGGATAAGTCCATCTGAAATTGGAAGTACGCCAGTAAGTCCGATTGCTGTACCAACCATTGCAGGGTGGAAGTGAACTTCTCTGATTACTGATGAAGTTACTGAGTATACAGGCATGATGATAAGTGATGGTATTAATGTGTAGATTGTTACTACCATGATGTTTGACTGTGGTCCGAAGAGGAAGAGTACACCTGCATAGAGGAGACCTACGATTGAAAGTCCGCAGATAAACCACTTAGCTGATGACTTGAATACTCTGTCAGCCATGAAGCCGCCAACAGGAGCAAGAATCATTGCACCGTATGATCTGATTACGGATACGAGTGATGATGAAGAAGGCTCGATTCCGAGTACGTCAATAAGGTACGGATTAAAATATGAAACGTTTGAATAGAGCTGGTAAGTTACCATTGTCATTATGAAGTAGAGCCAGAAGCCAGGCCACTTGAGTACGTACTTAACGTCTGAAATTTTGATGTTATCGTCGTCTCCTTCCATAACTTCGCCTCTTGCCTTCTTAGTAGCTTCGCTTTCAAGGAAGAAAATTACCATGATTGATGCGATGGCAGTAATAGCGCCTACGCACCACATTCCTGCTGAATATCCCCATTTAGTAACAAAATAGAGAGGAAGCGCATTACCAAGAGCACCTGAGAAACCATTGATCATGTAGTATGTACCAAATGAGTTTCCTGCTTCATCAGCAGTACCGAGATTGTTGATATACTTGATGAGTGATGGCCAGTAAGCTGTTGATGTTGTGATTCCCATACCTGCCCATACAAGTAAAGCAATTGTGTATGAGCTTGCAAACATAGCGTGGATAAATGTAAGGATTGTTGTTGAAATGATTGAGAATACGATAGTTTTCTTAGCGTCGATTCTGTCTGACATGAAAGCTCCCGGAATAGCCGAGATACTAACTACGCAGGCATAAACCGTACTTAAGAGACCGAGCTGTGTGTCTGTGATTGACATTGTTCCAATCATCTGATCGTAGAATACGTATCTGATGTAAGGAAGCAGGTAAATTGTTCCGCCCATGAATCCGAGGGACAGAAGTGACAGCCAGTATCTTACTTTGTCATTTTTGATATGCATACTTTCACCTCCATTTATATAGCATTATGAATATTGCAGTGACGAAAAAATGCGTCACTCTTACTTGAATACATTTTAGAACAGATATGAAAGCGTTGCTATTCCGTTATAAAGGAAGCGGGCATATCAATAATTTATATATAGTCAGAAAATTCGGCATATTAAAAGAGAGACATAATTATTCATGTGTTAATTGAAAAAACATACTTCAGGAACTATAATGAAAGCAGAAGTGGTAAGACAATCTTACTAATTCGATACAAATGTTGTTATATGTCACTGTAATAAACAATGTGGCGAATATGTTTTGTGTTTGAGGAATTAAAATGTATAATCTGGTCAATCTACAGACATTTGTAAGAGTAGCAGAGGTAGGAAGTTTCAATAAGGTTGCAGAACAGGATTTTCTTTCACCAAATACTGTTATGCGTCAGATTACTGCGCTCGAGGAAGAGTTCGGCAACGTTAAACTGTTTGAAAGAAACAATAAAGGAAGTAAACTTACCGAGGCTGGTGAACTTCTTTACGAAGATGCAAAAGCAATACTTCTTGCATGTGAAGAATCAAAGAAAAGAATAATCAAGGCTCTGGGTGTGGAAGAAAAAGGTGTAAGATTTGCCGTAACTTATGAGTCCGAGTTTGAGGATTATTCAGATCTCTGGAAGAGAATTCATGAACTTGATCCTGAGCTGAAACTTGAAATTGTTCCCGTTATATATGACTTTAAAATGAACAAAGCCCTCTGGACCGATTTTGCGGAACACACGGACGTGCTTATCACATATTTGAGTGGTCACGATTTTTCAGAGTACAAGGGCCTGAATTATGCAGGCATAAGCCTTGGAAAAGCAAAACTTAAGTGTGCAATGTCAAGCAACCACAGACTTGCAGCGAAAAAGACCATCGTATTTGAAGATCTGAAAGGCGAAGAAGTCTCAATTCTCAAAAGCACATGGAGTAATGTTCATGGGGCAGTCGCTGATCACATCAGAGAAAAATATCCTGATATAAAGCTCAGTATATTACCGTATTTCGGTGCAGAAGGTTATAACAACTGTGCAAATGGAGAAAACATTATACTGACATTTTCGGATCTTACAAAGGCGCACCCTTTCATCACTACGGTGCCAATGGATGAAGATTTTGAAACATCTCTTGGTCTCACATACCTTAATCCGCCATCACCGGCAGTCGAAAGGCTTGTAAACCTTATAAGAGAAGAACTGTATGGAAAATAATGCTGACTTCGGCAGAATAGAAAGTATTAAACATAAAAAGAAAAAATCCGGGCGAATCCGCTCGGATTTATTTCTTGTGAAAGTGTGTATCAAATAAAAGAAGGAAAGTTTGTAAGTTAATATACCCCTTATCTTACAAGTCAAGTATATCGCCCGATTGTGAAGATTATGTGTTAATAAAATGTAGAGTAAATAAAAGAAGCAAAAAAGATAAAAACCTTCGGAACTTTAATCCGAAGGTTTATTGGTAAGTTAGCTGTTTTACCTCTAGTTTTGCCGGAATGGCTAACCGGCCCCGTGTAATATGTTTTATAAAAGGAGTTTTACAAGAATGATAATAATGCATAAACAAGTGCTTGTCAACAGCTTTTTGTTAAAAAAACTAAAAAATATCTTCGTAATTGTGAATTGTAACATAGCTGTAACATAAAATGGTAAAAAAGAGACCTCCGGAGATGATTCGGAGGTCTGAAATCTTTATTTCTTAAGAAGATTGTTGAAAAGTCCGCGCTTGATTGCCTGTGCACCGATATTGATGATTTCTCTTTCAATCTTTTCGCGGCGTTTCTGTGCAGCTCTTTCTCTCTTCTGCTGTGCCTTGAGAGCAGCCTGTTCCTGTTTCTTGATGCGGGCAGCTTCTTCTTTTTCTGCCTGCTTCTGTTTCTGGGCTTCGAGCTTTGCCTTTTCTTTTTCGAGAGCTTCTCTTTCCTTTGCAAGAGCTTCTTCTTCGGCAGCCCTTGCTTCGGCTTCTGCTTCTTCAGCAGCTACTTCCTGAAGTTCTTCGTATGCTGAATCCTGATCGATAGTTTCGTCATACTTGTCCATTCCGTCTTTCATGAGGCTTGAACTTCTTGAAGCCGGGTCTGCAGCAGCCATAAGACTCTGAGGGCAGATGATTGAAGTGTGCTGTACAATCTGAGGGATACCTTCTCCATCGAGGCATGATACGAGAGCCTTACCAACTCCGAGTTCGCAGATGATATCTTCTGCCTTGAAATCAGGATTTTCTCTGAATGACTGAGCAGCAGTTTTTACAGCTTTTCTTTCTGCAGGAGTATACGCACGGAGAGCATGCTGGATACGATTGCTGAGCTGCGCAAGTACGCTGTCAGGAAGATCGCTCGGACTCTGTGTGATGAAGTAAACGCCTACACCCTTTGAACGGATGAGTTTTACTACCTGTTCAATCTTCTGTACGAGAGCTTTTGGTGCGTCTGAGAAGAGCATATGTGCTTCGTCAAAGAAGAATACAAGCTTAGGCTTTTCCATATCGCCTTCTTCAGGCAGGATTTCGAAGAGTTCTGAAAGGAGCCAGAGCATGAATGTTGAGTAGAGCTTAGGATTCTGGATGAGCTTCACGCAATCAAGGATATTAACCATTCCCTTACCATTGCTGTCGCATCTGATCCAGTCCATGATATCGAGGTCAGGCTCTCCGAAGAAGAGGTCGCCTCCCTGATCTTCGAGTGGAAGAAGTGCACGAGTGATTCCGCCGAGTGACTGAGTTGTGATATTGCCGTACTCAACCATGAAGTCTTTCTTGTGTTCATCAACATACATGAGCATTGCTCGGAGGTCCTTGAGGTCCGTAAGAAGAAGACCCTTGTCGTCTGCGATTCTGAAAACGATGTTGAGGACGCCTTCCTGTGCTTCTGTGAGTCCGAGGATTCTTGAAAGAAGTTCAGGACCCATATCAGAAACAGTAACTCTTACAGGATGTCCGTTTTCCTGATAAATATCCCAGAATGTAACAGGGTAGCTTTTATATTCAAATGTATCTCTTATGCCGAACTTGTCGATTCTCTTCTGCATACCTTCGTTATCTTCACCGGGAACGCAGAGACCTGAAACGTCGCCTTTCGCGTCACACATGAAAACAGGAACTCCTGCATCCGAGAATGACTCAGCGAGAACCTTCATTGTAATAGTCTTTCCTGTACCGCTGGCACCGGCAATAAGTCCGTGACGGTTTGCCATATTGAGATGCATAATCACTTTTTCGTTGCTTTCGTTAGCAAGTCCGAGGTAAATATTTTTATCTAAGTACATAGTGAAACCTCCGTCTTTTAATCTTAATAAAATTATACAGGGAAAGAAATGATTGCGCAATTGTACATTTATAGGCAAATGACATTTTAAAAATAATGTTGACAAAGCTTGACTACAAATGTAAACTATAAAAAACACAGGACTACAAACGTAGTCGAAATTCACAAGGGGGAAGAAATCCGGAAAGGAGTATGTATGGCAGGAAAAAATAAGAATATTAGCGATTCGGAATGGAAGATAATGAAAGCTCTCTGGGACGAGCCGGGCCTTACTCTTCGTGAAATCGACGAGCGGGTGAAGGATGCAGGATGGAGTTACACTACTGTCCGTACACTTGTAACGAGACTCTCGGAAAAAGGCGTAATCGAGGCGGACCGAAGCAACCCCGGTAATTTCAGATACTCACCTGTACTTTCAGAAAGTGAATGCACTATGAGTGAAACAAGAAGTTTCATAGAAAGAGTATTTGACGGCAAGAAATCAAAACTCGTTGCCTCACTTACAAAGGATAGCGGACTTACTGAAGAGGAGACTAAGACGCTCATGGCACTTCTTGAAAAGATTGACAACTAGAGGAGGATGGGGATATGCTGGAGATTCTGATTAATTCGACAGTAGCGCTGACGCTCAGCACGCTGACGATACTGATTATTAAAAAGATATTCAATAAGTGGATGACGCCCGAGTGGCATGTATCTGTGTGGATGATTTTTCTTCCTTTTATTCTTCTTATGACTGTACCCGCACTTGAGTTTGAGTCAGATTTGTCGGTAAGGGACATGCTTCCGTATGCGGAAGAGCGGGTGCACCAGGTACAGGTTGATGAAGATCCTGTAATCAAATATGTGGATACGGACACTCTGCCGGTAGACAGTGAAATTATCGTATTTGAAAATGATGCAGAAGGTGCAGGTGAAGTTACTGCGCCTGAAGGAAATCTTACTATTATTGACTCTCAGATATACGAATCATCATCTGTAATTACACTCGGAAACCGTACGTTTGAAATCGGAAAAACTGCCGGAACTGCAATAGTTTCAGTATGGGCAGCAGGAGTTTTCGCATTTGCGGTTATTGAAATTACAAGATATGTAAGACTCAGGAAATCACTTTCGTCACTTGCGCTCTGTGATGATCCTGAGATTCTCGAAGTCTACGATGAATGCCGTGAGCTTCTTGAGCTTCGCAGAGTTCCTGCGCTTAAAACAGGTGCTGATTCGTCGATGCTCGCAGGAGTGTTGAGAAAGACTATATATATAAAAGAAGGAACTTCAAAAGACGAAATCAAGTACGTGCTCATGCATGAGCTTTGTCACTATAAGCTCGGTGATGTTTATAACAATCTCGGTGCGACTATCGGATTTGTGCTTTCCTGGTTCAATCCTGTAATACACATTGCTTTCCATACATTCAGACGCGATATTGAAGTAAGATGTGACAACGTCGCAATCGAAAAACTCGGCGAAAGACGCGAATATGCAGAAACTCTTGTGCGTGCCGCAGCCGGTCAGAAGAGATTTGTTCTCGCAAGCACATCGTTTCTCGGTGGCGAAAAGGAAGTTGTTGAAAGGGTAAAGAGAATTGCAGGTGCGAGAAAACGCAAAGTGGTTTTAGAAGTACTTGGTACATTAGTTATCGTGCTTGCGGTTGTTGCTTGCACATCGGTTCCTGCAGCAGAGCCTGTTGAAAACGTGGCGCTCGGAGAAAACTGGCAGATTGACGTTCCTGAAAAGTGGCTCGGGGATATGCGTACAGTCAGAAATGTGGATTATGATGCGCTTATCGAAGCTTCAGGCGACCCGGCATACCAGGAAGGAAACGAGGGAAGCGGGCGCTATCTGTCCGATGATGTTTTCCCTGACGGAAGTAAGCTGTTCTTTGATAAGAACGGTGTAGAGTTTGCGATTTCGTATATGCCGCACGATGTTGATTTTACAAATGACGAGATTTTGTTCCTGATGGGCGGCGTAGCGACTCCGCACGGCGGATATATTCCGGGGACCGAAATGACTGACACGGAAATCTGCGACAGGATTTTCGAAGCAGTCAGCGAAGACTTTTCTCAAAAAGGGTTTACAGATATAACGCTAAAGGATTTCAGCGTGAATGAGAGCGGAAACAGACATATAATGATCGGCGCGAAGCGAGGGCAGATTGATGTAATCGGGCTTGGCGAAGACGGAAAGGGAACAAAGAATATACCTGAGGCGACATATAACATCGCTGTGCAGGAGAACGGCAGCAATATCGTTGTCGTCGCAGCCGATGAAAAATACGCAAACGAGCTTGAGCTTATAGAGATGTTGATGTCGGCAAGACGCCTTCGTTTTGAAGAGCGCGATGTGGGAGGCGTGCAGCTTTCGGGCATCGAGCCGTTTGACGATCATCCTGACGACAGGACTCTAACTAAAGAGGAATATGAAAAGTATGTTAAGCAGACGCTCAACGATGCGCTTGAATGGTATATTCTGGGCGACAAGCCTGTTGAAGCAGCGCTCAGTGGCTACGGAATAGAGAAGATTGAAGAAATTCTGGAGGTTGAAGAGCTTGAAGCAGGGGAGAGGCCTATGGGACAGAATGGCTGGTTTTACGATATAACGAGCTGGGATATAATCTATCCGCACGCAAGAGCGTACAAGGTTACATATGACCTTACACCTGAAAACGAGGAATATTACGAAGGCAAAACACACTTTGAGAGAGTCGCTGTATTCGCGGTGAATGACTATGTATCGCCTATTTACGATGGGGAAGGTGGGATTCCGGAGCCTAATGTTCCAGGCGGAAACTTCTTCATCCCGGCGGACTTCTATTTCCTTGGCTTTGTAGACGAAGAAAACGCGGCGTTCCACGGACGCGACCAGGTAATCCTCGAGATGCTGAACGATTGGTACGGTACGCTGAATCCGATGTCCGACGATTATTACCGAACTGATTACATCGGCGACGCACAGAAGGTTGCAGAAATAGTGAAGTCGCTTCCGCTTCACGAGTACATCGATATGTCAGAAGGCACGTTTACGGACAATTCGATTGTGATTCAGACGGCAGAAGAGCCTTACGGACTCACGGTAAACTACACGTTCAACACCAAGCTGACAAACGCGAGTGACGAAATCGCTTTAACACCGTTGACAAAGAGAGAAGAAGGAATACTCAATGCTCCTATTAACGCCTATGTGACGAATCAGCTCTGGCAGAATATCAATCAGCTTTATTCGCGAATCGGAAATGTCGGCGAAATTGATCTTGTAGTCCACTATGTAGACGAGCGCTCGGAAGGTTCGGTACCTACCGCAACTTACACAATCCACACGTCTCGTGAATATTTTTATAACATGTAACAAATACAGAAATGCACCTTGTATTAACAGGGTGCATTTTTTCTATATTGTGATATAATTTATATAAAGTTAAATAACGGAGGTTATGATTATGGCATTTGATGCACTTAAGAAATATATGGAAGAGCAGGAAAAGCTCGACGAAAACGGTGAAGTGGTAGAAGCTGCTGAAAACACAGAGGCGAAGCCTGAGGTAGTAAAAGAAGCACCTCCGAAGGATGATGACGATAAGACTCAGGAAGAAATCGACTCAGAATGGTACGAAGTTCTCCTCGGAACACATTTCGGTTAACAGCTGCGAAATAACCACCTTGCACTTCCGGCGACAATACAATATAATTTAAGTAACGAAAAATCGAAGTATTCTTCTCAGCAGGAAATCGAGACTTAAAAACGGGGAGAAATATGTATTAAACAGGAGGAATAATCATGGGTAAGTTCGTAGTAAAAGAAACAGCAACTGGCGTAAAGTTTGACCTCAAGGCTAGCAATGGTCAGGTAATCGCAACAAGTGAAGTTTATACAACAAAGGCAGCATGCTTAAACGGTATCGAAAGCGTAAAGAAAAATAGCGCAGGCGCCGTTGAAGACCAGACAGTAGAAGGTTTCGCAAAAGAAAAGAACCCTAAGTTTGAAGTATATGCTGACAAGGCTGGTGAATTCAGATTCAGACTTACAGCAACAAACGGACAGACTATCGCAACAAGCGAAGGTTACACTACAAAGGCAGCTTGCTTAAACGGAGTTGAAAGCGTAAAGAAGAACGCTCCGGAAGCAGAAGTTGTAGAAGAATAATATAGAAGACAAACGGGCGCCGGATGGCGCCCATATTTTTTCAAACTTTTTAAGGACAGACCATTTTGGTCTGTCTTTTATATTGAGAAAATGTCAGAATTGTGTTACACTTATGGCAAAATATTACTGACAAATTATAACGTTTTAAGTCGGATTTTGTTTATAAAAGGAAGGAGTTATTTATGAAGGTAGGATTTTTATCATTATCATTCGGAAGCTATAGCGACATGGAAAGAGTATTCAAGGTTGCAAGCGAAGCAGGTTATGACGGCGTAGATATCTGGGGCGGAAGACCTATGGCTTACCCTTGGGATATGGACGAAGCAGAATGCGCAAAGATTGTAGAACTCAAGAAGAAGTACAATCTCGAAACACCTTGCTATACACCTGAAGCACTCGGCTATCCTTACAGCTTTGCTACAGTAAACGAAAAGGAACTCGCTGACACTATCGCATACTTCAAGAAGGCAATCGAAGTTGCTGCAGCTACAGGAACTCCAAGAGTACAGATTGCACAGAAGAGCAAGGCTCCTGACGTTTCAAGAAAAGACGCATACAATAACATGATTAAGGGATTCAAAGAAATCGCAGAATACGCAGCTAAGTATGACGTAACTCTCATCCTTGAAGCAGTTACTATCTATGAAAGCAATATGGTAGCATACCTTGACGATCTCGTAGAAATTCTTGAAGAAGTAAATCACCCTAATTTCAAGACTATGATGGATACAGCAACTCCTTTCGCACACGGCGAATCATTCTCAGTATGGTTCGAAAGACTCGGCGACAAGATTGACTATATCCACTTCGTAAATAATGACGGTGGAAGCCCTGCTCATCTCCCTGTAAACGGCGGAAGCATGAACATGGCTGAAGTTCTTGAAGTTATCAAGGCTCACGGCTATGACGGATGGCTTACATCAGAACTCATTTCAGCTGCAAAGGAACCTGAACTCACAGTTAAGAGCGAAGCAAAGGCAATCAGAGCTCTTCTCTAATATAAAGGAACAAATACTAGAATCGGAGGACAATCAAATGAAACCAACTATTAAAGAAGTATTCGGCACAGACCAGCCGATGATTGCGCTTCTTCACTTAAGAGCACTTCCGGGAGATCCTGATTATCCACGTGGTGGCAAGATGGAAGATGTTATTGCTGAAGCAAGAAAGGACCTTCACGCTCTTCAGAACGGAGGCGTAGACGGAATCCTCATTTCAAACGAATTCAGCTTGCCATATCTTGATCACTGCGAAATGGTAACTCCTGCTGCAATGGCATATATCATCGGAGTACTCAAGGATGAAATCACAGTTCCTTTCGGAGTACACGTAATCTCAGACGCAGATGCTACAATCGAACTTGCTGCTGCAGTTGAAGCGAAGTTTGTAAGAAGCGTATTCTCAGGAGCATACGTAAGTGAAATCGGTATCAGAAACAGAAATGTTGCTGAAACTATAAGACGTAAGAAAGCTCTCGAACTCGATGACCTTCTCATGTTCTACATGATCAATGCTGAATCAGACGGAGATCTTTCAGGCCGTGACATCGCTACAATAGCAAAGGCTCTTAACTTCAAGGCTCATCCTGATGCAATGTGCGTTTCAGGTATCCAGGCAGGTCACGGTGTTGACAGTCACCTTCTCGAAATCATGAGGGAAGCTGTACCGGGTATGCCTGTATATGCAAACACAGGTTGCAAGGCTGCAAACATTGCTGAAAAGCTTACATATTGTGATGGAGCATTTGTAGGAACAACTTTCAAAGTTGACGGAAAGTTTGAAAACGGAGTAGACGAAGCAAGAGTTAAGGAATTCATGGACATCGTTAAGAGTGTCCGTACAAGATAGGAAGGAGACTAGTTATGGCAGTATATTTCATGGGAATAGACGTAGGAACATTTGAAACAAAAGGTGTTCTCGTAGATGGCGATATGCAGGTTGTAGCAATCCACGCTGAAAAGCACGGAATGGAAAATCCACAGCCTGGTTATTTCGAGCACGATGCTGAAGAAGTATGGTGGGGAGATTTCTGCAAGGTATCAAAGGCTTTAATTGAAAAGTCAGGTGTAGATCCTGCTGACATCAAGTGTGTGGGCGCAAGCGCTCTCGGAGCAGACCTTGTACCGGTTGACGAAAACTGCGTAGCACTCCGCAAGGCTATCCTTTACGGAATCGACGCAAGAGCTCATAAGGAATGGGATCAGATGTACGAAAAGTACGGAAGAGAAGAAGTTCTTAAGTTCAACGGCCGTCCGCTCGTAGCAAACGACGTACCTCCTAAAATCCTCTGGATCAAGAACAACGAACCTGAAGTTTATGAAAAGACTTACAAGTTCCTCACAGCTTCATCATATCTCACAGCTAAGTTAACTGGCGAATACGTAATCGACAGATTCCTCGGATACGGTGGATTCACACCGCTCTACGATCCTGAAAAGGGGGATATCGACTACAGATATATCAACGATTTCTGCCGTCCTGATCAGGTAGCAACTCTCCACGACAACACTGATATCGTTGGAACAGTACATGCAAAGGCAGCAGCAGAAACAGGTCTTCTCGAAGGCACTCCTGTAATCACAGGTGCAGACGATTCAGGAGCTGAAGCAGTATCAACTGGTATCCTTGAAGTAGGCGATTTCATGGTACAGATCGGTTCAACTCTCTACTTCATCGGTATTGCAGACCATCTCGCTCGTGACCAGAGAATCTGGGCAGGCGGATTCCTTATCCCTAATGCAAACAGTATCCAGGGCGGAACAAATGCTGCAGGTACATTCACAAGATGGTTCAGAGACAACCTCTACTTCGACGCTCTCAAGCTCGAACAGGAAGGCGGTCCTGATGCATACGAAACAATGATGGAAGGCCTCGCAGATATTCCTGTAGGTTCAGACGGAATCATCTGTCTCCCTTACATTGCAGGTGAAAGAACTCCAATCAATGACCCGCTTGCAAGAGGAGCAATCTTCGGCCTCAGAATCGACCACACTCGTACACATATCTACCATGCAGCTCTCGAATCAATCGCTTACGGTATCAAGCACCACTTCGATATCTTCAAGGAAAACGATGTAGAAGCTAAGAGAATCTTCGCTGCAGGCGGCGGAACTAAGAACCCTGTATGGATGCAGATGATTGCAGACGTAATGGGTCAGGAAATCCACACTGCAGAAGTAGGTGTAGGTGCAGCTTATGGTGATGCTCTCATGTGCGCTATCGCAACAGGTCACCTTGAAAAGTTTGCAGACATCAGAAAGTATGTAACAGAAAGCACACTCTACAAGCCAAACATGGAAAACCACGAAAAGTACAAGAAGTACTACGATAACTTCTTAAAGCTTTACGAAGTTACTAAGGATATTGCACACGATTTATAAAAGTAATAAAATGTAGTTTGTAAGTACGAAAGGAGAAAAAGAATGGCATTTTTAGATAAAGTACAGCAGGCTGCAAAAGTAGTCGGTGAAAAAGCCGGAGACGCAGTAGAAATCACAAAGATCGAAGCAAAGATAATGGGTGAAAAGAAGAGTATGAATGAAAATCTTCAGAAACTCGGTCAGTACTACTACGATAAGTATATTGCCGGCACAGTGCTTGATGCTGAAGCAGAAGAAATCTGCAGAGACATCACAGCAAACAAGTCAAACATCGAAGGTTACGAAGCAGAAAAGCAGAGAGTAAAGCTCGGCGTTGACGCGTAACAGTATCAGAAATGATAAGGAATCCCGCATGAAAACTCATGCGGGATTTTTACTGTCTATATATAATTCCTGATCATCTGGATGAATGTCTTTACCTGGTCCGAAGGTTTCTTTGAATAGAGGATGCCGAGCGGACTCTTTTCATCCCAGTCAAGAGGTATGCGCTTTGTAAGAGGGTGACCTTTGATGTTGTCGCCTATGCCGAGCATGAGAGTATCGACGTTGGCTACTTTGTTATATAGGTCGATGCCGAAAGCTGGTACGTCAATAATGTTTATATCCGGGTAGTTTGCTTCGATGTGTGTACGT
Organism: Clostridiales bacterium; assembly: GCA_015058155.1. Taxonomy (GTDB): domain Bacteria; phylum Bacillota; class Clostridia; order Peptostreptococcales; family Anaerovoracaceae; genus QAKD01. The sequence goes on along the minus strand of SVCW01000022.1, from coordinate 2,257 downwards.
GTCTTATCGAGACAGAGACTGTATCCGCGCCTTACAATCATGAGGTCTTCGCCGGAGAGATCGCTGAAACTTGCCAGCTTTGCAGAAGCCAGTCTGTGTGATACCGGAACAATCAGGCAGAGCGGAACTTTTCCAATCTCGAGTGTTTCGTAGTTCCAGTATGCTTTTGTAAGCTCGTCAAAAGAACTCATTACTATGTCGATTCGTTCTCCGAGGTTTGAGTATATGCTTGCCGTTGCATCAGATGTGTTTACAAAAGGAATCATTTCTATCTTGATGTTCGGGTGGTGAACGAGCATCTTTGCAAGCACGATATCGAGTTTGTCTGTAGGGTTTGCTACTGAAGTGCCGACTCTGATGGTGATACTGTTATTTGACAGTGCTACGGCCTTCTGGATTGCGCCATCGCAGCTTGAAAGTATTTTGAGCGTGTCCTCGTAGAAACTGATGCCGGGCTCGGTCAGCTTCACCCTTGAGTTGCTACGGAGCAGAAGCTGTACGCCTACTTCGTTCTCGAGATTGTTGATTTGTTTCATTACGGCGTTGACGCTTATGAAGCTCTCGGATGCCGCTTTGTTGAAACTTCCTGTTTCAACAACACGTTTATATGTAAGAAGCTGATTGAATGTAAACATATTCTTTCCTCCAGAAGTGAAAAATCAATATTATTATACCGTCAAAAGACCGAGCGTACAATACAATAAAACTGCATCGCATCAACTTCAGGTTGAATCGATTGAGAATACAGAGAATATGAAATGTGTTACCATTACTATATAATATAGGAAAGGAATTATTCACAGGAGGTTTTTTAAATGGAACAGACTTACAGTAAAGGGAAAATTGCTGCTTCCATCTTTGCGCTCGGACTCGCAGGAGGCTCAATTTTCATCATTCCGTACATTAAGTATGTATTCTATGACTTGCAGATTCAGGTAACTGGCATGAGCAACACTCAGTCAGCGCTTCTCCTTACTGCATACTCACTCGCAATATTTGTTGTCAGCGTGCCTGGCGCATTTATTGTAGACAGACTCGATTCGAAAAAGGCAGTACAGCTTGGTCTCATTGCAACAACTGTACTCACACTCCTCTACATATTTGTTTACAAATCATATATCTTATCACTCATCTTATGGGTGCTCCTTTCATTTGTAACAATGGGTATTTACTGGCCGGGATTCTCAAAGATCCTCAATGTAGTCGGAGCAAAGACAGACAAGACTGGTTCAGGTAAGTCAGGCATGACTTTTGGTTTCTATTATGCTTGTAACGGTATTTCAGCAGCAATCATCAATGGTCTTGCTCTCTGGACAACAACTCGTTTCGATGATCCTGATACAGGATTCAAGGCTGCAATCATAGTAATCGCAGCTTCAACTGCTATCGCAACTCTCGTAGTTCAGTTCTGCATGGATAAGGACCTCGTTGCCCTCAATGAAGAAGTAAGCGACAGTGGAGAAACAGTAGAAAAGACAACAATCAAGGATATTCCTGAGCTCCTCAAGAACAAGATGGTACTCATGATTCTCCTTCTCTGCCCTATCTGCTACGCTCTCTACACTCTCCAGAGCTACTTTACTCCATACCTCACAGCAGTAGTTGGCATTTCACCAGAAGAATCAGGAATCTTCGCGATTATCAGAACTTACGTATTCTTCGCACTCGCTCCTCTCGGCGGTATTCTTGCTGACAGGGTATTCCACTCAACAGCAAGATGGATCGGTGTTGCATTTGGTTTCCTTGCTGTTATCGTAGCAAGCTTCCTCTTCATGCCACCAGGAGTGCCTGTGCTCTTTATCAGTTTCTATACATTACTTCCATCAGCATTCGTACAGATGACATATACTATCAGATACTCATGCTTAAACGAAGTAAATATCCCGCTCAACCGTATCGCAACTGTGACAAGCTTTGGCTCAATCGTTGGATCAATGGCGGAAGTAGTAATCGCACCATTCATTTCATGGCTCATGGATACTCAGGGTAATTTCGCTTATACGGTACTCTTTGCTATCCTTACAGTACTTCTCGTAATCGGATGTTTTGCAGGCCTTACTATCGCAAAGAACAACAAGAAGGTAAGCAAGACAGCATAATTCGTGATAACATACTATATTTAGTAGCGGACATCCCCACTTGAAAAACAGTGGGAATTTTTATGTTTACAATAAGGTTAAAAATGGTAAAAAGTGATTGACAAACGAGTTAGCATAAGGTAACATAGGTATGTGAGTTAGCAGAAACTAACTTACGG